>JBGAHN010000018.1:0-51874 GCA_044226145.1 Labilithrix sp. | reverse complement strand
ATCCATCTTCGTCCCGACGTGCCTTGGATTCGCCGCGTGCGGCGGGGCCGACGGCGCGCCCTCCCCCGTGGATACCTCGTCACCCGTCGACGGCGGGGATCCTTCGCCGACCGATGACGCGTCGACGCCAGGCGCCCGCGACGCTTCGAACGAAGCCGGAGCTTCGTCGACACCATGTTGGCCTTACGACGCCCCTCCGCAAGAGACCTTGCGCGCGTCGAAGAAGAAGGTCTTCGCGCACTATTTCTCGCCGTTTCCGCTGTCGATCGACAACCAGCCCCCGGACGCGGACTACTACGCGACGCACTACCTTCGACCCGAAGGAGAGAACGGAAAGTTCTACGAAGGCGGTGGCTTCATCAACGAGCGTCCCGTGCCGCAAGCTCCGCGTCCCGACGACGGATGGGAGGAGGCGAACCTCGAAGTCGAGGTGCGCCGCGCGGCGGCGATCGGGCTCGACGGATTCACCTACGATCTCCTCGCGACGTCGGGGACGCATTGGGATCGGTTGACGAAGTTGCTGCACGCGATACCGCGCGCCGTGCCGACGTTCCGCGTGCTGCTCACGATCGACATGACGGCGGAAGATTTCGGCGGCACCGACGAGACCGCGAGGAACGCCATCGTCACGAGCGTTCCGCGCGTCGCCGGCGATCCGTCGATGTGGCACCTCGACGACGGCCGGCTCGTGATGGCGGCGTTCTACGCGACGGGGGGCGCCTCGCAACGGAGCGCGGCGTTCTGGAAGAGCACGCTCGACGCGCTCGCGGCGAAAGGGGTTTCGGTGGCCTTCGTGCCGATGCCGACCGGCGATTGGAGATCCGACACCGACGCGCTCCTCGCGGCGAACGTGCCGGTCCACGCGCCGACGACGTGGGCCTACCGGACCCCGGCCTCGACCTACGCGGGCGCCGAATCCGCCGAGCGAGCGCACGCCAAGGGCCTCGCGTGGATGAACCCCGTCGGCCCGCAAGACGGTCGTCCCAAAGATCGCTCGTACGTCGAATTCGAGAACTCGAAGACCTTCCGGCAAGGGTGGGACGCCGCGATCACGGGCGGCGCGGATCTCGTCCAGATGATCACGTGGAACGACTATTCCGAAGACAGCGAAATCTCGCCGTCGTCGCGCACGAACCACGCGTTCTACGATCTCACCGGGTATTTCACGGCGTGGTTCAAGACGGGGCAAGCGCCGCCCATCGTCCGTGACGCGCTCTACTACGTGCATCGCACGAACCCCGTGAACGCGACCGTGACGAAGGGAAAGCCTTTCACGACGTTCAACGGAACGACCGGTCGGGACGAGATCGAGTTGCTCGGGTTCCTCACGTCGCCCGGCACGCTGGAGATCACGATCGGCGGCGCGACGGCGGCGCAAGAGGTCCCCGCGGGCATCCAGTCGCTTCGCGCGCCGCTCGCCGCCGGGACGCCGACGTTCCGGTTGCGAAGGAACGGTCAGGTGATCGTCGAGTTGGTCAGCGCATCTCCGATTCGAGGCGCCAGCGTCGAGTTCTTCGATCCGCTGTACCACGCGGGGACGAGCCTCACCTGCCCGCTCGCGCTCTGAGCTTCGCCGGGTCGACGCACCTTGTGGTACAACCCCCGCGATGAGCACGACGCGTGCGAATCTCGGGGCCGGGGGTTCGAGGGACGGCCGAGGAAGCCGATGAAAACCTTCGTCGCCTTGCTTCGGGCCGTCAACGTCGGCGGAACGGGCAAACTCCCGATGAGCGAGCTCCGGACGCTCTGCGAAGAGGCCGGATTCGCCTCGGTGCGAACGTACATCCAATCGGGGAACGTCCTCTTCGAGAGCAAGCTCGCCGAAAAGAGCGTGCTCGCGAAGCTCGAAAAGATCCTTCACGCGAAGATGGGCAAACCCGTCGGGGTCGTCCTTCGTACGGCCGACGAGCTCGACGACGTCATCGCGCGAAACCCGTTCCCGAAGGCCGATCCGAAGCGCCTCATCGTTCTCTTCTTGAACGAAGCGCCCCCGAAGAACGCGCTCGACGACGTGAAGATCCCGGGGAGCGAAGAGATCCGTCTCTCCGAGCGCGAGGTGTTCATCCATTACGGGGATGGCATGGCGGACTCGAAGCTCAAGTTTCCTTTGATGAGCAAGGGCACCGGCCGGAACCTCAACACGGTCACGAAGCTCGCCGAACTGGCCCGCGCCACCGAATAGCCACAGACCGAACAGCCGCAGAGGATCTCCGATGCCCGACGCCGCCGAGACCCCCGACGTCACGAAGTCCGATTCGACCAAGCCCCCGGGGCACGACGCGAACGCCGGCCCCGGCGCGGGAGCGAACGAAGATCCCGAGCGCGTGTGGCTCCGCGACGTCTACCAAGGCGACACGCCGCAGCTCACGGTCCGGGCCGTCGTCATGGGCTTCGTGCTCGGCTCGTTCATGGCGTTCTCGAACCTCTACGTCGGCCTCAAGACCGGCTGGGGCCTCGGCGTCGCCATCACGGCGTGCATCATGAGCTGGGCGATCTTCAAGGGCCTCCGCCCGGTGCTCGGGAGCGAGCCGACGCTGCTCGAGAACAACTGCATGCAGAGTACAGCTTCTGCGGCGGGCTATTCGACGGGCGGCACGCTCGTGTCGGCGTTCTCCGCGTTCGTCATGATCACGGGGCATCACTTGCCGTGGACGCTGACGATGGCGCTCGTCTTCTGCCTCGCGATGCTGGGCGTGTTCATCGCCATCCCGATGAAGCGGACGATGATCAACGTCGAGCAGCTCCCCTTCCCCTCGGGCACGGCCGCCGCCGAGACGCTGCGCTCGCTCTTCACGGCCGGGGAAGCCGCCGTCCGGAAAGCCAAGGCGCTGTTCGTGTCGATGGGCATCGGCGCGGTCGTCGCGTTCTTCCGCGACGGCATGGAAACGTTCACGGGCATGTTCCACTGGGGGAGTTGGGCGCACGCCGTCACGCTCCCGAACTTCTTGCCCATCGCCGACGGCCTCACGAAGGTGGGCCTCGCGTCGGCCGCGACGATCTTCGCGCCGACGGGCTACACGTTCTGCGTCGAGCTCTCGACCGTCATGGTCGGCGCCGGCGCCATCATCGGCCTGCGCGTCGCCACCTCGATGATGGTCGGCGCGATCCTCTGCTACGGCGTCTTCGCGCCCATCATGCACCACCTGCCCGCCGCGAGCGGCACGGGCACGGTCATCAACGTCCTCGGCTACCGCGCCATCGTCTCGTGGAGCGTCTGGGGCGGCGTCTCGCTCATGACGGCGGCGGCGCTCCTCAATTTCGGCCTCCAGTGGCGCACGCTCGCGCGCGCGTTGTCGGGTCTGTCGTCGATGTTCAAGCCGAAGAGCGCCGGCGCGATCGACGACCCGATGGCGAAGATCGAGGTGCCGACGTCGTGGTTCGTCACCGGCGTCGTCGCGTCGTCGGCCGGATGCGTCGCGCTCATCCACTGGGCGTTCCAGATCCCGATCTGGCTCGGCGTCCTGTCCGTGGTGCTGAGCAGCGTCCTCGCCATCGTCGCGTGCCGCGCGACGGGCGAGACGGACACGACGCCCATCGGCGCGCTCGGCAAGATCACGCAGCTCACGTACGGCGCGCTCCTCCCGCAGAACATCACGGCGAACCTGATGACCGCGAACGTCACCGCGGCCGTCGCCGGCTCGTCGGCCGATCTCCTCACCGATTTGAAGAGCGGCTACCTGCTCGGCGCGAACCCGAGGCGGCAATTCATCGCGCAGTTCTTCGGCGTCTTCGCGGGCACGCTCGTCGCCGTCCCCGGCTTCTACCTGCTCGTCCCGAACGCCGACGCGATCGGCGGCGAGAAGTTCCCCGCGCCCGCCGCGCAGGTCTGGAAGGCCGTCGCCGAGCTCCTCGCGAAGGGCGTGCACTCGCTCGACCCGACCGCGCTCTGGGCCATCGTCGTCGGCGCGCTCGTCGGCATCGTCGTCACGCTCCTCGAGCGCAAGTTCCCGAAGCACCGCCACCTCATCCCGTCGCCGACGGGCATCGGCCTCGCGTTCGTCATTCCGGCGTGGAACGCGATCAGCATGTTCCTCGGCGCCGTGATCGCGTGGCGGTTCGCGAAGAAGCGCCCCGAGGCCGGCGAAGAGCTCACGATCCCGATCGCGAGCGGCCTCATCGCCGGCGAGAGCATCATGGGCGTCCTCATCACGGTGCTCGGCGTCGTCTACGCGCTCGTGAACAAGTAGGCGTTACTCGTCCTCGACGCCGACCGTGTCTTCGGCCGGCACCCACTCCATGCGCGCCATCGCCTGTCCGTCGCCGTAGAGGGCGAGCGGCGCGATCCCGCGGAGGAGCTCCTTGACCGGCAGCGGCAGCCCCGAGATGGCGGCGCCCGCGTTCGCCCTCACGCCGGCCATCTCGAGCGCGTACTCGAGGAGCGACGTCTCTTCCGGCGGGAACTCTTCGACCGGCGCGTCGTCCGGCAAGTGCGCCGCGCGTCGCGCCGCTTCGATGGCGTTCCGCAGGCCGCCCATCTCGTCCACGAGGCCGCGCTGGATGGCCTGCTGCCCCGCCCACACGCGCCCCTGCCCGACCGCGTCGACGGCCGCCTTCGTCATGTGCCGGCCTTGCGCGACGCGATCGAGGAAGACGTCGTAGAACTGCCCGACCTTGACCGAGAGCTCCCGCCGCTCGTCGGCGGTGAAGCCGCGGTAGAACGACTCGGCGTCCGCGCGCTCCGTCGTCTTGCGGACCTCGACGTTGACGCCGATCTTGCCGAGCAGACCGCTCACGTCGGCCTTGCCGTAGAAGATCCCGATCGACCCGGTGACCGTCAGCGGCAGCGCGAAGATGCGGTGCGCCGGCGCCGCGACGTAGTAGCCGCCGCTCGCCGCGACCGATCCCATCGACACGATGAGCGGCTTCTTCTCCGCGAGCTTCACGAGCTCGCGCCACATGACGTCCGCCGCCATCGACGAGCCGCCGGGGCTCTCGATGCGCAGCACGACGGCCTTGATGTCGCGATCGTCGCGGAGCTTCTGGATCGTCTCGGCGATCGTGTACGAGCCGACGAGCTTCATGTCGAGCAGCGGCACCGTGCGCGATCGCCCGTCGATGATGTCCCCGTCGACGTAGAGGAGCCCCACGGTCCCGCGCGGACCGAAGCGCTCGGGCTCGCGCGTCTCGGACTGAAACTTCACGACGCGCACGTTCCGGCCGACGGTCTCTTGCGTGACGCGATCGAGCTCGTCGTCGAACGCGAAGCCGTCGACCAGGCCGGCCTCCTTCGCCTCGCTCGCGATGAACGGGCCCTTCGCCGAGATCGCGCGGAACCGGTCCTGCGGGATGCGCCGGTAGAGCTCCATGTTGCGCGCGAAGACGGCCTCGTAGTTGCGCAGCATGTCTTCCTGGTCGGCGCGCGCCACGTCGCTCGCGTGCTCGTTCATGAACTGCTCGGGCGCGCTCTTGTGCGCGCCGATGCGCACGAACTCGGCCTTCACGCCGATCTTGTCGAGCAAACCTGCAAGATACATGTGTGTCGTCTTGAGGCCCGAGTAGCGGATGCCACCCGCGGGGTTGACGACGATGCGGTTGGCGCTCGCGCACGCGTAGAGCGCCTTCGCCCCCGCGTCCTCGAAGCTGCAGACGACCTTCTTGCCGTGCGCGCGGAGGTAGCGGAAGGCGTCGGCGAGCTCTTCGGCGTGCGCGAAGGTCGTCGCGGGCTCGGCGCGCACGATCATCGTGACCGAGGCGATCTCCTTGTCCTCCGCGAGGCCCCAGAGGCGACGCAAGAGCCGGACGTGGCTCCGGTTGCCGGGCGTCGACTCGAGGCGGATCGAGACGCCGTGCTCGGGGACCGGGACGCCGTCGCGCCGGTAGCCGGCGATCGACGCGGTCGCGTATTCGCCGACGGAGGTGTTCGTGCCGAGGCCGCTGCCGAAGAGGGCGCCGCCGCCGAGCGAGAGCGCGCCGAGGTAAATCTCTGCGCCCGCCGTGGCTTGGATGCCGCGCCGAGCGTCGCTGCCGATGTCGGCGATCTCGACGTCACCGCGGATGCGACCGAACCCGGGCACGTCGATCCCCAACGCCGCGCGCGGCCGGAGATCGTCGATGACGGAGTAGTATTTCCCTTCGAGCGAGAGCTCGAGCGCGCGCGTGCCCGTGGGCCGGATGGCCATGGCGCCGACGTACGAGCCGGCGAGGACCGGGTTGCCCGTGGTGGGGACGCGCGCCGTGTTCGGGCCGTTGAAGTCTTGCGCCACGACGGCGAACCCGAGGCGCGTGCTCGGGCGGTACGTGAGGCCGGCCGTGATCCCGAAGAGGCCGTCGGTGACGGGGTTGCTCGAGTACGACCACTGGAGCGAGCCGCCGATGCTCACGCGCTCGCCGAGCTTCGCGCCGATGCCCCACGTGAGCCACGTGTAGTCGATGCCGTTGAAGGGGAAGCCGACGCCCTGCGCGCCGCCCGGCGGCATCACCCAGTCGACGCGGAGCCCCGTCGAAAGCCCCCAGAAGAGCGGCGTCGCGAAATCGAACGAGTGCCCGCACGCGACGCGCTGCGTGTCGGGGCATCGAACGCCGGTCCAGCGCAGCTCGTACGACGGCAGGTGCGTAAGGTTCGCCGGGTTGAGGACGAGCGCTTCGGCCGAATCGTCCGCGGCGATGCTCCGACCCGGCGCCAAGATGCGCTCGGCGCGCGCGGGGAACGGCTGGGCGGCGTTCGCGGTCGCAGGCGCGCTCGACGCGGCGAGGCTCGCGAGCCCGACGATGGTTCCGAATTGCCGCCGCGACGTCCTTCTTTTCACGATCGCCTCCCACTCACCCGTGCTGCGTCGCGCGCTCACACGAGCGTCGCGAGCTCCTTCAAGGCCTCGGCCTCCGCGTCGAACATCTTCCGGACTTCGCTGAGGATCAACTTCTCGACGACGCCGCGGAACATCGGGATCCGAAGGTCCATCTTGGCGGAAACGGTGCGCCTGGTCCGCCCGCTTCCGAGCTCCTCGAGCACCGAGGAGCCCGACGCCGTAAAATAGCTCTTCCAATCCGGGTTCGCGTGCGGCGCGACGACCCATTCCGACGTGTGCCGCGCGATGTCGTACGTCGACCGCTCCTCCCAAGCCATCATCTCGGGCGTGACGTGTTTGCGCACGAACGCCGGCACGTGCACGTTCGCGCGGCACACCCAATGGCGCCGCAGCTGGCGGTCTTCGAGCGTGTGCTCGGCCTGCTCGATGCGCACGCGATCCGCCAGGTGTCCGGCCATCGTCTCCGCGAGCCGCGGAGAAATGGCCGCCAGGGAGAGCGCGTCGATCGGGATGTCGAACTCGTGGGCGATCTCGAAATTCACGGAAGGTTCAAGCTACACCAACCGCGACGGTCTGCGTGGCAAACGCGACGCCCTCGCTCAAGCCTTGCGCGGCGGCGCCGTAGCGGCCTCGAGCTGCTTTTTCAGCGCGGCGACCTCGGCGAGCGCCCGCTCTTTCTCGACGCGCTCACGTTCGATTTCGAGCTCCGCGAGCTCCCTCGCACGCCGCTCGTGTTCCCTCTCGAGACGCTCCTTCGCTTCACGCGCGCTGGCCTCGGCCCGCACGCGCTCGAGCGGCGTCGGCACGAGCTCGCGCCCTTCCATGTCCTCCGAGAGCCGCAGCGCGTGCGACTCGCGCTCCTCAGGGCACGGCGCGACGACGAACCACTTGCCGAGCGCCCGGCACGGCGTCCGATCGTGCTCGACGACGCGCTCGACCAGGTCTCCCTCGATCCAATCCCACGCCCGAAGTCGTTTGCCCTTCGGCTTGTCCGCGTTGAACACGACGACCTCCCCCACGCCCATCGTGTGGAATCGCCGGAGCTTCTCCTTGAGCGTCAGCTTCTCCTCGCCGTCGCTGCTCAAGATCTCCACGCACACCTCCGGAACCCCGCCCTTCCACGTCTTCCACGACGGGAAATCGTCCTGCGGGACGCCGAGCTTCACGAACGCGTCCGGCGCGCATTTGCGCTTCGGATCCGACGCGTCGAAGTACACCATCTGATCGGCCCCCACCGTCGATTCGAGGCCCACCGCCTGCCGCAAGATCCGCGCGAGGATCTCGCACAATCGCGAATGACGCGTGCCTTCGGACATGTCCCACTCCGGATCGGACGGCGGAAACGCCACCGGCTTGACCGGGCGGAGGTAGCGAATGTCGAAAGGCATCATCGCGCTCGTCGACAGGGTAACGCGTTCCATCCCAGCGTGCATGCCGCACGCGTGCCTTCGGACATGTCCCACTCCGGATCGGACGGCGGAAACGCCACCGGCTTGACCGGGCGGAGGTAGCGAATGTCGAAAGGCATCATCGCGCTCGTCGACAGGGTAACGCGTTCCATCCCAGCGTGCATGCCGCTGAGGCATTGCAGCGCGGGTGCCGAGAGCTCGACCGAATCTTTTCGCCGAGTTGCACGAACGACGACCTGGCCCGGCCAGATGCACGCCTGGCCCGGCCACGTCGCGCCTCCCGGGGGTTCGGACGGCGCCTCGAATCCGGCGGTTAGGATCGCGCTCTCAAATCATGCCGCGCGAGCGCGCGACACGTTCGATGTCCGCGCGGCGCGTCGCGAGCTCTTCGAAGTTCTTCGCCGGCAAAAACCGCGAAGCCTCTCCGTCGCGCGGCACCTCGAGGTACGTCGACGGCATCTGCGCCGTGATCTCCTGGAGCAAGCGCTCGAACTGGATCGCCGGCTCTCCGCCGACCACCTTCTCGACCTCGAAATACGTCCAATCGAGCGGTCGCGACGCGAGCGGCTCGGCGCGGACGAGGAACGTGTTCGTGTTGAAGACGTTCACGGTCGTCGGATCGAAGTCGGACGGGAGGCGGAACTCCTCGAGCACCTGGAGCTTGCCCTCGGCGAGCACGGGGATGCCGCCCTTGTCGCCCTCTTTCCGGCAGACCTCGCATTGCACGTCGTACGCGTGCTCCGTGGACGTCTCGATGAAATGGCCGAGCACCACGGGATCGACGGACGCGCCGAGGTTGTCGATGTTCGTGATCCAGACCCATTTGCCGCCATTGGCGACGAACCGCTCGAGCAGGCCGCTCCGACGGAGCGCGTCGACCAAGTCGCCGTGCCCGGTCGCGTACAGGCTCGGCTGGCCAGAGGCGTCGCGGAAGAGCTGCCCGTCCGGCTGGAGGCGCATCGACAAATTCTGCATGAACACCGCGACGTGCGGCGGCGCGCGGAGGACGTCGAGCGCCTTGACGATCGGCGCGTGCGTCGCTTCGCTCGTCATCAGCCACAACGGAACGGGGCTGCCGGCGAGCTCCGTGGTCACGCGGTTCTCCGCGAGACGGAGCTCGAGGAACGAGCGACCGAAGGCGGCCTCGGCGAGCGCCTTGACGATGCCGCCCATGCGCGTCGCCATGCCGCCGGCCATGGTGCAGAACGCGAGCTCGCCGCTGCGGATGGCCTCGATGCCTCGTTCCCGAAGGCGCGCGTGGTCGGCCGAGCCGACCGGAGGGAGCTTGGCGATGCGGTCGACCGGCGGCGCCTGGACGTGGCCTCGCACCACGTTGCGCGCGCGCCGGCGCTCATTTGCCTCACCCGTACCTACATGCCGCAACGTGGCCGCGAGCTCCAGGAAGAGCTCTCTGCGAAAGCCCGCGTTTTCCAGACGCACGAGCAGATCGCGATCGAGTGTCGCGAGTTCTTCGTCGAGCGTCGGCATGCGCTGCATCATCGCCGATAGAAGCCCGCGATCGCCATGGAAAGAGAACATTTCCTGCCGCACGTTGAGTCCTTTCTGCGCCATCTCGAGCGTCGATCTCGAGCCTCAGGTGTGGAGCCGCAATGCACACACCGCACCAGCCCGGCCCACCGAACCGTGCGAAGGACCGAGGAAGACGGATGGGATCCCGCAGGTCAGGCGTACACTGAGCGCAGGAGGAGGCTGGCGCGGTGACGTGCTCCACCACCTCGTCTTCGTTCACGGACGTCCGAGGCTTGCCCATGCGCGAATACCAATCGACAAGGGGTACACCGCTCGTGCCGCTCGTATGGATGCCGTACGTGATGGCGGCGGCTCTCGCGGGGTGCGTCGTCAACGAAGCCGAGTCCCCCTCGCGCGGAGTGATCGTCAACGGGCCACCGCCGGCCGCGCTGCAAGAGCAACGGCCACCGCCGCCGGATCCGAACGCCGCTTGGATTCCGGGTTACTGGCACTGGACCGGGATGCAGTACGCGTGGATCCCTGGGCATTGGGACGCTGCGAACCCGGGCGCCGTCTGGAACGCGCCGGTGTATTCGGCGCGCGACGGCAAGTACTTCTACGAGTCGGGGGGTTGGCGCTCGACCTCCGGCAAGGCGCTCCGCTAGACCGCAAGCATGCGACGGCGCGCGCGGATCGGTGGCCTATTGCTCCTCGCGCTCGGCACGGGGGTGACGGCGCGCGCGGAGATGCCGGGGCCGGTCCTGCACGAGCCGATTCCGCCGAATCCGCGCGAAGACGTGTCGTTCGACCTGACCCTCGACGGAGAGATCCCCGCCGCGATTCAGACGCCGCGTGGTTTGGTCGAAGCGCCCGATCCGCGGCGTCCCGTCGACGGTGAAAATCACCCGTACGGCTCCGACGCCCCGTCGGACGTGCCGGGCTCGTCGTTCCGCCCGGACCGCGACACGCGGAGGCCGGACACGCTCCCGTACGACGATCCGTTCACGCCGTCGACGGCGCCGTTCAAGCGGCTCGCGGCGTTCGACACGGTCGATGCATCCTACACGCTTTCGGTGCGCGCGCCGCGCCTCGAGCCCCTCACCGTGTCGGCGGCGGTGCCGCTCGGTCCGGCCGACGCGATCTTCTACGCGGACATGGTCGTCCAGCTTTCGCCCGACGAGGCCGTGCGCATTCCTTCCGTCGGACCGGGAGCGCGTGTGCTCCGCGCGCGCGCCGGGGTCGGCAGCGAGGACGTCCCCATCACGCTCGCGCGCGACGGCGCGGAGAACTGGTTCGTGTCGGCGAACGTCGCGCGGCGCGTTCGGCTCGTCATGGAGCTGTCGATCCCGCGGACGGCGTTCGGCGGCGACTACGGCGATCCGGCGTGGTCGGAGCTCCCACGGGTGGGCGCGCTACCGACGCGGGTCGCGCGCGCGGCGCGAAAAGTGGCGTCGACGATCGGCGTCGACGGGCGCGGCTCGCCACGCGAAAAAGTGACGAAGCTCGTCGCGTATTTCCGGAGCTTCGAAGACTCCGACGATCCGCCCACGCCGTCCGACGACATCTACCTCGACCTCGCGCTGTCGAAGAAGGGCGTGTGCCGACACCGCGCGTTCGCGTTCCTCGTCACGGCGCTCGGTGTCGGTATCCCCGCGCGCGTGATCGTGAACGAAGCCCACGCGTGGGTCGAGGTCCACGACGGCCGCGCGTGGCGGCGCATCGACCTGGGAGGCGCGGGCCGGGCGCTCGAGCGATCGCCGACGGCTTCGCGCTTCGACCCGCCGCCGGACGCCTTCGCGTGGCCGCACCGCTCTGCGCGAGGAGACGAGCTCGCGAGCCGCGGGGCGAGCGCGGGCGCGAACGGTGCGAATGGCGCGAACGGTCGCCCTCGCACCGGCATGGCGGCGAACGCGACGGACCCCCCGAACGTCGATCCGACGGCGCCCTCGAGCGCGTCCTCGGGCACGCCTTCGAACGCCTCCTCCAACGCCGCGGGCACGACCACCGCGGCCAACGACGCGAACGGCAGCCCCGACTCCACCACCCCTTCGGCCCATGGCGCGAGCGCGAGCGACGCCGGTGCGGCCGAGCCTCCCGATTCGCGACCGGCGTCGACGATCGTGCTGGAGCTCGCCACCAAGGACGTCCAACGAGGCTCGACGCTCCACGTGACCGGCCGCGTTTCGGCGGAGAACCAGCCCTGCGATCGCGTACCGGTGAGCCTCTTCCTCCACCGTCAGGGCGGCGGGGACAGTTTGCTCGGACAGCTCGCGACGGACGAACGAGGCGCTTTCGACGGTATCGTGCGGATGCCAACGGGCCTCGATCTCGGGGACTACGAGCTCCGCGCGCGGACACCGGGTGGCGCTCGGTGCGGAACCGGCGGCACGCGCTGAGACATCCGGGTAGATTGTCGATCCGGCGATGAGTTCCGTGTTCGTTCCGTTCCTCTACGAGCTCCGCGCGCGCAAGGTGAAGGTCGGCGCGCAGGAGGCGCTCGCGCTCGCCAAGGCCCTCACGCTGGGGCTCCACGATGACTCGCTCGACGGCTTCTACCACCTCGCGCGCGCCGTCTGCGTTCACCGCGAGAGCGATCTCGACGCGTTCGACGAGGCTTTTTTGGCCCATTTCAAGGGCGTTTCCGTGTCGTCGCTCGAGCTCGTGAAGGCGATCGACGAGTGGCTCAAGGATCCGGCGAACCGCAAGGAGCTCTCGCCCGAGGAGCTCGCCGCGCTCCAGTCGCTCGACATGCAGGAGCTCATGCGCCTCTTCCAAGAGCGCATGCGCGAGCAGAAAGAACGGCACCAGGGCGGCAACCGCTGGATCGGCACCGGTGGCACGAGCCCCTTCGGGCAGATGGGGGCGCACCCGTCGGGCCTGCGCGTCGGCAACATGGGCGGCGGGCGCAGCGCGATGGGCGTCGCCGACGCACGGAGGTACCGGCCCTACCGCTCCGACCTCATCCTCGACGTGCGCCAGATCGAGGTCGCCCTCCGCAAGCTCCGCGCGTTCCAGCGCCAAGGACAGCCCGACGAGCTCGACATCGACGCCACGATCGACGCGACGGCGAAGAACGCCGGCGAGCTCGAGATCAAGACGCGGCCGCCGCGCAAGTCGAACGTCCGCGTGCTCCTGCTCATGGACGTCGGCGGGTCGATGGATCCCTACGCGCACGTCGTTTCACGGCTCTTTTCCGCGGCGAAACGCGCGTCGAACATCCGCACGCTGAAGACGTTCTACTTCCACAACTGCGTCTACGGGCGGCTCTACGAGACCGAGCGCTTCACCGATCCGGTGCGCATCGACGATCTGCTCCATGAGCTCGGCGCCGAGTGGAAGCTCGTCATGGTCGGCGATGCGGCGATGCACCCGACGGAGCTCCTCGGCGCCGGCGACTACGAGTACTACGCGACGGGCCAGCACGGCCCCGCGCGAACGGGGCTCCAGACCCTCGTGAGGCTCGCCGACCACTTCCGAAGGAGCGCGTGGCTCAACCCGGATCCGCCGACCCACTGGCGCGGCGGGACGGCGGAGCACATCGCGCGCGTGTTCCCGATGTTCTCGCTGACGCTCGACGGCCTGGGCGAAGCCATCACCCACCTGTCGAAGGGCGACACGCAGAAGCGCTGAGCGGCCTCGACGTTCAGGACTCGCGATCGTCGCGGAGACGTTCGACGTCGGCCATGTCTTCCGGGCGACCGACCGCCTTCTTGTTGGCAACGAGGTGCTCTTTGCTCACGAAGAAAACGTCGACACCGTCGAGGACCCCCGAGACCCGTTGCGCCCATGCAGCGCCGAGGTCGACTCCTTTCAAATAGGTCATGACGTCGATCTCGTGCGGCGCTCGTCCCAACACCACCGTCACCTGACGAAGGAAGTCTTCCTCCTTCAAGCCGAGTCCGCCAAAACCAAACGCTTCCAGAGCATCGAGAATGGCCCTCGCGTTCTCGGGGTCCGAGACGATGACGACGTCGATATCCGAAGTGAAACGTGGATACCCGTGAAAGCTCACGGCGTGTCCGCCCGTCACCAGATAACGCACGCTATGCGCGTTCAAGCACCGTAAGAACTCGCGGAAGTCGTCGGGGAGCGTCACGATGTTCCTCGTAGTATCGACGTTGGAGCTCCACGGTCAGTGCGACGCGCTCGTTGCCCGTCATGGCCCGATACGCTCGTCTCGTGGCCTGCACGGCGTCTTCCGGACGTTCGTAAATGCGTACGACGCGATCCATCGAGAGAAAGGTAGCAGCCTCTCACCGAAGTTTCACGGTCCGGCTCTCAGAGCCGGACGTCGATGTATGTCGACCGGCGCAGCTCGTTGAGCCAGAGCTGGTGTTGGCGCTTCGTCGCTTCGACGTAGGCGCTCTCCATCATCTGGTCGTGGACCTGCTCGTACGGCGGCGCGACGCCTTGCGATTCGGCGAGCTGCACGACCAGGAACGCGCGGTTGCCCGACGGATCCTGGAACGAGATCGTGTCCGACACGCCGCCCTTCGGGAGCGACTGCGCGGCTTGTTGGAGCTCCGGGAAGAGCGCCGAGAGCGGCACCGGACCGCGCGAACCGCAGGTCGATTTCGTCGACGGATCTTGGCTGTATTGGGCGACGAGCGCGCAGAAATCTTCGCCCGATTGTCCGCGACGCGCGAGGTCGTCGGCCATCGCACGGAGCGCGGTGGCCTCCTTCGGCGCGGCGCCCGGCGGGACTTGCAACACGAGGATGCGAAGATCGACCGGCGACTGCTGCGCCATCTCGCGGACGTAACGCGCGTAGGCGGAGCGCGCGTCTTGCTCGGTCACGCGCACGCGGCCGCGCACGCGGAGCTCGATGAGCTTGCCTTCGAGGAGCTGGCGACGGAGCTCGTCGCGGTAGTCCTGATCGGTGAACCCCTGGAGGCGGGTCTCTTCGAGGAGCTGGGCGGGCGTGAGCTTCGCGTTGGTCGCGACTTGCCGAACCGCGCGGTCGATCTCTTCGGGCGTCACGGAGAGGCGAGCCTTGTCGGCGGCGCGCTGTTCGAGCCGCTCGTCGATCATGCGGTTCAGGAGCTCGCGGTAAAGCTGGCTCTCCGCGGCGACGAGCTGCGACGGATCCGGGTTCTGCGCGAGGACTTGGTAGAGGTGCGGGCGAGCCCGGTGACGGAGCTCGGAGAGCAGGATCGGGCGCTCGCCCACGACGGCGACGACGCGTTCGACGATCGACGCCTGCGCCACCCGCGAACCGCCCCAACCGAGCGACAGCACGAGCGCGACGCCGCCGAGCGCGCGAACGAAGCGACGGGCGGAACGACGGACCCCGGCTTCCGGTCGCACCTTCGGCGCCGATCCGAAGTCGGCCGAGCCCCCGGGACGGCGCGATGCGCCACGCGGGTCGTTTTGCCGATCGGCAGGCCTCATGGGGCCGTCATACCACTTCCTACGTGGGGGTGAAGCGCGGATGAGAGGACGCGCGGGAGCCCCGGAAAAGCAGGCAAATGCGGGCGAAAGGGCACGAGGAAGCCCACCGCGTTGCGGGCTGCCACAGCGACCGACGTTCCTCACCAGGTCTTCACCAAGGGGGATAAACTGGGGCGATGACCGCCCGGCGCTTTTCGCTCGCCTCCGTGGCATGGTTGGTCGGCGTCGGCGCGATGGCCGGCGCGGCGTGTTCGTCGAGTCCCTCCGCGACGAGCGGCGACGATCCCGGACGGCCGAACGACGACGCAGGCGCCGGCGCGGACACGAACGACGAGCTCCCTTGCGACGTCACGAGGGTCCTCCAAGATCGCTGCGGCTCGTGCCATGGCTCCAGCCCTCGATACGGCGCGCCGCAGCCGCTCGTGACGTACGACGATCTGCACGCCAAGAGCAGCGGCAAGTTCCAGTACGAGCTCGTCGGGGAGCGCATCCACGACGATCGGTATCCGATGCCGCCCGCGCCGAAGCCGCGCTTGTCGGCGGAGGAGACGAAGATCCTCGACGACTGGATCGCGAACGGGGCGCCGCGCGCTTCGACATCCTGCGAGGACGATCCATCGAACGACGCCGGGAGCGGCACCGACGAGCCGTCGCCGCTCCACTGCACACCGGATCTCCAGATCCGTTCCAAGACGAAATACACGATGCCGAAGAACACCGTCGATCAGTACGTGTGCGTCGGCTTCGACGTGGACTCCGCGTCGAAGCGCCACGTCACGGCGTTCGCGGCGCACATCGACAACACGAAGATCCTACACCACATCCTGCTCTTCCAAGCCCCGTCGAGCGTGAGCGCGACGCCGACGCCGTGCGCGCCGTTCGGCTCGGTGTCGTGGCAGCTCGTCGCGGGTTGGGCGCCCGGCGCGGACAACTTCGAGCTCCCGCCAGAGGCCGGAATCCCCCAAGAAAAGGGCACGACGCACTGGGTGGTCCAGCTCCACTACAACAACGCGCAGGGCCTCGAGGGCCAGACCGACCAGAGCGGCTTCGACCTGTGCACGACCGACGCGCTACGCCCGAACGACGCGGGCTTGATCGGCTTCGGCGGGACGAATTTCAGCATTCCGCCGCGATCGAAGAAGACCATCACGTGCGACTACGCGTTGCCGGCGACGTTCCCGGGCGTGACGCTCCTCCGCGCTTGGCCGCACATGCACATCCTCGGAACGGCCCTGAAATCCGAGCGCATCGCGGGCGGGAAATCGGACGTCATCGTGGACGATCCGAATTTCAGCTTCCAGGCGCAGCTCTCCCATCCCGTCGCGATGAAGTTGTCGGCGAACGACGTCGTTCGCACGTCGTGCACCTGGAACAACTCCACGGACAAGACCGTCCGCTTCGGCGAGCGCACCGGCGACGAGATGTGCTTCAACTTCGTCACGTACTACCCGAGCTTGGCGAGCCTCACGCCCCCCGGCTCGGACGTTCCGGCCGTCAGTTGGATCGCCCCGGCGGATGGCGCCGACTGTCAGTGAGACGGCGATTGCCGGTTCGCCTCGGATGACCGCGTTCCACGCGACGACAGCGTCGAATGGCAAAACGGCGCTCGGACGACGCTCGTTCGCCGCGAAAACATCGCCACCCTTCGCTTGCGGATGGTTTTCCTTCGCCGTTACTGTATCCAAAGGAGCTCGATCTCCGGGGGTGAGAGATGGCGATTCGGAACGGCACGATTCGGGTAGCGATGGCCGCAGCGACGTTGGCCGGCTGCTCCGTGCTGACGGATCTCTCCGGTCTCGAAACCGGATCGACCGTCGCCCCGACGGATGGCTCCACCGACGACGTGGATTCGGAGGTCGTCGGTGGTTCGGACGCGTCGGATGGGGCCCCATCGGATTCGGACCCGTCGGATGCGGACGCGTTCGACGCGCAGGACGGAGAGAAGCCCCAAACCGAAGACGCGGGCTCGGATGCCGACGTCGACGATGCGACGAGCGATGCCGCCCCTCCACGACGCCCCGTCATCGTGGCCGGCAGCGACTTCACCTGCGTGCTCAAGACGACGGGAAGGGTCGCGTGTTGGGGGTCGAACGACCAGGGCCAACTCGGCGACGGCTCGACGACGCAACGAAACGCGCCCTCCCCGATTCCGAACCTCGACGACGCGGTCGATGTCTCGGCGGGCGCCGCTCACATGTGCGCCGTTCGCAAGACCGGCGCCGTCGTCTGCTGGGGAAACAACTGGGACAACCAAGTCAAACCGGGCGCGACCTCTCCCCAATCGTCCTTCGTCGAAGTGCCGAACCTCACGGACGCCGTCGCGGTGGCGAGCGGCGATTCGCACACGTGCGCCGTTCGAAGCAACGGGACGGTGACCTGCTGGGGCGCGAACAACTACGGGCAGCTCGGTGGAACCCCGACGAACTACGTGGTGGCGACCGTTCCCAACCTGACCGACGCCGTCGCGATCGACGCCGGTGAGGCGCACACGTGCGCCGTGCGCGCGAACGGCGTCGTCCGATGTTGGGGAAAGAATACCAGCTGGCAGCTCGGGACCGATCAGACGCCGAACGGGGGCGCGGGCGACGTGCCCGGGATCACCGACGCGACGGCGGTGAGCGCCGGTGAATCGTACACGTGCGCGCGACGCGCGACGAACGCGAGCCTGTCGTGCTGGGGATACGGCGGCGACGGAGAGCTCGGCGACGGAACCACGACGAACGCGTCCAAGCCGACGACGGTGGCGGGCTCGAGCGACGTCGCGGGCGTCTTCGCGGGGAGGTTCCACGCGTGCGCGTGGAGGAGCAGCGGACAAGTGAGCTGCTGGGGCGCGAACGGCTATGGGCAGCTCGGCGACGGGACGACGACGATCCGCAGCGCGCCTTACGCGATCCCGGGATTGCAGGTCGTCGGCGCCGCGGCCGGTCGCTACCACACGTGCACCGTCGACAACGGAACGAGCGCCATGTGTTGGGGCGCGAACAACCGCGGGCAGCTCGGCGATGGGACGACGACGAACCGTAGCGCGCCCACGGCCGTGATCGGCCTTCCCTAGGCGCACGCCACCCACGTAGGACGCGAAACGCACGAGCGACGATGCATGGCCGCGCGATCCTTCGCGAATGGCAAGATGCCAGTTCTCACCGCACACGTTCGTCGCCAAAAACCTTGGACCCATCGCTTGCGGATGGTTTTCCTTCGCCGCTACTGTATCGGGAGGGGCTCGGGCTTCGGTAGGAGGGTCATGGCGGTTCGGAACGGCTCGATTCGGGTAGCGATGGCCGCGGCGACGTTGGCCGGCTGCTCGCTGCTGACGGATCTCTCCGATCTCGGATCCGGCCCGGCCCTCGCCCCGACGGATGGCTCCACCAGCGACGTTCCGTTCGACGCCGACGTCTCCACGGATTCAGGGGACGATCCGACCGACGACGCGGAGACGCACGACGACGCCGATGTCGGGCCCACCGACGCGGACGTCGAGGGCGACGCGGACGACGCCGATGCCGAAGGCGCCGATGCCGAAGGCGGAATCGCGGATGGTGGGGGCGAAGACGGAGGGATCGTGGACGCCGGTGGAGACGCCGGTGAGCCGCTCCGTCCGCGCATCGTCGCTGGGTCCGACTTTACGTGCGCTATGCAATCATCTGGCGCGGTGGCTTGTTGGGGAGTCAACACGAGCGGACAGCTCGGCGATGGTACCGTCTTCCCCCGCTCCGCGCCGGGAGTGATTTCCGAGCTCACGGAGGTCGTCGACATCGCGACGGGGGCCGCGCACGCTTGCGTCGCGCGCCGCTCGGGCGAGGTGCTTTGTTGGGGAGAAGGCGGCGACAGGCAACTCGGCAACAACGCGACCCCCGATCAGAAGAAGCCCATCGTCGTCGCGAGCGTGACGGACGCCATCGCCGTCACCGCCGGCTTGTCCCATAGCTGCGCGCTTCGAGGCGACGGAACGGTCGCCTGCTGGGGAACCAACGTCAACGGGCAGCTCGGCGCGACGCCCGTCAACGCGATGGTGTCCCAGGTCCCCAACGTCACCAACGCCGTCGCCATCGCGGCGGGCGCGAAGCACACGTGCGCCGTGCTCGCGAACGGCACGGTTCGCTGCTGGGGGCTCAACAGCTCCAACCAGCTCGGCGACGCGAACGTCCCGAACGGTGGCTCGGGCCTCGTCCCCTGGCTCGTCGACGCCGTCGGCATCGCGGCCGGGACCGCGTTCACGTGCGCGCGTCGCGCGACGGGCGCCCTCACGTGCTGGGGCGCGAACACGAAAGGACAGGTCGGAAACGGAACGACGTCGACGACGGCGCCGCCCGCCGACATCGCCGGGTTCGCGCAATCGGAGACCGTCAGCGCGGGCGATCTCCACACGTGCGCGACGACGACGCCGGGCAGCGCGAGCTGCTGGGGCTTCAACGCCAGCGGGCAGCTCGGCGACGGAACCGCGACGATCCGGAGTTGGCCCTACACGATCCCTGGCTTGAACGTCGTCGGCATCGCGGCCGGGGGGAGCCACTCGTGCGCCATCGCGTCGTCGGGCGCGGCGTGGTGTTGGGGCGACAACGGCAGCGGACAGCTCGGCGACGGCACCAAGGTCGCGCACAAGACGCCCGCTCCGGTCGTCGGTCTGCCCTGACCTTCGAAACGTGGCGCTTCGAAGAACGAAGCGGCGAGCGAACGCCGTCGACGTTTCACTCGCCGAAGAACGAAGGGCGAGCGAACGGCGTCCATCGACGCCTCGCCCGCCCTCGCGGTCACGACCTTCTCACTTGTCGTCCCAAGCGACCCACTTGCCGGTGGTCGCCCACGTGTCGTTCGCGTCCTTGAACGCGCCGACGTAGGTGGCCGTCGCGTCGAAGAAGCCGTCGTCGGGCGGCGTGATGGCCCCTTGGGTGATCGACGTCGCCGGACCGAACGTCGGGCCCTTCGCGTTGAAGCACTCGATGCCCGGATCCTGGAGGAGGTTCTGGTTCGCGGCGGTCTTGATCCACGCGACTTCGTCGAACGCGCCGTCGTTGTCCTTGTTCGGTGCGTCCGTGCCCGTCTCCGGATAGGCGATGTCGTCGACCACGCCGGCGCCCTTCGCGTTGAAGAAGAGCGATCCCTTGAACGAGAGCGCCGGGCCTTCGGGGCTCGGGCCCGCGGCGGCCGCCGTCGACGGATCGCGGACGTCGAGCGTCGCCTCGAAGCCCGTGAAGAGGACGTTGTTGTAGCGGCCACGCGCGTTGCGTCGGATGAGCGCGCCGAACTGCGCGCCCGCCGGATCCGCGTTCTTTCCGCAGATCGTCGCGTTGAACACAGTGGGGCTCGTGAGCGGCACGTTCGCCGAGCCTTGCGCGTCGTTGTCGCTCTCGAAGCCGTTGTCCTCGCCGGGGTGGGCAGGATCCTGCTGGAGGACCAGGAACTGCATGCGACCGGAGTAGCCGTTGTCGGTGTCGAATCCGTCGTCCTGGTTGTACTGGCAGACGAGGTGGTGCACGTCGACGGTGCCGCCGAAGAACTCGAAGCAATCGTCGAGCGCGTGGCGCACCTGCACGTGGTCGACCTTCGTGCCGCGACCGACGCCGCCGAACGTGACGCCGTTGACCTCGTTGTCCGGGCTGAGGACGACGCCCGCATACTCGATGCGGACGTAGCGGAGCACGCCGCTGTCGTCGTTCGGATCGTCGCCGCCGAACTGCGTGCCGCTCGTCGTGCTGAGGATGCCCTCGATGTTGCCCTTGCCGCCCGGGATGTTCACCGGCGCCTTCCCGAGCAGGACGATGCCGCCCCAATCGCCCGCGCGACGAACGCCGGCGGCCGCCTGGCTCGTGAAGACGATGGGCTCGTCCGCCGTTCCTTCGGCGATGAGCTTCGCGCCCGCCTCGACGAGCAGGATGGCCTTGCTCGCGCTGTCGCCCTTGATGGTCGTGCCCTTGTCGATCGTGAGCGTCGCGCCCGGCTTCACGCGGACGAGGCCCTTCAAGAGGTAGTCCTTGTCGGCCGAGAGCGTCTTCGAGGCGGTCAAATCTCCCGAGAGCTCTTCGACGGCCTTCGGCTTCCCGTCGGTCCCCGTCGAGCCGTCGGGATCGGTCGAGTTTCCGGCGTCGTCGTTGCCCGAGGGCGTGCTCGTGGAGCTCGGGGACGGCGATCCGCCGAGGTTGCCATCGTCGCTGCACGCCACCGCGAACGACACGCCGCCGAGGACGAGCGAAAGGAAGACCAGACCGCTATGTTTCGACATCGGAAGCTCCTTTGGAAGCGCGCGTCGGAAGCGCGCGGCAGCTTCATCGCAGGTCCGTGCGACCAATCCGCGGCGATCGCGGAAGGATTGCATGACGCGATCGCGACGTTCGCGTGACGACCTCTCGAGAGCATCGCGCGCGGCGACCTCCGAGCATCGCGCGGCGGCATCAATGGGTGTACGTCGCCATCAGCCAGAACGTCTGGCCCGTTCGGTAACGGTTCGTCAGGAACGCACCGTCTTCGCCCTGCGTGAAGCGCACCGGGGCGTCGAGCAAGTTCTCGATCGTCGCCTTCAAATCGACGTGCTCGCCCACCCCCTGCGCCACCGCGACGTCGACGATGTGCCGCGGTTGCTCGTACACGTCCGGCAGGCCGTTCATACCGACCTGCGCGATGCGCTCACCGAAGACGTTGTAGAGGAGGCGCACGCGCGTCTTCGTCGCGTCGTGGTTCCAGTCGAGCGCGGTGTTGACGACGAACGGCGACTGGCCCGCGAGGGGGCGGTGCTCGGAGGTCTGGACGCCGGTGCTCGTGTCGAGGTCGACCCGCGAGTGGACGAACGTGACGTTGCCGAGCAGCGTGAACTCCCTCAGCGCCGACGAGACGAAGTCGAGGGCCTTGCGCCCTTCGAGCTCGAGGCCCGTGTTCACCGCGCCCTCCGCGTTCTGGAACGAGACGACGCCGCGGCTCGTGGGCAGGATGATGGGCTCGATCGGCTTGGTGAATCGCTTGTGGAATACACTTATCGCGAGGACCTCGCCGGCGCGGGGGAAGACCTCGAAGCGCGCGTCGAAGTTCGCGATGTTCGTGCGATCGAGGTTCGGGTTGCCGAGGATCTCGCGCGCGCCGAAGAAGTCGCTGAAGACGAACGGCGCGAGCTCACGGAGCTGCGGCCGCGCGACCGTCCGGGTCGCCGAGAGGCGCAGGTTCGACGCGTCGGTGACTTTGTAGATGACGTTCGCCGAGGGCAGCAGATCGGTGCGCGCCAGGACGGAGTTCACGCGTTCGGCATCGGCCGAGAACGGATCGTAAGACTGCACCGTCTGCCGCGAGGCCTCGATGCGCTCGCCGACGACCAACCGAAGGCGCGACGTGACGCCGACGTCCGCCATCGCGTAGCCCGCGTACACGTCGTAGCGCGCCGCGTAGGCGTCCGTCGGGCGCGTCCACTCCTCGAGCTCGAGCGCCGTGCCGACGTTCCCGTCCGTGAAGAGCTGGTTCGGCGGCTCGCGGAACACCGCCGGATCCGCGCCAGGGATCTGGAGGAAACGGAAACGGCGCGCGTTGAAGCTCCGGCCGCGCAGCGTGACCATGCCGCCCATCTTGATCTTCGTGGGGTTCTTCGCAGTCGTCACCGGTTGATCCCAGTCGAGGCTCCCGGAGCGCGTCGTCTCGCTCTGCGCGGCGTAGAAGTGCTGACCGCTCTGCGTGCTCTCGCGGTAGGTGAGGCCTTGCGACGGATCGTCGACGTAGACCGTCTCGCGCAGGTTCGGGTCCGAGAGCTGCGCGCGCGCCCAGAGCGCCGTCCATCGGAGCTCGGCCGACGCGAGCGAACGAAGCCGGTGCTGGCCGCGGAGCTGCGCGTAGACGAGGTTGCGGTTGACGAAGCGGATGCGCTCGTCGCGGATGTCGCTCGCCTGCTCGTCGTTCTGGCCGGCGATGACGCGGCCTTCTTTTTCGGAGTTGCGGCTGTAAAGACCGGTGAGCACCACCTTGTGGTCTTCGTCGAACGCGTACGTCGCGCTGCCGAGCGCGCTCCACGTCACGGTGTCGAGGCCGGTCTGGCCGCGGTAGTCGTTGAACCGAACGAGTTCGCCGGGGCGGTTCGGATCGAGGCCGTACGTGCGGATGATCTCGTCGTTGCGGTTCTGGAACCGGCGCGAATACGAGAGGCCGGCGACGTAGCCGAAGACGCGCTTCTTGCCGAGATCGAACGAATCGCCGATGACGCCGCTGAAGCTCCCGTTCGGCAGGTTCACGGTCCGATCGGTGCCCATGGGCGTGTTGACGGCGCGGCCGACGGCGGTGAGATCGGGGTTGAGCGTGCCGTCCGGGCGGAGGCGCGTGACGCGCGCGGCGGGGACCTCGCGCGGGAGCTTGCGGCCACCGTCGTCGATGCCGAGCCAATCGAGGGACCCACCCGAGTACGAGAGGCCCTTCTGAAACGTCGATTCGCTGTTCGCGCCGATGCCGAGCGTCGTCTGGAAGAGGAACTTGTCGGGCAGCTCGCGCGTGTGGATGTCGAGCAGACCGCCCGTGAAGTCGCCGGGGACGTCCGGCGTGAAGGTCTTCGACACCGTGAGGTCCGCGAGGACGAGCGACGGGAACATGTCGAGCGGGACGGCCTGGCGATCCGGCTCGGGGCTCGGGAGCGGCGAGCCGTTGAGCATCGTGCTCGTGTAGCGATCGCCGAGGCCGCGGACGAAGATGTAGCGGCCGTCGACGACGGTGGTGCCGACGACGCGCTTGACGGCGTCGGCGGCGTTGCGGTCCGGCGTCTTCGCGATGTCCTGGGCGCCGATCGAGTCGGAGGCGCGCGTGGCGTTCTTGCGGAGGAAGAGCTGGGAGGCGGCGCTCGTGCGCTCGACCTCGGCTTCGACCGGCGCGATTTCTTCGACGGCGGCGGCGTCGGGTTCGAGGACGACGTCGACGCGGGTGGTTCGACCGGCGGCCACGCGCACGTTCGCGACGCGGACCGAGCGGTGGAGCTCGTATTGGACGCGGAGCTGGTAGGTGCCGGGCGACAGCTCGAGGCGGTAGCGGCCTTCTTCGTCCGTCGTCGTGACGTCTTTTCGCGAAAGGACGGTCACGATGGCTTCGAGGAGCGTGTCGCCGTCGCGGCTCTTCACGACGCCCCAAACGGCGCCTCTGCCGCGCGCAGGGGGACGCGACGGGTCGACCGAAGGAGCGTCGGACACGGCTTCCGTCGAGCCTTCGAGAGCCTCGGTCGGTTCGGGGTTCCCGATCGGTTCGGGAGCTCCGGCCGGCTCGGGGGCCTCGGTCGGCGCGTTCGAATCGGACGGAGCCGCGTCGGTCCCCACCTCGTCCGCCAAGGCGGGCGACGCGAAGACAAGACAGGTCAAGCCAAGAAAGAATGCAGATTGCACATTCATGGATGCGAGCGTCAGCGCGTGACGTTCTTCGTGAGGATGGCGATGGACTTCACGCCGCCCTGCTTCGCGATGTCCATCGCGCGGACGGTAGCGGCGTAGGGAGCTTGGTCGGCGGCTTCGAAGTAGAGGACCTTGTCGCTGCGCGCGGCCATGACACGCGCGATCTTGTCGCGGAGCTCGGCCTCCGGGACGGCGGCGCCGTTGATCGCGACGGTGCCGTCTTCGTTCACCGAGAGCACGACGCTTTTGTTCTCGCTCGACGGCGGCTCGGCGCTGTCGTCGTTCTTCGGGAGCTGGAGCCAGAGCTGCTTCGAGAGCAGCGGCGTGACGACCATGAAGATGATGAGCAGGACCAAGACGACGTCGACGAGCGGCGTCACGTTCATCTGAGGAGAAGCGCGGTGCTTGGCCTTCGCCGATGTCGAAAAGCCCATGGTCACTCCTTCTCGTCGTTCTTCTCGGACCCCTTTTCGGAGCCGCGCTTCTCGACCTGGAGCGACACGCCGCCGAACCCGGCGGCCTGCACGACCGCGAAGACGTCGCGCACCTTCTGGTAGTCGAGCGCGCCGTCCCCCTTGAGCACGACGCGTCTCTCGGGATCGCGCGCGTGCACGTCGGCGAGCTGCGCCGGCAACGCGTCGAGCGTCGTGAGCGACTTTTCGACGTAGAGCGCGCCGCTCCGCGCGACGGTCACCGTCACCGGATCCATCTTCCCTTTCGCGTCCTTGTCGGGCTGCGCGACGCTCGGCAGCTCGACGCGCTCGCCGTGCTCGAGCGCCGGCGCGATGACCATGAAGATGATGAGGAGCACCAAGACGACGTCGACGAGCGGCGTGACGTTGATCTCGGGCGCGGCGTGCTCACGCCGCCCGTTCGATGCGGCCCGAATCGCGACGCCCATGCGTGTTCTCCAGCTCGTCGAGCAGCTCGCCCGCGCGCCGCGCGAGCTCGGTCTCGAGAAGGTTGATCTTGCCGCTCAGATGATTGAAGAAGAGGACCGCCGGGATGGCGACCATGAGGCCGAGCGCCGTCTCGACGAGTGCCTCCGAGATGCCCGCCGACACCGCCCCGAGGCCGCCGGATCCCGTCGCGGCGATGCCCTGGAAGGCCGTGATGATGCCGACGACCGTGCCGAGCAGCCCGACGAACGGCGCGACGGATCCGACGGACGCGAGCACGCCCATGCCGCGGCGCAGCTCCTCGCCGACGACCTCCTTCTGGCGCTCGGCCTCGCGGCGCGCGAGCTCGACGCGCGTGAGGTTCTTGTCCTCCGACGACGTGAGCTTGCGCAAGATCGGGGCGACGAGGCGCGCGAAGGGCGAGGCCTTGTGCGCGTCGGCGAGCTCCGCCGCCTTGACGTAGTCGAAGCTCTCGAGCGGCGCGACGACCGAGCCGAGGAAGCGTTGCGTGTCGCGGCGCGCACGCGCGAACGCGATCCATCGCTCGACGATGACCGCCAAGCTCATCGTCGCCATGACGAGGAGGAGCGAGGCGATGACGCGGCTCATCACGCCCATGCTCGCCCATATGTGAATCGGACTGAACGACATGATCTTGCTCCTTCACGAATGCTTCAGGCGAAACGGGATCTTCACCATGCGCACCGTGCGCACGGTCTTGCCTTCCAACGTCGCCGGGTCGAAGAGCCACGTGCGCACCGTCTCGCGCACGACCTCGTCGAAGAGCGGATGACCGCGCACGATCGTCACGTCCTCGACACGCCCCATTTCGTCGACGACGAACTTCACGACGACGAGCGCTTCGATGCCTTGCGCGCGCGCCTCCACGGGATAGGCGGGCATCGTCCGCGAGCGCACGATCGGCGGCGTCGTCACTTCGGTGATCGGACGAACCGGCGCCGGAGGTGCGGGCGGCGCGGGCGCCACGTTCGCGATGGGGCTCGGAGCACCGCCTCGCCCCGTTCCGCCGACGACGCCATTCGGATCCCCTTCACCTTCGGGGCCTTCGGCGACGGCGTCGGACGGCGCGCGCTCGTCGGGTGCCTCTCTCGGCATTTCGGTCGGCACGGCGTCGCGACGACGTCCGAGCGCCGCGGGCGCGAAGGACTTGACCTTCGGGGGCGGCGGTGGAGGCGGCGGAGGCTTCGCGGCCTCCACCTTCACGGGCTCGGGCGGCACGAACTTCACCTCGACCTCTTCTTCGAAGACGCGCGCTTTGATCTGCCCGCCGAAGACGACGCCGGCGCCGACGAGGCCCGCGACCACCGCGATCGCCGTCGCGTAAGACGTCGCGAGACGACGGGCGCTCGCGGCGTCCTTCTCTTCGCGCTTGCCCCAATCGCCGAGCGACACGGGCGACTTATGTATCGGCGCTCGGTGTCGTCCCGGTGACGTTCACGGGAACCTTCGGTGCAGCCACGAGATGAACGGACGTCGGCGCGAACGAGAGGCTCCTTTCACCTGGCCGATCCCTGGCCGGGCCAGGTCGCGGATTGGCCGGGCCAGGCTGGTGGGTGGCGCAAGGCCTTGGAAAGACGGGGGTTCGATGGCGGCACGGCAAGTGCTGAGGTGGGGGCGTGGCAGCACGCACGTCGTGCGATAGAGTGGTGTTCGTGACCTCGGCCCGCGCTCGCTCGCTCCGACACGTCCGACCCATCGAGCCACTCGTCTACCCATCGAGCGAGCCGGAGGACGAGAAATTGCCCGAGAGCACACGTCATTCGCTGCTTTGCCAGGCGCTGTGCGAGATTCTGCGCGCCGCGGTTGGCGAAGAGAACACCGTCGGCGGCGACCAGTTCCTGTACTTCGACGGCGCGACGACGAGGCGCGCCTTGGCGCCCGACGGGTTCGTGAAGCTCGGGGTGCCTCAGCACCACTTCGAGTCGTGGAAGACGTGGGAAGAGGGGACGCCGGAGCTGGCGTTCGAGATTCTGTCGCCGAGCGATTCCCCGGAGCGGTGGACGTTCGAAGAGAAGATGTCGCGGTACCGATCGCTCGGGGTGCGCGAGCTGATGGTGTTCCACGCGGAAGGCAAGAAGGGGGCACGGCTCCGCGCGTGGGACCGCATCGACGGAGATTTGGTCGAGCGCGTCGTCGAGGACGAGCGCACGCCGTGCCTGACGCTCGACATGACGGTGCTCGTCGGGCGGATCGAGAAGCTCGACGGCTTGCGCCTCGCGCACGACCCCGAAGGGCGTGAGCTCGTGCCGACGAACCTCGAGGCGCGGCGCACGGCCGAAAGAGAGATGCGCGCCGCCGAGGAAGCAAAGAACGCGGCCGAAAAAGCAAAGAACGCAGCCGAGGAAGCGAAGAACGCGGCCGAAGAAGCGAAGCGCATCGCCGAAGCGCGGGTTGCGGAGCTCGAAGCCGCCCTCCGCAACCGCCGCTGACGCGAACCGCCAATGGCCATTGAGAGAAATGGACCGTCGATGGCAAAGAGCCCTCCGACGGGTTGGACCGCGCCCTCCGAAATTCGGGTCCGCGTTCGAAGGACGGCCGTAAACTCGATGGACGATGGGTGAACGGCGTTCGACGGCGATGCCGACGCTGCACGTGCTCGACTGCCCGACGTGCGGCGCGCCCCTGCCTTCCGCGTCCGAAAACGAGCGGGTGACCTGCGCCTTCTGCGGCGAGGCCACCACCACCGAGCCGGGCGGCGCGGCGATGAGGCGCGAGCAGGCGTCACGCAAAGAAGCCGAGGCGTTGTTCGCCTCGCTCGGCCACGGCCCCTCGTGGTCTCAGCGCGTCGCCGCGTTCCTCGTGAACCCGAAGCTCTGGCTCTTCGGGTTCCCGGTGCTGCTCTACGTGCTGATGCGCGTCAGCCAGGTGCCCGAGCACGCCATCTGGAGCTGGTGGGAGGCGCGGCGGCACGAACGCCTCGCGCACGTCGCGTCGCCCGTGACGGGCTGGCTGCTGAACATCGGGTTCGTCGCGGCGATCGTCGTCGGTGTGCTCGTCTGGAGCTTGTTCGGCGAA
Organism: Labilithrix sp.; assembly: GCA_044226145.1. Classification (GTDB taxonomy): domain Bacteria; phylum Myxococcota_A; class Polyangia; order Polyangiales; family Polyangiaceae; genus Labilithrix. The sequence goes on along the minus strand of JBGAHN010000018.1, from coordinate 23,588 downwards.
CGCATCGACGCGCGTCGCGACTTGCAAGCCGCCCTCGCGTGCAAGCCCCCCGAGATGGCCGGAGGGAAAGCGCGCTGCCGCTCGTGCGAGGCTCCCCTCGACGTCGCCGCCGGCTCGCTCGGCGCGCGCTGCACGTATTGCGGCGCCGACAACCTCCTGCAGATACCCCCTTCCTGGGCCCGGCGGGCCGCGAAGCTCGAAATCCAGCTACGACTGACCGCCGAGACGGCGCGCGAGCGAGAAGCCGCCGGACGCCGTCGGGTGTGGCGTGCCGCGCTCTGGCGTGTACCGCTCGTGCTCGCGATGCTCGCGCTCGTCGCGATCCCCGCCGCACGTCGCCGGAGAATGGCCGGTTGGGACGATTTCCGATGGAAGGCGGCCCAGCGGGTCGGCGTCTCGCGGCTCGTCCTCCATGTCGAGCGGGACACACCGACGCACGAGCTCCACAGCTACGCGCGATGCGACGATGAGCCCGCTCGTCAGGCCGTGTTCGACGATGCACGGCTCGCGGCCGACGCCAGCCGATGGTGCGACCGCAGCGGCTGCAAGCTTGCCGTCATGTTCGCACTGACACGAGGAGAGCGGCTGCGTCTCGTGTGGACGACGCCGGGCCACGCGCGCGTTCGCGTGGCGCTCGCTCCCCCCGAATACATCGGTGACGATCTCGTGCTGTGGGACGGCTTCGGGGACACCGTGATCGAGCAAGCCATGGCTCCGAACCTCGTCGGCGCCACCGCCACCGAGGTACCGATCGCGACGAGCGGCTGGTACAAGCTCGATCTGCGCGGCGACGCCGAGCTCGCGATCGAACCATGCATCGTACCGGCGACGCCGTAACGCCCCTCGGTCGCGCAGAACACACGGCTCTCCCACCCTCGCCTCATCCTCTCTCGCGTCGTCGCGTCGTCCTCGCCCTGTCCGTCTTGTCGCGTTCCGGAAAGCGCGGATAATCTGGGCGTCATGACCTTCGACGAGATCATGCAGTACCTCTTGTCCATCGTTGGGGGTGCCTTGGCTCTCGCCGCGCTCTGGTACATCTTCATCAAGGCCCCTCAGGCTCGACTGAGAGAGCTCGAGCCGTGGGCGAAGAAGAGAGGCCTCGCGTTCCAGCCGCCCATCTCGCTCGGCTCGCACACCCGGGGGTTCGAGACGAGCACGCTCCAGGGCATGGTGCAGGGCGTCGCGCTCACGCTCCGCTCGTCACGCCTCGTCAACTCGCGGCGAGCCGGCATGCCCGGCACCTCGGAGATCGTGCTTCGCGCGCTCGCACCGACACAGGTGTCGTTCAGCGTCACCTTCGAAGCGGGTCGAAAGCCCGGCGCGATCCCCACGGGCGATCCGATGTTCGACGCCAACGTCAGTGTCCGAAGCGATCTTCCACGCGCCGCCATCGCATGGCTCAATCCGCAGCTCAAGGGCGCGATCTTCGCGCTCATCCGGGAGAGCTCGCCGATCGTCTGCAGCTACGCCGGCGGCGAGACCGCCTTTCGCCTCCAGAACCCCATCGTCGACGAGCCGCAGCTCGATCGCGTCCTCGCGCTCGCCGTCGCCGCGGGTTACGCACGACTCGGCTGAGATCCCACACGCAGCCCTCACGCCACGCAACGCCACGCACGGCCCACACCCACACGCAGCCCTCACGCCACGCACGGCCCACGAAAAAAGCCGGCCTCGCGAACGAGGTCGGCTCTTCGAAAGCGTCGCGACCAAGCCCTGTCCCCGACGTGAATCGGGAGAAGCTCGATCCGAACGGATCAGCGCTTGCTGTACTGGAAGCGCTTGCGGGCGCCCGGCTGACCGTACTTCTTGCGCTCCTTCTTGCGCGCGTCGCGCGTGAGGAAGCCCGCGCGCTTGATGACGCTCCGGCGCTCCGGATCCATCGCGATGAGGGCGCGCGAGATGCCGTGGCGCATGGCTTCGGCTTGCGCGGAGTGACCGCCGCCTTTGACCGTCGCCCAGACGTCGAATTGTTCGGTGGCCTCGATGAGTTCGAGGGCCTGCTTCATGACCATGATCGAGGTCTCCCGCTCGAAATATTCGTTGGCGGGCTTCTCGTTCACGGTGACCTGGCCGGTGCCGGGGGAAACCCAGACACGGGCAATGGCCGTCTTTCGCTTGCCGGTCGCGTACGTGCGGTTGGTCGCGGTGCTCATCTTCGTCGTGCCTTCTTACTTGATCTCGAGAACTTGGGGCTTCTGCGCCGCGTGCGGGTGATCCGGCGTCGCGTAGACCTTGAGCTTGGTGAACATCTCGCGTCCGAGGACGTTCTTCGGGAGCATGCCCTTGACGGCCTTCTCGACCGGGAACGTCGGCTTGCGATCGAGCAGGTGGCGGTAGCTCTCCTGCTTGAAGCCGCCCGGGATGCCCGAGTGATGCGAGTACTGCTTCTGATCGAGCTTGTTGCCCGTCAGCTTGATCTTGTGCGCGTTGACGACCACGACGAAGTCACCCACGTCGACGTGCGGCGAGAACGTCGGCTTGTGCTTGCCGCGGAGAACGTGCGCGACGGCGCTCGCGACACGGCCGAGCGACTTGTCGGTCGCATCGACCACCCACCAGGCGCGGCTGGCGGCGGCCTCTTCCTTCGTGGCGACGAAGCCCTTGTTCGGATTTCGGCGGCGCGGCTTTGTGGTCTCGGTGGTCTCGGTGGCCATGGCAGTGGAACGTCCTGGTGAAAAGCGCACGAAAACTGCCGCTTCCGCGGCAAGGGGGCGGGAACTTACGGGGCCCTTCGGTTTTCGTCAAGCGGATCGATGCCGCTTCCGATCGTCCGGGAACGCCCCTTCGAGGCCCCGGGCAACGCGTCGAAGATCACCGCGGCGAAGGGAATCATGGAAGCCATGGAGAAGCTTCATGGAAGTCGCCGAAGATGACGTCGAACGGCGACCCGAAGCCTCCTCGACGCCCCATCGAGCTCTTCCGTAGACAGCCCCGAAAGCTCTTCCGTCATTTTGCACCGCGTCATCGGTTTGGGGGACCGGCGCCGCGACAATTTATTCTTATAGTGATGGCGCCATGGGCAAGGACCTCGTCGTCATCCTTTCCGCCGTGCTTCTGACGCTCTCTGGATTTCTGGGCGATTGCAGTCATGTAGCCGCGGCGAAGGAGAAAGCCGCGACCCCCGCGGGCGCAGTGCATGGCGCAACGCGTCGATAGACGTCGCCGTTCGCGCACCGCGTCGCTCGCTCCTCCTCGTCGCCTCTCTCCTAGAAGATAGTCGCCCTCTCCCTAGAAGAGGCCGACCGCGAAGTTCACCGCGCCGAAGTCCTCGTACCACTTACGCGTGACGTTGATGCCGTAGTCGATGGCGAGCGGGCCGACCGGCGTCTGCACGCGGATGCCGCTGCCGACCGCGACGCGCATGGGGAAGCGCCCCGTGTTGAACGGGTAGAGCGGATCGATCCAGAGGTTGCCGATGTCCGAGAAGATGACGGTCTCGAACGGGCCGCGGATCGGGATACGCAGCTCGATGCGTTCGTTGACCATGAAGTTGCCGCCGCGGATCGGGCGCGTGTTCGGCGTGAACTTCGCGGGGTTCGGGATCATTTTGCCCGTGGACGGATCTTCGACGGTGTCGGGCTTGCTCGCGTCGGCGTCGATGCGGTCGGCGTAGTCCTGCGGGACGAAGCTGTTCAAGTTCCAACCGCGCATCGAGTCGACGCCGCCCATGAAGAACAAGCGGTCGGGGTACGTCGACGAGTTCGCCGTGAGCTGGACGTTCGCGCCGAGGCGCGTGAGCGCGGCGATGCGGAGACCTTTGGGGAGCGGGATGTAGCCGCCGAAGGTCTGCGTGAGCTTGAGGAAGTGGCTCTGTTGGGGCGGCGTCGTCAACGTGCGCTCCTTGTCTTCGACGGGGAAGCCGTCGACGTGCTCGATGCCCGTGGCGACGTACGTGCCGCGCGAGGCGTTGAAGGCGTTGTCGCGGCGATCCCACGACGCGAGCACACGCTGCGCGACGACGTAGCTGAGGCCGTCGGGCACGAGGAGCTGGCGGACGATGTTCGTCGTGTTGATGCCCTGGAGGGCGAGGCTCGTGATGTACTCCTCGATCGAACCCGTCCGGAAAATGCGGCTGTTGTTCAACTCGACGCTCTGGAAGAGCGTGATCTGGACCTCGTTCACGGGCCGGTAGCCGATGTTCGGGATCGCCGCGAGCTTCGTGATGTAGAAGTCGCGCTGAAGGTCGTGGACGACGAGGCCGTCGACGCCCGCGCGGACGAGCGGGCCGAGGCCGACGTCGGGGAAGACCATGCCGCCGGTGGCGCGGACCGCGAGGCGCGCGAGCGTGTTGAGGTTCCGGTAGTTGTCGCGCGCGGTCGGGTCGATGATGAACGGCGTCGGGATGTACGCGAGCTGCAGGCGCAGCGTGAGCGCGATGGCCTTGCCCCACAAATTGCGGTGGCCGTACTCGCCGGCGAGCCGGAAGCCTTCGCCGGTCGAGAAGCCGGGCGCGATCTCGGTGTACTGCCGCGGGCGCTCGGAGACCGTGATGACGACGGCCTTGTTGCGCTGCGGGACGTACGGGTTCTCGAGCGCGACGGTGACGCTCGCGAAGGTGCCGAGCGTCGCGATGCGCTCCTCGGTCTTGCGGACGTCGCTCGTGCGGTAAGGCTGGCCGACCTCGAGCGCGACGCGGCCGAGGATCGTCGCGCTCTTGGTGAACTGGTTTCCGCGGAGGACGATCTGGCGGACGATGACCTGCTCGCCTTCGGAGACGACGAAGCGGGCGCGGGCGCGCGTCCGATCGGGGGACGACTCGAGCACGTATTTGACGTCGACGAACGCGTAGCCCTCTTCCTTGTAGGCGTCGGCGACGCGGCGGCGCGCCTCTTCGAGCTTCACGGTGCTCACGTACGAGCCGAGCCGCAGATCCGCGGCCTTGGCGAGATCGATGGGGGAGATGGCGCGCGCGCCGGTGAACGCGAGATCGTAGAGCTGCGTCCGCGGACCGAGCTTCACCGGGATGCGGAGGAGCACGTTCGACTGGCACTCGACGCCGTGGGACGGATCGGGCACGCACGACAGCTCGCTCTCGAGCGGCGCCACCGGCAGCGGGAGCCCGGCGGGGTCGTAAGTGCACACGTCCTTGAGCGCGCTCGTGACCTTCACCGGGATGCAGCGGCCGGGCGGCGAGTGCGGCTCGCAGCGACGGCGCACGACCTGGACGGGGCCGATCTGCGCGGAGAGGAACCCCTCGGCGCGGTAGAGTTCCTGGACGTGCTGGACGGCGCGCTCGTACGTCTCGGGGGCGTAGGTCGCGTTCGGATCGAGCTCGAGGGGCGCCGGATGCGCGCCGCGCGGACCGAGCCCGGCGAGGGTGTCGTCGACGCCGCTCGGGCGCGGAGGCTTGAGCAAGTCGGCGCCGGGCAGCTCTTCTTCGAGGTAGCTGTCGATCTCGCTGCCGATCTCGCTCGCCGAGGACGGGCCGTCGACCAACTTCGCGACGTCGCTCTCGCGGAGGCAGGGATAGGCGCGCGCCATCACGCGGACACGCGCACGCTCGGTCACGTGGAAGACGAGGTAGTGCACGCGGTCCTTCGGCGTGCCGCGCGTCTCGAGCGTGACGTCGGCGTCGAGGAAGCCGTGTTTGACGTAGAACTCGCGGACCTTCTGGACGAGGTGGCTCGGCGTGCGATCCGTCTCGTTCTCGAGGTCGAGGACCTCGTCGAGCGCGTCCGCGTCGAAGTGATCGTTGCCCTCGTAGCGGGTCTCGAAGCGCGTCCCGAAATCGACGCGGACCCGCAAGACGACGAGCCCCCGGTGCATGACGAGATCGTGCGTGACCTCCGCGCGGTGGTAGCCGAGGGCGCGGACGCGGTTCTGCATCGCCGTGTCCGCGGCCTGGAGCGTCGGCTCGTCGGCGCGCTCGCCCACGTGCACGAGGTAGTTCGCGTCGATGTCGTTCCCCGCGTTCTCGGGTCCCCCGAACGGATAGACGACGCGGCGCTCGACGCGACGAGGCGCCCCCGGATCGACGTCGGCCACGAGGACCACGCGGAGCGGATCGTTCGTGCCCACGGTCTTGAGCGTCACGATCGGCGACGGAAACCCGCGCCACTGCAAGAGCTGCGTGAGCCGCTCGACCTGCGACGGGAGCCGCGACGCCACGATCTCGCCGTCGACGACGAGCTCCGCGTCGCGGAGGAGCTGCTCGCCGTCGAGCGGCGCGCCGTGGAGCTCGATGCGAAACGAATCGACGATGCGGCGAGGAACGAGGTGCAGCGTCGCGAGGAGCGTGCCTTCGATGTCCTCGAGCTCGACGCGCGCGTCGGCGAAGAAGCCGGTCTCCAGCGCCTCGGCCATCGCCGCGCGCACGATGGCCGGCGAGACCGGATCGCCCGGGCGCATCGACGCGATCGGCGGCGGCTCGTCGTGCCATTCGTTGGCGTCGACGACGATCTCGACCCCCGCGAGCACCCGGCCGGTGAACGCGGCGAGGTCGGGCGGGAGTGCCAGATCGGGCACCGCCTGCGGGAGCGACGGGACGGGCGAAGGGGTGAGGTTCGCGACGCTCTCGTCGAACACGGGGCGAAGGCCCGTCGGCCGGGATCGCGCGGCGGCGTTGGCCTGCGAGGGCCCGTCGGCCGGGGCCTGCGAGGGAGGAGGCGCCGCGAGGACCCCCGAGCTCCACGTCGATCCGAGCGCGCACGCGAGCGCGAGCAGCAGCAAAAAAAGCCTGCGGCGCATGCGCTCCATGGGTCGCGCATCATGGCATCGAAGGGCGCGGCGCGGTCAGTCGAATTCGAGCGGAGGGAGAACCGTCGGCTAGCGAGGATCGAACGCGGACATGACGGTCGCCCGCCCTTCAGGGAAAACTCTGCGGAGGACTCTGACGTCGCCTTGAAGGCATCCTGCGGAGACCGCCTCGTCGACGGTGAGCGCGCCGGCCGCGAGCCCGACGACGATCTCCGGTTCGGCCGTCAGGATCGTGCCGGGCTGGCGGTCGGGCTGGACGACCGCGCGCGGGCCGTGCTCGTCGACGTGCAAGACGATGAGGAGGCCCTCGACCTCGAAGCCCATTTCGAGCGCGGGAGCCGCGGTCACACCTCGAAGCAACGCCGGCAGCGCGAGCACCAGCCAGCGCGGCTGGAACGAGTCGCCCTCACGTCCCGTCGCCATCAGTGGCGCGGCCCACCTGCCGAGCCCCTCCATCGGCTCTCGGAGTTTCGCGCCCCACGGCGTCAGGGCGTAGAGAACTCCCGCGTCTCCGAGCCGCCGCTCGACGATCCCGTTTCCCTCCAGGCTCCGCAGCCGCTCCGCCAAGAGGTTGGTCGCGATCCCCGCGAGCGAGGCCTTCAGTTCGTTGTAGCGCACCGGACCGGGCAGCAGCTCGCGCACGATCAGGAGGTTCCAGCGGTCGCCCACGACGTCCAAGGCACGGGCGAGTCCGCAGAATTGTCCGTAGGAACGGCCAAAAGATCGCTTTACATTTTCCATCTTAGTTGATTTTATCACTCGTCTGACGGGTCGCCAGGCAAGGCGTGGCTCGTCTCAGTGTTCAGACCATCAAGAGTGTTCAGACCATCAAGGAGTTCCGCCATGGAGATCAACTGGCTCGGCACCGTGCTCGCAATCGTGGTCGGCATGGCCGTGGCGGGCGCCTGGTACGGCAAGATCGGCTTCGGGCTCGTTTGGTGGAAGCTGACCGGCATCACTCCGGAACAGTCCAAGAGGGCCAGCAAGAAGAACATGGTCCAGCTCCTCGTCGCGAACGGCGTGACCGCGGTCGGGCTGGCGGTCGGGATCGGGATCGCGACCGCGGCGACGAAGGACGATTCCGTGTGGCTGGCGCTGCGGGTCGGCTTCGTGGCGTGGGCGACGTTCTCGGCCACCACGCTCCTCCAGCACAACGCCTTCGAATTGAAACCCACGAAGCTGACCCTCATCAACAGCGGCTATCAGCTGGTGCTGTTTCTCGCCATGTCGCTGGTGATCGGACTTCTGTAGCCGATATCGGTAGCGTAGGGGCACCATGCTTACCGCGCTCGACGGCTACGATCTCATGGGATGCGCCGTGCGCTCACGCGCCATCCTCGGTGTCTGGGGCCAGCGACCCGAAGAGGACGATCCGCTCGAGCCCCAACCGACCACGCTCTTCTTCTTCTATCCAGACGAGGTCCCCGAGGAGCGTTGGGCGCATCGCGGTCCGGTGCCCGCGCAGGCGGTCTACCTCTGTCCGGCCTTCACGCCCAAGGAACAGTGGATCGCCGTGTTCTCGGACGGCGACGTATGGGCGATCGGAGGTGGCGACGACGGCCCCGAGAGCTCCATCGACGGCAACCGCTCCGTGTACGTTCGCGCGCTGCGCTCGATCCGCGGTGTCCCTCACGCCGTGGGCCCGAAAGCCGTCTGGCGTCGCGACGCGGCCGACCAATGGTCCCGCCTCGGAGACGGCTTGGACGGCAACGTCGATCTGCGAGACGTCGCCGGCTTCGACACGGACGGCTCGTTGTACGCGTGCGGGGAAGACAAGCTCTGGTGCCACGATGGGCATCGTTGGTCACCCGTGGAGATCGCCGGCGCGGCCAAGATCGAGCGAATTCACTGCGGCGCGGACGGGCGCATCTACCTCGTCGATCGCGCGGCGGAGCTGCTCGCAGGAACGCCGGAGACCGGCTGGATCCGCGCCAGCATGCCGAACGAAGAGCGCGTCGTCGCGGTCGTCGGCTACGGAGATCGACTCCTCGTCACGAGCCAACGCGGGCTCTATGAAATGCAGGGAGCACGCATCGTCTCGTCCTCGCTCCCGCCACCGCCGCTCGACTCGTTCACGAGCCTGGATGCTCTCGACGGCGTGCTCTTCGCCGTCGGCCGACGCCAGGCAGCCTTTTACGACGGCGCTCGCTGGAATCGGATCGTCTGACGCGGCGGCGGCTGTCGTCGCGGGTAGGGAATTCCCCCTGACGGATCGACGAGGGTCCAGTCGTGGGGATGCGGCATCGATAGGACCCTTACATTTTCCGATGTCGACGATGAAATTGTGAACAATTGTGTCGGCACTGGACGTGCAAGCCCTCGCGGCATGCCCACGTGGTTGTTCCGAACGGCCCTCGTCATCACCCTCGTTTCGAGCTCGCTGGCGGGCTGCGGATCGTCCCCCGAGAGCGGCGTCGACGAGGCGACACCGACCGACGAGACCCCGCCTCCCGCGGAGACGACACCGGACACTCCCGACGAGACGACGCCGCAGCCTCCCGCGGACGCGGGCGATCTCTCCGACACCCAGGCCCCGCCTCCCTTCGACCCGACGACGCAAATCTCTTCGGGCGACGGCATCACGGTCGAGTCCGTGGTCCCCGTCTCGCCGCGAACGTTCGACGTCTTCGTCTCGACGCCCGACGTCTCACCGAAGGCCAAGATGAGGTTCGGGAACGCCGTTCGCATCACGGTGCCGCCGGACTACGCCACGTCGACGAAGCACTACCCGGTCCTCTATTTCCTGCACGGCGCGAGCTGCGACTACACGACGGCCTCGAAGGTGATCGGCTTCGAAGAGCGCCTCTCGGACGTCATCGTCGTCATGCCGGAGGCCGGCGAGTACGGTTTCTATACGGATTGGCTCGACCCATCGATCCCCCAGAAATGGGAGACGTATCACCTCACGCAGCTCGTGCCGTTCATCGATCGCAACCTGAAGACGATCGCCGCGAAGGAAGGGCGAGCCGTCGCCGGGTTCTCGATGGGCGGTCTGGGCGCGATGCGCTACGCGGCCGACCACCCCGAGCTCTTCGCGGCGGCGGCCACCTTCTCCGGCATCGTCGATCTGCAACACGGGGCGGTTCAGCTCGGAATCGTCGGCATGCTCACGGCCGCGAACTTGAACGTGAACGGGCCTTTCGGACCGATCGGGACCAGCCCCGTCTGGGGCAAGGTGAACCCCGCCGCGCACGCGAAGCAGCTCGCGACGGTTCAGGTCTTCATCTACGTCGGCAAAGGGACCGACGTCGCGGAGGCCACGACGGCGAGCGCCTCGGGCGTCCTGCACAAGGCCCTCAACGACGCGAAGGTCCCTCACTATTACGAGAACTACGGCACACCGGGCGAGACCCCCGAGGGCAAGTGCAACGGCGGACACACCAACGAGTGCGCCCGCTACGCGACCGTCAAGGCGCTCCCGGGGATTCGCGCGGCGCTCGCCGATCCCCAATAGCGAATGCCGCCACGAGCTCCGGCCGTCCATGGCACTCGGGTGCGAAGACGGCCGCCTCGACGTCGCGCGCATACCGAGCACTCATGCCGTGCGCTCACGCCGAGATTCGCGCGAGCCCCTCGGCCACGGCGCCGGTGAGTGACGTCGTGGGTCGTCCGATGAGACGGCGCAGCCCGTCGCCCGGATGATCGAGCTCGCCCTTCTGGATGCCTTGGTCCGCGTCGACGAGGATCTCCGCCACCACGGGCGGTAGCCCCGCGCCGACGAGCACCTCGCGGTGCTCGGCTGGGCTCAGATCGCGGTAGACGACCTCCTTGCCGGATTGCCGCGTCACTTCGCTCGCGAGCTCGCTCATCGAGAACGACGCGTCGCCGCCGAGCTCGTGGATCCGATTCTCGTGCCGTTTCGTCAGCGCCTCGACCGCCGCGAGCGCGTAGTCGAGCCGCGACGCCGCGCGCCGCGAGATCGGCCGCCTTTGCTCTCCGCCGCATGACAGATTCAGGGCGTCTCAGGGAGAACCTGAGGCGCCCTTTTTCATGCGCTCGCTCCAAGGGGCCACGCAAGGAAGCGGTCCGCCTCTGGCTTACCATTCGCTGGTAGGTCGCGCCTCGCCCCCAAGACTGGACGAAGAGCCGGGAAGCTTCGGGAGGGCACGCGTGGGCGACAGGTTTCGGCCCGAGCCAGATGTCGGATGGAGGAGACTCAGGGCGCTGCGTCCAGCGGGGCCACGACATCAAACTTCCCATTGGAAATGGAAATGCTCGCCGTGTTGGAGTCGCCACTTACAAGGCGCATGTCACCGGAGAAACTGCCGACCGTACGATCGCCCTTGCGGGTGCCAATCATCTCCAGGGTGACGGCACAACTGTCATCGAGGAATGTTGCGATATACCTGAGTGATGACTCCCAATTCAGGAGACTGATTCGGGCGGAAGCCGCTGAGCACGTGTAGGCACCGGGTGTTCGCTCGTGAGGAACGGATATGGAGAGTGTCCACCCGTTTGCCGACTTGGCCTCGAGACTTACGCCCGCCTCTGCCCCACCGTCGTCGGACGACGAGATCCACGAAAGCTCAAACGCGCCGAAACCTCGCGGCTCTCCATTCAGCGTGAGGGTTATCGGCGAATCGGTGCCAGGAGGGTCACCGGGCAGGTCTGTGTTCCCGGCCTCAGCCTGCGTCGTTCCGCATCCAAAGGAGCAGGCGATGATTGCAAGAACACCGACGATGGAGCGCATGAGCACCCAATACCACACGGACTCACGATCGCAATAGAGCACCCATTTTCACGTCTTCACGCCACCCGAGTTCGACATCGCGCCCGAACGAAGGACTCAGGCCGTCGCCATCGCTCATTTTGACGAGCGGGTTCCGAGGTCCGGACATAGTCTGACGAGGCCCATGAAGACGTCGATCCCGCAGGCCAAACTTGACGCGGTCCGCGAAAAGGTCGCGCGGTCCATCGAGCCACCGACGCCGCCCTCCGAAGGTCCGGTGCACGTCGTCTACGGCGGCGCGCACCTCTACCGCGCGGATTTGCCCCACAAACTCGGCACGATCGCGCGAAACGCGATGCGAACGTGGGGCGACGACGGCACGGCCTTCGGAGCCGTCGTCGGCGCCCTCCATACCGCGGACGCCGAGCGCGTCGCCGAGCGGGTCCGCGCGAAGCTCGATCGCTTCGCCGTCGAGTCGATCTGCATCGACTTCGAAGACGGGTACGGCCCGCGTCCGGACGACGAGGAAGACGCCGACGCCACGCGCGCGGCCGAAGAGCTGGCGCGGAGCGTGACGGCCACGGCGAACGCGAACGACGGCGACGGCGACGGCGACGGCGACGGCGACGCATCCGACGCGCGCCGCACGAAGGTCGGCATTCGGGTCAAATCGTTCGACCGGACCTTCGGACGCGCGGTGCGGACGCTCGATCGGTTCCTCACGACCTTCGCCGAAAAAGCGCGCGACGAGCTCCCGCGCGACTTCACCGTGACGCTCCCGAAGGTGACGACCACGGCCCAGGTCGCCGCGCTGGCCGAGCTGCTCGCCGAGCTCGAGCGTGCCCGTGGCTTTTCTCGACGCATCGGCATCGAGCTCATGATCGAATCGCCGCGCGCGCTCCTGGATCCCGCGGGCAACGTCCCGCTTCGCGCGCTCGCGGCCGCCGGCGACGGTCGCACGGTCGCCGTCCACTTGGGCGCCTACGATCTCACCGCGAGCTTGGGCGTGACCGCCAACGAGCAGCGCCTCGACCACCCCGCGTGCGACGCCGCGCGCCTCACCATGCAACTCGCGTTCGCCGACACCGATGTCGGCGTGTACGACGGCGCGACGACGCTCCTGCCGGTCGCGCGGCACAAGCCACCGCAAGGCGCGCGCCTCTCGGTCGACCAAGAGTCCGACAACACGTGCGACGTCCACGAGGCGTGGCGGCTCCACGCGCGAAATGTCCGGCGAGCGCTCGGCGTCGGCATCCACCGCGGATGGGATCTCCACCCCGCGCAGCTCCCCGCCCGCTACGGGGCGCTCTACGCCTTCTTCCTCGGCGAACGGACGGCGATGACCGAACGGCTCCGCACCTTCGTCGAGCGCGCCACCAAGGCGACGCGCTCCGGCCAGGTCTTCGACGACGCGGCCACGGGCCAGGGGCTCCTCCAATTCTTCCTCCGCGGCCGCGCGTGTGGCGCCCTGGACGACGACGACCTCCACGCCACGGGCCTGTCGCCCGAAGAGCTGACGGCGCGCTCGTTCGCGGACATCGTCGCCGCCCGCGCCGACCGCGATCGGCCCGCTTCCGAGGGTTCATCCGTGGTATGAGCGACACCCGACCGCGCAAGCTGAGGCGCACGAACGACCTCGTAGCGGACGAGAAAAACCCCGACTAGCGTTGACTTACGCCGCCATGACCAAGTCGATCGAAGCGACGTCGCAGCCCGTGCTCACCGGTTGGGGACGGATCCCGGCACCTGGCCGAGAGCTCGTGGCCACCGATCTCGAGGCCCTCACGCGCGGCGCCGTCCTCTCCCGGGGCCTCGGCCGCTCCTACGGCGATTCGTCGCTCCCCGCCGATCCGTCCGACAAGGTCGTCGCCACCCGGCTCGCGAACCGCATCCTCTCGTTCGACGACGCCACCGGCGTGATCCGAACGGAAGCCGGCCTCAGCCTCGACGAGCTCAACCGCATCTTCATCCCCCGCGGCTGGTTTTCGCCCGTCACGCCGGGGACGAAGTTCGTGACCATCGGCGGCATGGTCGCCAGCGACGTGCACGGCAAGAACCACCACTGCGAAGGGTGCTTCGGCGCGCACGTGCGATCGCTCCGCATGCGCCTCGCCGACGACAGCGTCGTCGACTGCAGCCCCACCGAGAACGAGGACCTCTTCTACGGCACGATCGGCGGCATGGGCCTGCTCGGCCACATCCTCGAGGTCGAGTTCGTCCTCCACCGCATCGCGAGCCCGTGGATCTTCATGGAGAGCGAGCGCGTCGAGAACATCGACGCGTTCCTCGACGCGCTCGGCCGCTCGGCGCCGCGTTGGCCGATGACGATGGGCTGGATCGACTGCCTCACGAAGGGCAGCTCGATGGGCCGCGGCATCCTCATGGCGGGCCGCTGGGCGACGCCCGAGGAGTCGCAGAACGTCCCTTTGCGGGGGTCGCCGCGCATCACGATGCCGGTCGATCTGCCGAATTGGGCGCTCAACCCCGTGACGGCGAGCCTCTTCAACACGGCGTATTACTGGAAGCACCACCAAAAGCGCCTCGAGACGCTCGTCGCGCCGGATCCGTTCTTCTATCCGCTCGACGCCATCCTCGAGTGGAACCGCGCGTACGGCCCGCGAGGCTTCACGCAGTACCAATGCGTCGTCCCGCGCGCGGCGGGGCAAGACGGCGTCCGCGCGTTCATGCGGCTGCTCACCAAGCTCGGTGGAGCGTCTCCTCTCTGCGTCATCAAAGATTGCGGACCGGAGGGCAAAGGCGTGCTGTCGTTCCCGCTCGAGGGCACGTCGATCGCCATCGACATGGCCATTTCGCCCGATATCCAAACCATCGTCGATCGCTTGAACGAATTCATCATCGACGTCGGCGGGCGCATTTATCTGACGAAGGATCGCTTCACGCGCCCCGAACATTTCCGCGCGATGGAGCCGCGCCTTCCCCGCTTTTTCGCGCTTCGGGAGAAATGGGATCCGAAGCGCCGACTGCGGAGCGCGCAGTCCGTGAGACTCTTCGGAGATCGATCATGAAAGCCGTGATTTTGGGTGGAACGAGCGGAATGGGACGAGCCATTTCGCAACAGCTCGTCGAACGCGGGGACTCTGTTTTCATCCTCGGTATCGGTGAATCGGATTTGGCGCGGAGCGCGGCCGATTTGAAATCCCGCCATCCGAAGCACCTCGACGCGGGTTACGCGATTTGCGATCTCGAGCGGCCCGAAGGCTTCGAAGCGGCCCTCGACGCCGCGGACGCCGCGCTCGGCGGCTTCGACACGGTCATCGTCACCGGCGCCTTGTTCGCGTCGCAGGACGCGCTCGAAGCGGACATCGAGCTCACCCGCCGCCTCGTCACGGTGAACTACGCCAACACCTTGGTCTTCTGCGAGCTCGCCAGGAAGCGCTTGCTCGCGCGAGGTGGCGGCCGCCTGACGGTCTTCTCCTCGGTCGCCGGCGATCGCGGCCGCAAGCCCGTCGCGATCTACGGCTCGAGCAAGGCCGGCCTCTCCATCTACCTCGAAGCGCTCGACCACAAATTCCACGACGCCGGGCTCTCGGTCCTCTGCGTGAAGCCCGGCTTCGTGAAGACCGGCATGACCGCGGGCCTCAAGCCCCCGCCGTTCGCCGGTGAGCCCGAAGGCGTCGCGCGTGCCGTCATCCGCGCCATGGACGAAAAGCGCCCCCTCGTCTACGCGCCGGGCATCTGGGCGCTCGTGATGGCGATCATCAAGATGCTCCCGCGCTTCGTGATGCGCAAAATCAATTTCTGACCCGACGAACGCCCCGCCGTTCGCGCTCGACTACCGTCCCGACAGGAACGAGAGCCGCTGGAAGAGCTCTTCCGGCGTGTGCTTCACGATCGGCATGATGGCGCGCCAGAACCCCGGCACGTAGGCCTCGGACGCGCGCGCATCCATCGCGCGGACGATCGCGCGCGCGACGCGATCGGGCTTCGAGAAGAAGACGTTCTTCTCGTGATCCTTCGTCATCGGCGTGTCGACGGGGCCGAGCTTCAACGTCGTCACCGTGACGCCCGACGCGTGCAGGCGCGAGCGCACCCCTTGCAGGTAGATCGTGAGCGCGCCCTTCGCGGCTCCGTACGTGTAGTTTCGCGGCCGGCCGCGGTCGCCGGCGACCGAACCGATGACGCCGAGGCGCCCGCTCCGGCGTCGCTCCATCTCGTTGACGATGGGCAAGATCAACGAAACCACGCTCGTGAAATTGACCCGGATCGTCTTCTCGGCCTCGGCGAACGAGTGCTCGCTCGCGAGCTGATCGCCGAGGTCGCCGTGCGCGACGATGGCCGTGTCGATGCCGCCCAGTTCGTCGATGGCGGCGAGGACGAGCGCCTCGTTCGCGCTCGGATCTCCGAAGTCCGCGGCGCGCGACGTGACGATCGCCCCCGACGCTCCACGCGCCTCCTCGCAGCGTCGGACGACACGCTCGAGCTTCTCCGGGTTCCGCCCGATCAAGTGGAGGCGCGCGCCCCTCGATGCGTGAATCGTCGCGATTTCCGAGGCAATGGCGGACGTGGCGCCGAGGAGGAGTACGCGTTCCATCCGGCGCACTATAGCGGAACGTGAGGGCGCTCGACGCGCGAGGAAAATCCTGCGTTCGCGAGCTCCCTTCGCGAGCCGTCGATTCCGCGCCCATGCATGGCATGCGAGCGCGATCGCTGCTAATCGAGGACGCACCATGACGTCACGGCGATGGGCAGCCTCGTTCTTCGTGGCGCTTTCGCTCTCGTGGATTTCGCTCTCGGGATTCGCGCGAACGTGCCGCGCGCAAGCTTGTTGCGCCGGCGCGGGTGCCGTCACGCCCGGGAGGCTCTCGCTCCACGACGACGCGCTCGTGGGCGCCCAGCTCCGGGCGGCGCACGCGTTCGGCTCCTTCGACGCCGACGCCCGGTTCGCGACGAAGGCGCGCGGGACGTCCGAGCACGACTTCGAGGAAGATCTCTTCGGGTCGATCCGGTTGCCCTTCGCGCCGCGTGCCCAGCTCGCCGCGCTCGTCCCGTTCGTCCAAACGCAGCGGGCGTCGAGCGGGACGTCGGACTTCGGCGGCGGCATCGGCGACGTCAACGTCAACGCGCGCTACGACTTCTTCTACGCCGGCCAATCGCGGTACGTCCCGGGCATCGGCCTCCTCGCGGGCGTCACGTTCCCGACGGGCAGGCCCCCCGACGACGCTTCGCCGCCGCTCGCCGCCGACGCGACCGGCACAGGGGCCTTCCAAGGCAACTTGGGCCTCTCGATCGAGCAGACCTTCGGCCCGTGGCTCGTCACCGCGTACGGCATCGTCGCCAAGCGCTCCACGCGGACGATCCACGGCGTCGAGACCACGCTCGGCACGTCGTGGACGGCCCTCGCGGCCGTCGCCTACACGTTCCCGAAAGACTACGCGCTCGCCGTGTCGGCGTCGTTCACCGGGGAAGGCGACGCGGAGCTCAACGGCACGACGGTCCCGAAGTCGGCGCGCCGCCAGCCGGTCGTCGGCGTCGTCGGCGTGGCGCCGGTCACGGACCATCTCCGCCTCCAAGGCGGTCTCTCGTTCACTCCTCCCATCGACGCGCTCGGCAAGAACGAGCTCGCCACGATCGCTCTCATCCTCACGGCGGTGTACGCATGGTACTGACGCACGCGCATTCGAAGTCCACCTCGGGATCCCGTCTTCGGACGACGAACGCTCCTCGCGCTCCGAGATCGTCGCGCGGTTCGCTCCTCGGCTCGTTCGTCTGGGGCGCGCTCTTCACGACGCTCCTCGCCACCGCCGCAGCGTGCGCGCCTTCTGCGCCGCCGGCCGTGCCCGCGCTCACCGTCGCCCGCGCGGACGGCAACGACGTGGCCTTCCCGAAGGCCCTCGAAGACGCGCCCTACACGGTGTTGGTCTTCTACGCCCACGCGTGCCCGTGCTTCCACGTCCACGACGACCGCATCCGCGCGCTCGCGAGCACTTACGAGTCGCGCGGCGTTCGTTTCTACGTCGTCGATTCGGAGATCGACGCCTCCGCCGAGCGCGACGCGGCCGCCGCCCGTGAGCGCCACCTCCCCCCCATTCTCATCGATCGCGGCGCGAAGCTCGCCGACGCGCTCGGCGCCGAATACGCCACGTACTCGGTCGTCCTCGATCGCGACGGCCACGTTCGATATCGCGGTGGCATCGATTCGGACAAAACGCATTTGACCGACGACGCAAAACCGTATTTGCGAAATGCCATCGACGACCTCCTCGCGGGTCGCGATCCGAAGGTCGCCGAAGGCAAGGCGCTGGGTTGTTCGCTCCAAACGCGCTGAACCGCCGGACGTCGTAGGAGGGAACGGCGACGGTTCAGCGCGCGAGCGTGACGGCTATTTCTTGGCCTTCGAGAGACACGTGACCGCGGCGGAGCAGTCCTTCGCGTTCTCCATGCAGTCGGCCACTTCGTCCACGTTGCTCGCCTCGTCGAGTTGGTCGGCGTTGCACGTGAGCTGCACGCTGACGGAGACGCCCGCATCCGCGTCGGAGCCGCCTTGGTCGCCCGAGCAGAGCGAGTTGAACTTTTCACACGCATCCTTGGCGTCCGATCCGCAGCCGGGAATGAGGACGAGGCAGACGGACGAAACCACGACGAGCGACGCCGCTCGTCCCAACCATCGGGCGATTTTCATGAGTCGAACTCCGTAATGTAGGGGCCTTCGATCGGAAGGCCGGGGTTGGACGGAGCCCCGTCGCGAGGATTCAAAAATCGACTAAACTTCACCGCTCATGCCGGAGCTCCCCGACGTCGAGGTCTACGTCGAGCACATCGCCAGGCGAACGCGAGGGCACGCGCTCGAGCGTGTCCGCCTCGCGAGCCCCTTCGTTTTGCGCACGGCCGAGCCACCGATCGCGTCGACCTTCGGTCGCAAGGTCGAAGGGGTCTCGCGCCTCGGCAAGCGCATCGTGCTCACGCTCTCGGCCGCGCCGGGAGAGGCCGTGCTGCACCTCGTCATCCATCTGATGGTCGCCGGTCGTTTCCGCTGGAAGCCGAAGGGTGCGCCCGTTCCGGGCAAGATCGGGCTCGCGGCGTTCGATTTCGACGACGGGACGATGCTCCTCACGGAGGTCAGCTCGAAGAAGCGAGCCAGCATCCACGTCGTCCGCGGCGACGAGGGGCTGGCGTCGCTCGATCCCGGCGGCCTCGAGATCTCCGCGTCGACCCCGGCGACGTTCGCCGAACGCCTCCGCAGCGAGAACCACACGCTCAAGCGCGCGCTGACCGATCCGCACCTCTTCAGCGGCATCGGCAACGCGTACTCCGACGAGATATTGCATCATGCACGCATGTCGCCCGCGAAGCTCACGAGCCGCGTGGACGACGAGGAGGCCGCCGCGCTGCTCGCGTCGACGCGCGCGGTGCTCGCAGAGTGGACGGAGCGCCTGCGCGCGGAGGCGGGGGAGTTCCCCGAGCGCGTCACCGCGTTCCATCCCGACATGGCCGTCCACGGCAAATACGGAAAACCGTGTCCGCGGTGCGGCAAACCCGTCCAGCGCATTCGTTACGCCGACAACGAATCGAACTATTGCCCGACGTGCCAGACCGAAGGAAAGCTCCTCGCCGATCGGTCACTCTCGCGCCTGCTCAAGTCCGATTGGCCGAAGACGCTCGACGAGCTCGAGGCGCGCAAACGCGGCGAGCCCTCATCGAAGAAGGCGACGCCGAGGAAGACGCCGACGCCGAGGAAGACGACGCCGAACGAGACGCCATCGAAGAAGGCGACGACGCCGAAGAAGGCCCGTCAGCCCGTGTAGGCTTCGTCCTGTTCGATGCGCGAGAGCACCCAGTCGTATTCGCCGCTCGTGACCTTGACGCCGCAATATTGGCAATTGCCCGTCATGTTGATGGTGAGCGGAGCGCCGCAATTCGGGCATTGCCGGTCGCCGTTGTTCGTGGGCTTCTTCTGGGCGCCGCGGATCAACGTCCAATATTCGGAATAGGCGCGCGGCTTCTTCGGATTCCCCGACAGGACCTTGCCGTCCTCGGAGATCGTGTAGTCGAGGCCGGTCGCGTAGAGGCGCACCGTGATGGCGTCGTAGTAGGCGTCGGTCGTGGCCGCCGCGAGCTCGAGGCGCGTGATGTGAGAGCCGTCCGTGCGGTTGATGCACCGGTTCGCGCGGTACAGATCGATCCAATAGACCTGCGACTGAAAGAGGTTGTCGCTGATGAACGGTCGGATCCGCGCCGGCTCGCGCCCCACCCATCCGGCGTGGAACTCCTGGAAGATGAGCGCGACGCGTTGCTCGAGGCGCTGCCAAGAGAACGACGGATCCTTGGCTTGGATCTGCGCGAAGACGGCGCGCGCGTTCGGATCGTAGATCGTGGGGAGGTTCGTCCCGCGCTCCTCGACCGACGAGGTGAGGAGCGGGCCGCGCGGCTCGCGCTCGAGGACGTCGATGCTCTGGATCGCCCAATCCTTGAGGCCGGTGTCGATCTGGGTTCGGCAGTGTCCGCAGACGTTCCCGCGGATCGCCGAGAGAGGCGCGCCGCAGTTCGGGCAATCGAGCGTCCGCGACTTGCCGGGGACGCGCGACCGAGCCCCCGCCGCGCGCGTGAGCGTGAGGCGTTCGCGCACGAAGAACCGCTGCTCGCCTTGCGGGCGGTAGCGCTCGACGTAGTTCGATTCGATCTCGACCTCGACCTCGGCCGAGCCGTCGGCGCCCACGCGCGCGTCGACGTACGACATGCCGCCGATGATGATGCCCGTCACCTCGGCGACGCGGCCATCGCCGCGCAACGTGTTCCGCGCGTCCGGTCCCAAGTACGTCGCGAGCGCGTCCGCGGCGCCGGCCCCACGCGCGCGGTGCATTTCGGCGTAGAGGAAGTAGAGGAAGTCTTCGAAGACGACGAGCGAGAACGCGGGATCCGTCTGGCGCAGCCGTTCGAGCTCCTTGCGCGCCGAGCGCGCGGCCCGCGGCGGCGCGGAAGGTGCTGCCGATCTCTCCGCCAGGCCCGTGGTCCACTCCGAGCCACCCGCCCGCATCTTCGATCGAACGATCAAAACGGCAATGACGACGATGAGGAGCGGGACGCCGATGGTCGGGTGCTGGAAGCAAAGGACGACGAGCCAGACGATGGCTTCGCCGTCTCCGCCCCCACTGCTACCTCCGCTGCTGCGGCTGCTGCCGCTCGACCGCGAGCCGCCGGAGTACGAGCTGCCTCCGCCGGGTCGGGCCGCCTCGGCGAGCGCCGCGTAGAGCAACACCGTGGCGAGCGCCGTCGCCACCCCGATCGCTTGGCCGAGATCGCGGTCGCCGAGGGCTCGAACGAGTCGGTTCGTCACGCGCTTCATACGATTTCGTCCGGCAGCTCGTTCACGTCGTCGGCCGAGCGGGGCATCGACGCGGCGAAGCGCCGGCCGAGCGACTCGAGGGTCTCGGCGAACGTTCGGACGTCCGATTCGGCGAGCGCTTTTTCGAGCGTTCGGCGCGCTTCTTCCGTCGCTTTTTTCGCTTCGTCGGTCACGCCGCGATCGGGGACCACCGCGACCACGCGCTCGAGCATCGCGACGTAGACGAGCAGCCCCGTCCGGTCCTTCGTGCCCGAGACGCCGAGGTCGTAGAACGCCGCCTTCGCCGCGCGATGCACGGTCTCCTCACGACGCTTCCGCGGGACGACATACCGCTTGAGCGCGGGGAAGAGGCGCGCGACGACGAAACCGAGGAGCGCGGCCACGAGGACGTCGACGGGCATGAACGTGACGTCGAACTCGACCGGGAAGAAGAGGAGGAAGAGGAGCGACGCGAGCGCGAACAGGCCGGCCGTCGTGACGTCGACGTCGGCGTAAGCATCGGCGCGCTTCTTCACGGAGACGACGAGCTCCGCGGAGGTGTGGCTCTCGAACGCGCGCACGGCCGACACGGCTCTCGCCTTCGCGCGTTCGTCGAGGAAGGACAGACGCGGAGGCAATTCCACGACCGACGCAGTCATGGGCCCGAGGCTATCACGAGACGACGCGAAGCGATCCCTTGACCACGCCGTACCCACCGTCCGTCCGGAGCTCTCGCCACACGTCGTGGACACTCGACGGGGTCCGGAGGGCGCGGGCGTAGGCCCCCACCAGGCGCTTGACGTCGTCGACGCTCTCGCGCACCAGCTCGATGCGGAAGCGCGAAACGCCGGCCGAAACGAGCTGCGGGACGAGCTGCACCGCGCTCTGAGGGCGGGCGTGGAAGACCGTGTTGCGGCAGCCGACGTCGGCCTCGACCGGGTGCTCCATGCCGGCGCGATCGCGGAGGGAGACGTGGTGGCGCTCGCAGGGTCGGCCGCAGGTCTTGTAATCTTTGCCGTCCGAGAGGCGCGCGGCGATCACGCAGTGCTCCATGTGGAAGAGCGCCATCGGATGGTGCACGACCACTTCGGCGCGGCGGGCCAGATCTCCGCCGAGGAGCGCGACGAGTTGCGCCGCGTCCAGGTCGAACGAAGGCGTGAACGCGTCGAGCCCGCGCGCGAGCACCTCCGACGCCGAGAGGACGTTCGTGACGTTGAGCGAGAAGTCGCCGATCGCCACGGCGCGGCGGCCGGTCGCGGCGTTCGGCGCGAGCGTCGCGATCTCGCGGAGCGCGCCGAGACCGCGGACGAGCACGGCGTCCGGCTCGAGGGACGCGATGTAGCGGTCGATCCGCTCTTCGCCGGGCTTGCGGATGCGGGGCGGCGCGACGCCGACGAACGCGCCGCGCGAACGGAGCTCCCGGACGGCCGTACCCGTCCCCGTCAGCTCGAGGAAATCGAGGTACACCCCGCGCGCGCCGGCCTCCACGGCGGCGAGCGCCTGAGGCAGCGTCCGGCAGAGGACGAAGAGGCCGCCCTCGGGCGCGGCGCCAGCGTTTGCGTTTCGCAGTGACGCCGCGGCCTCCACCAATTTCGTGCAAGATGCATGCGTCGTCGCATGGGACCGGGCGCTGCCTTCGAGCCATGCGGCGACGAGCGCTCGGCGCGCGCGGTTGAGCGACGACATCGGCACGAGGCAGTTCGGCGGAAGATCGATCGCGAGCGAACCGAGCTCGAACGGCGTATCGCCCAGGCGACCGAGCTTGTCCCGGAGCGTGGCTTCGTCGACCGGCGCCGATCGCGCGGGTTCGATCGGCGCGTCGCCGGTCACGCGCGCGTGTTCGCCCGACGCCGTCCGGCCTTCGAGGAAGAACGGCTCGCCCAGGCGACCTCCGATGCGCACGTCGACGCGGATCCTGCGCGGATCTTTCGCGAGCTCCGACGCGACGCGCTTGTCGAGCGTCGGATCGTTCGTCCGGAACACGCGGCGTCCCGCGGGCAATCGCTCCGCGTCGAGGGCCTCGCCGTCGGGCCCGAGCCACACCTGGCACGACGTCCCTGACGAGGCTTCTTGCACGTCACGACCGCCGACCATGATCGCCCACACGCGACCGCCGAGCTCGCCTTCGCCGGCGAGACCGCCTTCGATCAAGAGGCCGTCGCCGCGGGAGAGCTCCGCGTCGAGCCGGAGACCGAGGTAGGTCTTGCCCGCGCGGCGAACGGCGCGCTCGAACGTCCCGACGGCGAGCCCGCGGTGATCGCACGCGCGACCCTCGACCAACCGTTGATGATCGACGCCGAGGAAGAACCCCGGCCCGGAGCCGCGCGTGTACGCTTGGAGCGCGTCGCGGCGTTCGGACTCGGTGGGAGCTTCACCTTCGCCGAGCGCGGCGTCGACGGCCTTGCGGTACATGCGCGCCGTCGCGCCGACGTACTCGGGACCTTTGAGCCGGCCTTCGATCTTGAGCGACGCGACGCCGAGCTTGGTGAGCTCGGCCACGGCAGCCGATCCCTCGAGATCTTCCGGTGACAGGAGGTAGGCGTCCTCGCCCGTGTCCACCTTCGCGCCGTCGACGACGAGCTCGTAGGGGAGACGGCAGGCCTGGGCGCACGCGCCGCGGTTCGCGCTGCGTCCGCCGATGGCTTCGCTCGTCAGGCATTGCCCGGAATACGCGATGCAGAGCGCGCCGTGGACGAAGACCTCGACCTCCACGTCCGTCGCGGCGCGGATCTTCGCGATGTCTTCGAGCGACATCTCGCGCGCGAGGATCACGCGCGACGCCCCCAACTCGCGCGCGAACTCGACCGACGACGCGTCCGTGCAGGTCATCTGCGTCGAGGCGTGGATCGGGAGCGTCGGCGCCACCGCGCGCACGAGCTTGGCGACGCCGAGGTCTTGGACGATGACCGCGTCCACGCCGGCTTCGGCGCACGCGCGGACGGC
>JBGAHN010000223.1:0-7180 GCA_044226145.1 Labilithrix sp. | reverse complement strand
ACCCCGGCTCGGCGACCTCGGCGAGCAGGAACGGCAGCTCCGTCAGCGCTGGGCTGCCCTTCGGGAGCCGCTCGAGCGCCCGCTCGATGCCGAGCGCGACCTCCTTGAACCGATCGAACGCGAGGGCCTCGAGCGCCTCGCCGGCCGCGACGCGCGGCTCGGGCAGGTCGGAGCCGAGGATGTCGATGAGTAGATCGACGACGTCGTGGCCCTCGAGCTCGCCGAGGACGAGCGCCGTCCGCGACAATCGGAGCGCCGTCTCCTCTTCCTCACGGGACTGGCGCGCGGCCTTCACCACTTCGCCGAGCTCGCGTACGAGCGCGGGCCGGGGGAACTTCAGGAGGTCGGAATGAAGCGCGCGGAGGCGTCGTTCGGCATCGAACAGTTCGTCGAGCTTCTCTCGGAGCGTGGACATCGGCGCATGCCATAGCACGAGACGCCCGCGCGCGGGATGCCGAGGGAGCGGGATTCGGAGGCCCCTTCGATGCGTGGTAACGTCGGTGGCGTGGACGCGTGGACACACGGACGGCGATGGCTGTGGGCGTCGAGCGGCGCGCTCGCGTTCGTCGCGCTCGGGGCTCCGTCGCGCGCGTCGTCCCCCGTCGCATCGGCCTTCGCGGACACGGGCGGGGTGGCCATGGCCGCCGACATCGGGCACACCACCGGGCGCATCGGCGACGCGGAGTGCCCCGAGGACACGGTGCCCGACGACGGCGTTTGCGTGCACCTCGCCGAGATGGTCGACGACGGACCGCTCGCGCCCGAGCTGGCGAACACGCACCGCGAGCGCTCGGGGCGGGTTCGCACCTACGACCAAATCCCGAAGCTGCCCGATCGGCCGGCCGACTACGACGCGTACCGCTACCCCGTCCCGCCTGGGCTGCCGGGCGGACGGGCGGTCGTCAGCGGCTACGACCTCGATCGACCGGACGATCGGCAGCGGCGCGGTCGAACGCTCAGCCACGTCGGCCACGGCGGCGTCGATCTCCCGCAAGCGAAGGGGACGCCCGTGGCGCTCGTCGCGCTCGAGCACCAGGAAGGGAAAGCCGAGGTCCTCTACACGGGGCCGCTCTTCGGCACGACCGTCGTGACGCGTCACACGATCCGCGAAGGCGGGAGGCTCCGCGATTACCTCGTGCTGTTCGGACACCTCGACGCGATCGCCGCGGGGGTCGCGCCGGGCGCGATGCTCGACGACGGTGCCCTCGTCGGGACGGTCGGCGACAGCGGCTCGCCCGAGCTCGTCCACCTGCACCTCGAGATCCGACGCGTGCGCGACGACGTCGACGTGAACCGCGTTCCGGCCGGAAGCCGGCTCCTCTCGGAAACGGTGAGCGTCGTCTCGGATCCTCGAAACCTGCTTCCGCTCAAATAGAGTAAAGCGGCGAGAGCGGCCCGGCGCGGCCGAGGGCGCGGGATCGCGGTCGCGAGGGATCCGGCGCGCCGCGGTTCCGTGCGCCGCGCACCGGTGCTGTTCGATGAGGCATTTCAACCACATTGACCAACAAACACCCACACTGTAAGGAAGCGCTTTTTCCACCCTCGAAGCTGGCGGAAAACGCCTCTGCGAGCACCCGATCGACATGCGCAACTTGCGCAGCAACGTCGGGCGAGGGACGATGGATACCCACGTGTCCACCCCCTCCGCGGCGCGTCTTCCCGATGCCACGGCTCCTTCGGAGTCGAAGGCACGGGTCTGTCCGACGTGCCGAACCCGATGGAAGGAGAGCGACGCCCCCGCGACGTGCCCGAACGACGGCGCGGCGATCGTGCGCGCCGATGAGCTCCCATCGACGGGGGATGCCGTGAGCACGAAGACGCCGGCGTCGGGGACGAAAGGATCGGACGCGCCCGAGGTCGACCCGATGGTCGGCCGCACGCTCGAGGGGCGCTACACGATCCTCGCGAAGCTCGGCGCCGGATCGATGGGCACGGTCTACCGCGCGCGTCAGCACGCGATGGGTCGTGACGTCGCCATCAAGATTTTGCGCGGCGATCGCGCCGGCGACGAGAGCTCCAAGGCGCGCTTCATGCGCGAGGCGCGCGCGAACAGCCTCTTGGCGTCGCCGAACACCGTCACCGTCTTCGATTTCGGGCAGAGCGAGAGCGGCGAGTTCTACCTCGCGATGGAGCTGCTCGAAGGCGAGAGCCTCGGGCAGCGACTCGCGCGCGTCGAACGCCTGCCCGTGGCGCTCGCGGTCGATACGGCACGTCAGGCCCTGCGCTCGCTCGGCGAAGCCCACGCCAAAGGGATCGTCCACCGCGATCTGAAGCCCGACAACCTGTTCTTCGCGCGCGTCGTCACGGGAGGCGCGAGAGACGCGAAGCCGTCGAGCGTGCCTCCGCCGGGCAATCCGCACGAGGAGATCGTCAAGGTCCTCGACTTCGGCATCGCGAAGCTGCTGAACGCCGATCAGTCCCACCCGATGGGCGTCGTCGAGACGCAGGCGGGCACCGTGTTCGGGACGCCGCGGTACATGTCGCCCGAGCAGGCCCAGGGCAAGGTCCTCGACGCGCGCAGCGATCTCTATTCGCTGGGCGTGATCCTCTACCAGATGCTCACCGGCAAGCCGCCCTTCACGGACGACGACGCCATCCTCGTCATGGCGCGGCACATCAAGTCGACGCCGAAGCCGATCCGCGAATCGTGCCCCGAAGCCGCGATCCCGCGCGAGCTCGAGGACGTGGTCATGCGCGTGTTGGCGAAGGATCCGAGCGTCCGCCCCGCGACGGCCGAGGCCTTGGCGTCCGAGCTGCTCGCCGCGCTCGAGGCCCAGGGCGCGACGGCGAGCGGCGTCCGCGCGTCGATCACGAACGCGGCAGGGATCCGCGTGCCGGATTCGATCCGGCCGCCGCCAGCGTCGCTCGCTCCGAGCACGAAGGCGAAGAAGAAGCGCGCGCTGCGGGGGCTCGTGGTGGTGGGGCTCGCCGTCGTCACGCTCGGCGTGGCCATCGGCGTCTATCTGGGGATGTCGCGCCACAACGACGAGGGGGCCGGCGCCGCGGCGAGCGCGACCTCGACGAACCCAACGCATACGGATAGTCCGCGCGCCGCGGCGAAGGTCGCGTCGTCCGACTCTCCCATCGCGAAGGAAGCGGCAAAGGACGCCGATCGCGCGAGCGCGACCGAGAGCGTCACGACGACGACGCCCGACGCGTTGCCCACCGCCGCGCCGATCGCGCCATCCACGGGACAAACGACGTCGACGCGGCGCACGAACAGGGGCGGTCGCGCGACGAGCACGCAAGGCGCACCGGCGTCGAAAACACCGAACGCGACGCCGCCGGCGTCGCCCAGCTCGAGCGGGTCGTACGGGATCTTCGACTGAGCGCGCGGACGCACGCACCGCGTCGACCTTGCATTCCGCAAGCATCGAAAGCTCTTCGGCAGCGAGGGGCCGATTGCTCGGCCGCTCGGCGAAATGCTAGGTTTCCCGCTCCATGGAGCGCGCCGAACTCGATCAACTCGTCCAGCGTCTCGTCGATCATCCCCACGACGAAGAGGCGCTCGGGCGCGCTCACGAAGCCGGCGAAGAAGACCCGAAATCCTACGCGACGCTGCTCGAGCGCGTCGGCAACGAGACGCCCGATCCGGTGTACGCCGCGTACTGGCTCGCGCAGGCCGGCAACGTGTGGATCACGACGGTCGGCGACGCGCACCGCGGCGCGCGCACGTTGATGACCGCCATCGAGAAGGATCCGACGGCGCCGGACGCCGCCGATCGCCTCGCCGAGCTCTACCGCGAGAAGAACGACACGAAGGCGCTCGTCGCGCTCCTCGATCGGCGGGCGAAGGCGCTCGCGCCGCTCGCGGTCGAGGACGGCGAGGTGCGCGATCAGCTCGCGGGGATGTACGAAGAGCTCGGTCAGCTCTGGGCGGCGCCGCCGCTCGAGCAGCCGAAGAAGGCGATCGACAGCTACCGCAAGGCCTACGAGCTCGATCCGGCGAGCGCCTACGCGATCTTCAACCTGCGCGAGCTCTACAAGCTGACGGAAGACTGGTCGAACGCGCTCCCGCTCTACGCCGCGGAGCTCGCCATCGAGCAGGATCCGGCGCGGCGCATCGGCCTCTTCCGCGACGAAGCCTCCACGCGGCGGCTCGCCGGCGATCTCCGCGGCGCCACGCGCGCGCTGGCGGAGGCGCGCGCGGTCGACGACGGTGATCCGACGTTGCAGCAAGAGTACGCGTCGAGCGTCCTCGACCGCATCCACGCCGAAGAGCTCGTCGAGCCCGAGGAGCGGCAGGAGGCCGTCGCGATCTTGCTCGAGCTCGCGGAGGCCTACGACGCCGAGCACGGGCTCGCCTACGCCGGCGCCGTCCTCGACATCGACAAGGGCAACGACCAGGGGCTCGAGCTCTACCTTAGCCACGCGCGCGCGCTCGACGATCTGGCGGACGTGCCGACGCGGTGCGCGGCCTACCTCGCGGCGAACCCGAACGGCGCGCTGGCGCACGAAGCACGCGTCGAAGCGCAGCACGAAGAGCCCCTCGAGGACGTGTCGAACGAGGTGGAGGCCATCGACGATCCGCGCGCGAGCCAGGAGACGAGCGAACGGCCCGCGCTCGAACAGGAGCTGTTCGCCGCGGCGACGAAGCGACCGAGCCGCATCCCGCAAGCGTTCTCGACGGCGCCGCCGAGCACCGAGGACGAAGACGAGCGCCGCTCGCGGCGTGCCCCCGCCCTGTCGGCCGACAAGCTCCAAGGCGTCCTCGACGCCGCGCAGATGCTCGTCAGCAAGGGCAAGAAGGCCGAAGCCTTTGCAAAATACAAGGAAGTGCTGGACACCGATCCGGCGCACTCCGAGGCGTTGGCCTGGGCGGAGGACCATCTCCGCGGCAAGCGGGACTACGCGCAGCTCCGCGACGTGTTGCTCGCGGCCATTCGCGCGACGGCGAGCATCCCGGAGCACCTCGAGTCGCGCAAGGAGCGGCTGCGCGAGGTCGCCGGGCTCTGCGAGAGCAACCTCCGCGACGTCGATGGGGCCGTCGCCGCGTGGCGGCAGCTCCGCGCGATCGACCGCACGGACGAGAGCGCGGGGACGGCGCTCATGCGCCTGCTCGAGCGATCGCAGCGGTGGGACGATCTGGCGAACCTGCTCGAACAAGAAGCGACCATCGAGCAAGACGTCGACACGAAGGTGCAGCTCGAAAAGCGCCTCGCGAAGCTGCACGAGGAGAAGCGCAAGGACGCCATCGCCGCGGGCGAGGCCTACGGGCGCATCGCGCGGCTCTTGCCGGACGACGATCAGACGATCCTGACCGCGGCGAAGCTCTTCGAGAAGGGCGAGCGGGCGGATCTCGCGGCCGCGATCATCGACGAGACCGCGAAGACGATCGAGGATCCGGTCGCGCGCGGGCATCTCATGGAGAAGCTCGCGGCGCTGCGCGAGCAGCTCGGCGACGGCGTCACGGCCGGCGACGCGTACATGCAAGCCGGCGAAGCGCTGCGCAACCCGAAGGCGTGGGAAGAGGCCGAGCGGCTGTACGCGGCGGGCGAGGCGTGGGAACGCGCGGCGAACGCCGCCGAGCAGCGCGGTCTGTCGACCGGCGATTCGAAGCAGCAAGCCGGCCACCTCGCGCGCGCGGCGGATTTCCTCACGAAGGCTGGGCTCACCGATCGGGCGCTCGAGCGGCTCGAAGAGGCGACGAACCTCGACCCGTTGAACGACGACTACGCCGAGCAACTGGCGGCGCGGTACACCGCCGGCGATCGCATCGGCAAGCTCGTCGAGTTTTTGCAGAAGCGCGGCGACCGCTTGAGCGATCGGGCCAAGCGCGTGCACGTGCGACGGGAGGCGGCGCTCCTCGCCGCGCACAGGCTCGGCGATCGCGAGCGGGCGCGTGAGCTGTGGCTCAAGCTCCTCGAAGACGGCGACGACAAGGAGGCGCTCGAGCGCCTCATCGACGACGCCGTCGAGCGCGAAGACCACAACGAAGCGACGACGCTGCTCCGTCGGCTCGGGCAAAACACCGTCGACAAGGCGGAGAAGGCGCGCGTCGCGCTGCGTGAAGCCGAGCTCCTCGCGGAGGGCGTGGGCGACGTCGAGACGGCGCTGTCGCGTTACGAGGTCATCCTCGCGGATCTCGATCCGACGTGCCGACCGGCGCTCCAGGCCATCGCGGATCTGCAGGAAGCACGGGACAGCTACGCGGAGGCCGCGGACGCCCTCGAGCGCGAGCTCAAGCTCGTGGCGGACGTGCAGGAGCGCGGGCAGATCGCCGGACGGCTCGCGCGCCTCTACGAGAAGCTCGACGATCCGCGGAGCGCCATCCGCGCGCTCGATCTGGTGCGCAAGGCCGATCTCGAAGACTTCGACGCGCTCGCGCGCCTCTGCGATCTCTGCGAGGTCACCGAGCAATGGAGCCGCGTCGCGGAGCTGCTCGTCGAACGCATCGAGATCGAGGCCGACGAGAAGGAAGCCATCGAGCTCACGCGAAAGCTCGCCACGATCCTCGCCGACAAGCTCGAACGCGGCGACGAGGCGCTCGGCGCGCTGACCGATTTGGCCGACGCGGGCAACGCCGACGTCCGGCAGGCGTACATCGAGCTCGGCGATCGGCTCGGGTGGAAGGGCATCGTCGCCGGCAAGCTCAAGGAGTGGTGGTTCGACGCGCGCAACGGCGCCGAGCGCACGGCGGCCCTGCGAGGGGCGTTCGACCGCTTCGCGGAGGTCGGGCGCGACGCGGACGCGGTGGTCGTGGGCGTCGAGCTCGTCCGGACGAAGGGCGCCGATCGCGCGATCGCGCAGCACCTCGAAGAGCTCGCGGTCAAGACGACGGACGAAGACGCGCTCGCGGTCGCGCACGAGCTGCTCGCCCGCGAGGTGCAGGGCGAGGCGCGGGCCGTGGAGCTCGTGCGGCAAGCCGAGGTGCGCGTGCGCGCGGGGCTGTCGCGCGGCGAAGCGATCGCGCACGGCGAGCAAGGGCTCTCGCTCGTCTCCGGCGCGGACGTCGATCCGCTCCTCGAACGGCTCGCGGCGCTCGCGGCGAAGTCGGGGGAGGTCATCGACCTCTACGAGCGGCAGGTCACGCGCAGTAAGGCGCCGAACGATCGCGTCCGGGCGCTCGCGCGGGCGGCGCAGGTCGCGGCGACCCGCGGGCAGCCGGAGCGGGCGCGCGCCTTCTTCGAGCTCGCGCTCTCGGCCGTGCCGTCGGACGAGACCCTGGCCGTGCTCGAGG
>JBGAHN010000222.1:0-7442 GCA_044226145.1 Labilithrix sp. | reverse complement strand
GCTGTCGGAGCGCCGGAGGTGTCGTCGGCCTCCGCGGGCGCGCCCGCGGGCTGGTGGGGCGACTTAGCGCCGTTTGCGCCCACGGCACCCAATCCCACGAAGCGGGCGAAGGCGACGATCCGGGAGAGCCGTTCGAGTCGAGGTGCCCCGAAGGAACGCGCGCCATCGGCATCGCCGGCCGCTCCGGAGCGCTCGTCGACGCGGTCGGGCTGATTTGCGCTCCCGCCAGCGATCGCTGACGAACTTCCCGCGCCGTCGGGCGTGGCTCGTCGAAGCGTGAACGCAAGCGGGCCCTTCGAGCTCGTTGACGAGCGGCGTCATGTATGAAATGAAAACGCCAATCACTCGCGTTTTCAAAGACTCGGAGGATCGGTGCTTCGCTTTCGTCGGCCGGCGATCACGCTCGTGCCCTGCATCTTCGGGTGGCTCTTCGTCTCCGAGGCCTTCGCCGATCCGCTTCCGAGCGCCACGACGTCCCACCCCGTCGACGAAGCGCCCCCCGTCGCTCCGGCACCGGTCGAGGCCGCGGACGCCGCGCCGCCGAGCGATTCGCCTCCCACCGAAGGGCCCGTCGAAGTCACGGTCGCCGGCGCGCGGAACGATCCGGTTCGGCTCCAGCGATCGGCCGAAGCCGTCAACGTCATCGGCACAGAAAAGGAGAAGCGCGAGACCGTCGACCTCGGCGAGGTCCTCGCGCGCTCGCAAGGCGTCGCCGTCCGGCGCGACGGCGGGCTCGGCAGCGGCGCGCGCGTCGCCTGCTCAGCGGCCTGCAAGACGATCTGGTGCACTTCTTCCTCGACGGCGTGCCCCTCGATCGCGCGGGCTATCCGTTCGGCGTCGCGAACGTGCCCGTCAACCTCGTCGAGCGCGTCGAGGTCTACCGCGGCGATCGTCCCCATCCGCTTCGGCGCCGACGCTCGGCGGCGCCGTCCAACGTCAGCCACACACGCTACGACGCACCTCGGCGCGAGCTACCAGGTCGGCTCGTTCGGCACGAACCGCGCGGCCGTCGACGCTCGCTACCTCCACGATCGGACCGGGTTCGTCCTCTCCGCGACCGGCTTCGTCGACGCCGCGCGCAACGACTACCCCGTCGACGTCGACGTCGCCGACGCCCGAGGCCGCGTGTTCCGCGCGACGGTCCGCCGCTTCCACGATCGCTACGCCGCGGGCGGCGCGAGCCTCGAAGCGGGCTTCGTCGACCGACCGTGGGCGCGGCGCCTCTTGCTCAAAGGCTTCGCCTCGACGTTCGACAAGCAGCTCCAGAACAACGTCGTCATGACGACGCCCTACGGCGAGGTCACCTACGGCGAATCCGTCTACGGCGCCACGGCGCGCTACGAGCACGCGCTGCGCTCGAACCTGGATCTCGAGATCGTCGGCAACTACGCCCACCACGCGACCGACTTCGTCGACGATGGGATCTGGGTCTACGACTGGTTCGGGCGACGCGTGCGCGAAAAACGCGTCGCCGGCGAAGTCGACGAGCGCCCCTTCGATCGCACGATCTGGCTCGACAGCGGCTTCGGGCGCGCGCTGCTCGCGTGGACGATCGCGCCGAAGCACGTCGTCCGCGCGTCGACCACCGCGACGCTCACCTCGCGGTCGGGCAAGGAGCGCCTCCTAGAGAGCGCGGGCGCGCTCGATCCGTTCGCCCTGACGAGCACGCTCTTCACCATCGTGAGCGGCGCCGAGTACCAGATCGACGCCTTCGACGACCGCCTCGAGAACATCGTGTTCGTCAAGGACTACGCCTACCGCGCGACCGCCGAGGACTTCGACGGCGGCGCGCTCCGAGACCTCGATCGCGGCGACCACGCGTTCGGCGGCGGCGACGCGATCCGCTACCGCTTCGGCCGCGAAGTCTACCTCAAGGCGTCGTACGAATACGCCACGCGCTTGCCGCGCACCGACGAGATCTTCGGCAACGGCATCCTCATCGCCCCGAACCTCGCGCTCGACCCCGAGGTGAGCCACAACGGCAACCTCGGACCGCGCATCGAGCTCCGGAAGACCGCCATCGGCAACGTCACGATCGACGTCAACGCGTTCGTCCGCCAGAGCCAGAAGCTCATCGTCCTGCTCGGCACCGAGAAATTCCAGCGCTACGACAACGTCTACGCCGCGCGCGGGCTGGGCGTCGAAAACGCCGTCGCGTGGACGTCACCGAAGCGCACCGCGAGCCTCTCGGGGACGCTCACCTACCAGGACGTCCGCAACGTCTCGAGCGACGGACCGTTCGGCGACTTCGACGGCGATCGCATCCCGAACCGACCGTGGCTCTTCGGCAGCCTCGGCGGCCGCTTGCGATTCCCCGATCTGCTCGTGGCGGGCGACACGCTCGAACCCTTCTACTACGGCCGCTACGTGCACGCCTTCTACCGCGGGTGGGAGAGCCAGGGGATCCGCGCGTACAAGCAGACCGTGGACGCGCAGCTCACGCACGACGTCGGGGTGTCGTGGACGGTGAGCCGCGACGTCGGGCGCGTGACGTCGACCCTCGAGGTCGACAACGCCTCGAACGCCAAGGTCTACGACTTCTACGGCGTGCAGCGTCCGGGGCGGAGTCTCTTCGTGAAGATGACGGTCGAGCTGTAACGAGCTCTGCCGAGGCACTTAAAAACGCGATCGACTTGCATTTTCATGTTAGAGGAACCTCGTCGACGATGAGCCCGAACGCCACCCGCAAGCTGCTCGCGATCCACCGCTACGCCGGCCTCATCGTCAGCCTGAACTTCGTCGTCCTGGCGCTCACGGGGCTCATCCTCGTCTTCCACGAAGAGATCGACGACGCGCTCGGGGTCGTGCCGCCCGTCGCGGCCCAGGGCGACGTCATCCCGTTCGCGCGGACGATCGACATCGCGCACGCGGCCAAGCCGGCGGCGAATCCGATCTACGTCTTCCAAGATCCCGAGAAATACCCCGGCATGGTCTTCGTCGGCCTGGCGGAAAACTCGCACCAGATCGCCGACTCCAAGCCGGTCATCGTCGACTTGCACGGCGAAGGCCGCGCGGTCGACGGCGTCGACTTCGACAACAACTTCACCACCGTGGTCCTGAAGATCCACGCCGAGCTCTTCGCCGGCATGGCCGGCCGCCTCTTCCTCGGCGTCGTCGCGCTCGCGATCGTCGCGTCGCTCGTCACGGGCGCCATCGTCTACGGGCCGACGATGCGGCGGTTCTCCTTCGGTCTTTTGCGGCGGGACCGCTCGCTCCGCACGCTGCTCGCCGACGTCCACAAGCTCGTCGGCGCGGCGACCTTCGGCTGGAACCTCGTGGTCGCCAGCACCGGCGCGCTCCTGTCGGTCGGCACGTTGATCATCCAGTTTTACGCGATGACCGAGCTCAAGGCGATGACCGCCTCGTTCGCCGATCGGCCGAACGTCACGGACTACGCGACGCTCGACCACGCGATCGCGAACGCCGAGCGCGCCGTCCCGGGACGCCAATGGTCGATGGTCGCCCTCCCCGGCAGCGATCTCGCGAGCCCGCAGCACTACACGGTGCTCCTGCACGGCGGCAAAGGCATCGAAGAGCACGTCCTCAGCCTCGCGATGGTGGACGCCGCGCGCCCCGACGACGTCACCCCGAAGGAGCTGCCGTGGTTCATCAAGGCGGTCCTCTTGAGCGAGCCGCTCCACTTCGGCAACTACGGCGGGCTGCCGCTCAAGATCGTCTGGTCGGCGTTCACGGTCCTGACGCTCGGCCTCTCGGCCAGCGGCGTGTGGGTCTTCTTCGCCGGGCGCAAGAAGCGCAAAGCGGCCGTCGCCGCCGAAGAAGCGGGAGTCCCCGCGTGAGCGCGCCCTCCCTCGCCCGCACGTACGCCGTCCCCGCGACGTTGTTCGTCGCCTCCGTCGCCGGCCTCGCGCTCGCCCTCGTGTCCGAGGGCCTCGTCGACGCCTTCGCGCTCTTGCTCGTGGCGGCGCCGTGCGTCGCCGTCGTGGTCGTCCTGCTCCGGCGTCGCTCCTCCTGATCGACGTCGTCGTTCCCAACCGCCGTTCACGCCTCCTCGTTCGGAGATCGTCATGCGTCCCAAGAGCCTCGTCCCCACGTGCATGTCCCTCGTCCTCGCGTCGGCCGCCGGCCTTTGGGCCTGCGAAAGCGACACGCTCACGCCTCCCCCTTCCAACACACCAGACGACGGCGGCGCGACCACGCAGGAGCCCACGGGAGATGCCGGAGGCTCGACGAAGCCGCTCTACGCCCTCGTCTCGGTCATCACGAACAACGTGAGCGCGACGACCTACGTCCAATTGGTCGACTCGCTCGACGGACAGAGCCACCTCACGCTCGACGGCGCGCGCGAGTTCCCCGGCTTCGCTCCGGCGAACCCGTCCGGCGGGAAGATCATCGTGAGCAACGGCGACAAGCCCCAGATGACGAGCTTTTCGCTCGGCGAAGACCACGCCTGGACGGAGGAGCGGACCGTCAGCTTCGCCAACTTCACCCAGAAGCCGGTGCTGTGGAACCTCCAGGCGTCGCCGACGCAGGCCTACGTCGCCTTCGACGGCCCGAACCAAATCGCCTGGAACCCGACCGACTTCACCATCACGGGCGCGGTGACGGCGCCGGACACGATCCCGCTCACCCGCGGCGGGCTGAGCATCGCCGCCGGGTACGGGTTCGCCGCGTCGGGCCCCTACGTCTATCGCTCGTATTATTGGAGCGATCTCCTCTTCTCCCAGTTCTCAAAAGAGTCCGACGTCACCGTCCTCGACACGCGGACGAACACGTTCGCCGCGGCCCTCGAGGCCCCCTGCCCCCACTTCCACGTGGCCTCGACCGACGACGACGGGAACGTCTACTTCAGCAACGGCAGCGG
The DNA here is from genome assembly GCA_044226145.1 of Labilithrix sp. Taxonomy (GTDB): domain Bacteria; phylum Myxococcota_A; class Polyangia; order Polyangiales; family Polyangiaceae; genus Labilithrix. The sequence goes on along the minus strand of JBGAHN010000222.1, from coordinate 2,620 downwards.
GAGCATCCCCCAGGCGGTGCTCGACGCGAACAAGCCGAAGAACTGCGTCGTGCGCATCAAGGCCGGCGAGACGCAATTCGATCCCACCTTCGACGTCCACTTCCGCGATCTCACCGACGGTCGCGAGGGCGGCAACTTCTTCGACGTCGGAAACGGCAAAGCCGTCTTCAACGTCTACCACTCCGAGCGCGCCCCGAACGTGACCAGCGCGAACGACATCGTCTACTCGGCCAACTACCACCTTTGGACGCTCGACCTCGCGACGATGAAGGCCGCGATGACCGAGGGCGTCGACTTCGCCGGAGGTCAGGTGCTCGTGTTCCGGATCGACGGGCGCGCGTTCGTTTCGATCCCCGCGACCACCTATTCGGACAGCGCGATCTACGAGATCCTCCCGACCGGCGCGGCCGAGAAGCGCTTCGACACGAAGGGCTGGGTCATCGAGATCTTCCGCGTCCGCTGAAGGTCGGGGCGAGTCGCGGAACGGGCGCCTCACCATCCCGTTCTGCGACGCCGAAGGGAGACCACGTCACTCGAGGACCGTGACGGCGTCGCCGCGGATCTCGAGCGCTTGCGGGCGGCCGCCGAAGAAGGACGGTGTGCCCCATGACCATCCGCTTGGCTTTCGCGAGGACGAGCGCGCGGTCCAAGGTGGCGCACTCTTCGGGTCCGGGCGCGGCCGAGTACGTGCGCGCCCAGAGCGGGCCGTCCTCGGAGACGAGCGCGGCCGGGGGCTCCGAGATTTTTCCGAGCAGCCAATCGCGTGCGCCGTCGTTGATCTTGTCGAGCCCGAAGCTCACGTATTTCGGGAGCACGCCGCCGTGCACGAAGATCGTGTCGCCCACCTGCGCGACGACGGGGCGCTTCGAGAGCATCGCGGCGTAGGCGCCGCCGGGCGCGAAGGCGGCCGTGCGGCCACGTTTGCCGGTTTCGACGTGCGCGAGGGCGTCGTTCACGGCCGCGTTCTTCGAGGTGACGTCGCTGAACGTCGAGAAGCCGCCGGGCGTGACGTAGCGGAAGTCGAAGCTCGCGTTCATGATCTCGTGGTTGCCGACGAGGGCGATCACGGCGCCGCCGGCCTTGTCGGCCTCGGACTTCAACGCCTCGAACCAGTCGAGGATGCGCCGATCGTCGTCGCCGCGATCGACCTCGTCGCCGGTCTGGACGAGCACGGTCTTGCCGCCGATCCACGCGCCCTTGTCGTCGACGACCTTGGCGATCCGGAGGACGCTCCGCGCGGCGTCGAAGTCTCCGTGCAGATCGCCCACGGCCACCACGCGCTCGGCGGCCGGACGCGCGGCGACGAACACCGGCGCGCTCGATGCGTCGGGCGAGGCGGCCTTGGCCGGGGGGACGGCGGCTTCCGGACGGTCGGCGTGCGTCGATGCGGGCGCGCTCGGTGACGGCGCGGACGTCGGCGCGGCCACGCTCGACGACGGCGACGGTTCGGGGGTCCGTGAGCGGTCGCATCCCGTCGTGGCCACGAGGAAGAGCGCCGCGCACGTGGCCCCCCAAGACTGCGGCCGACCGAGAGCTTTGCGCGAAGGATGAACGGCGGGCATCACGCGGGGAACTATACGCGGGTGCGTCGCCCGGGCGAAGCCCCGCACCCGCGACGTCACATCGAAAGACGCCACGGGCGACGTTCGCTATAGTCGGGCCCCGAGAGCATGGATTCGAATTCCGGGGGACCGCCCTCACCGCCCGACCGCCCCAAACCGCCGCGCGCGCCGCGTCGAAACGACACCATGGTGGTGCCGTCGCCGCGCCTCGCCGAACGACGCGCGGACGACGGAGCCGCCAGCGACCACGGGCACGCGGGCGAAGCGCACGAGGACGAGGGACCCGAGGGCCGCATCGAAGAGCTCCTCGACGAGGTCCGAAAGCCCCCGCTCGCGCGCATGTCGATCAGCGAGCACGTCGCCGCCGGCGGCATGGGCACGATCGACGTCGCGACCGACCGCGCGCTCGAGCGACGCATCGCCGTCAAGACGCTCCACCCGCACCTTCGGTCGAACGACATGGCCGTGCGCATGTTCTTGCGCGAGGCCCGGCTCACGAGCCTCCTCGACCACCCGCACATCGTCCCCATCTACGACATCGGCGAGCGCGAGGGCGGCGAGCTCTTCTTCACGATGAAGCTCGTCGAGGGCCGCACGCTCGCCGACGTCATCCGCGCGCTGCCGCAAGGCCCGCTCGACACGAGCGCCCTGTACGGCGTCCTCGAGATCGTCACGAAGGTCTGCGACGCGCTGGCCTTCGCGCACAGCCGCGGCGTCCTTCACTGCGACGTCAAGCCGAGCAACGTCATGGTCGGCGAGTTCGGCCAGGTCTACTTGATGGATTGGGGCATCGCGCGGCGCATCGGGCCGGTCGACGCCGGGAGCCCTCCGCGGTCGAAGCGCGAGATCGGCGGGACGGACACGTCGATGAGCGCCATCGTCGGGACGCCCGGGTACATGTCGCCGGAACAAGCCCGCGGCGAGCAAGCCGCGCTCGACGAGCGCACGGACGTCTTCCTCATCGGCGCGCTCGTCTACGAGGCGCTGACGCGGAAGCCGCCCTACGCGAACGCCGATCGATCGTCGACCCTCCGCCTCGCCGCGCGCGGAGAATTCCC
>JBGAHN010000017.1:0-52301 GCA_044226145.1 Labilithrix sp. | reverse complement strand
GTCAGATCGAGCACCCGGAACCGATGCTCGTCCGCGCCGCCGAGCTTCAAGAACACGAAGTGCACGAGGTGGACGAGCGGTCCGTTGATGTCGCGCACGTCGCGGTAGTCGCGCATGCCGCGCTCGATCGCCCACGCGACGTACTGGAAGATGCCTTGATCGCGCCCGAGCGCCGCGAGCGACGCGCGGTACGTGGCGTCGACGACCCAGAAGAAGGGGATGGCGATCACCACGGCCGCGGCGAGGACGTCCCGTCGGAGCACCGCCGCGAGGCGCCGGCCCGTCCACGACGACGCCCTCGGCGCCGCTCGCGTGCTCCGTACCTTGGACGCCGGGGAGCTCGCCGGAGCGTCGCCACCCGCGTCGTCCGCGGTGTCCTGGACCGATTCGAGCTCCGCCACGAGGTCTTCTATACCCTCGACGCGATGAAAATCGGCGATTGGGCGCGCTTCGATGGCGTCACGCTCGGCTACGAGGTCGGCCACTCGGCTATGAAGAAGCGTTCGCGCTCGTGCCGTCGCCTCGGGGCGGCTTCGAAAAATAAACTCATCCGTTAGGAGTGCTTCGGTTCGCGGCAACCGCACGGTGTCTGGTTGAGGTATCTCGCCGCAGCGCTCGTCGTCGGTGTTCGACGCGATCGCCTTGACTTCTTTTCTCACCTTGGTAGATAGCCGGCCCCCTCCTCGGATGACGTTCGTCCGCAGGAAACTCCTCAGGTTCGCCAAAGAAGAATGCACGAGTCGACATAAGGATCGGGTTATCCCAGCGCGCCGGGCAAAGCCGACGAGGCGCACCAAAAGCTGACGTGGTACCCCGACACCCTCTCTGGACACCCAGGCCCGCGAGCTCTTCCGCTCCCGGTCCCCTGGCCCGCCGAAAAAAGACGGCGGGAGGGCCAGAGAGGGTTTCGTGCATTCAGCACCCAGACTTTCTCGTTTTCCACCACCCTCGACACGAACGGAGACTCACGTGGCCCGCGAATACTCGCTCGAGCGAACGCGAAACATCGGAATCATGGCCCACATCGACGCGGGTAAAACCACGACGACGGAGCGCGTTCTTTACTACACGGGCGTCAACTACAAGATCGGCGAGGTCCACGAGGGCGCCGCGACCATGGACTACATGGCGCAGGAGCAAGAGCGTGGCATCACGATCACCTCGGCCGCGACGAACTGCTTCTGGCAGCCCGCGGAAGGTCCGCACGCCGGTATCCGTCACCGCATCAACATCATCGACACGCCAGGCCACGTCGACTTCACGATCGAAGTCGAGCGTTCGCTCCGCGTCCTCGACGGTGCGGTCGCCGTCCTCGACGGTGGCAACGGTGTCGAGCCGCAGACGGAGACCGTCTGGCGCCAGGCCGACAAGTTCCGCGTCCCGCGCATCGTGTACGTCAACAAGATGGACAAGTTGGGCGCGGACTTCGAGATGAACGTCAACTCGATCCGCGAGCGCCTCGGCGTCGTCCCGGTTCCGATCCAGTACCCGGTCGGCGAGGAAGACCAGTTCAAGGGCATGGTCGACCTCATCAAGATGAAGGCGTGCATCTTCGACGAGGAGTCGAAGGGCCAGAAGTACTCGTGGGAGCCGATCCCCGAGGACATCAAGGCGAAGTGCGACACGTACCGCGAGCAGATGATCGAGGCGTGCGCCGACGTCGACGACGCGATCATGACGAAGTACATGGACGGCAAGACCGACGAGATCACCGAAGGCGAGCTCGTCGCGGCGCTCCGCAAGGGCTGCACGTCGTTCAAGTTCTTCCCGGTCGTCTGCGGAACCTCCTTCAAGAACAAGGGCGTTCAGCTCCTCCTCGACGCGGTCGTCAACTACCTGCCGTCGCCGCTCGACATCCCGCCGGTCAAGGGCATCAACCCGGACAACGAGAAGGAAGAAGAGCGCAAGGCCGACGACAAGGAGCCGTTCGCGGCGTACGCGTTCAAGATCATCAACGATCCGCACGGCAACCTGACGTTCTTCCGCGTCTACTCGGGGACGATCTCGAGCGGCACGATGGTCATGAACTCGACGCGCGGCAAGCGTGAGCGCATCGGTCGTATCCTCCGCATGCACGCCAACAAGCGCGAGGAGCTGACCGAGGCGGATGCCGGCAACATCTACGCGGCCGTCGGCCTCAAGGACACGCGCACCGGCGACACGCTCTCCGACGAGAAGCACCCCATCATCCTCGAGAAGATGATCTTCCCGGAGCCCGTCATCTCGATCGCGATCGAGCCGAAGACGAAGAGCGACGTCGAGAAGCTCGGCGTCGGTCTCGCGAAGCTCGCGGCCGAAGACCCGTCGTTCCGCATGCACACGGACGAGGAGTCGGGCCAGACGATCATCAGCGGCATGGGCGAGCTCCACCTCGACATCATCTGCGACCGCCTCCGCCGCGAGTTCAAGGTCGAGTCGAACGTCGGCAAGCCCGAAGTCGCGTACCGCGAGGCGATCAACAAGAACGTCAACTGCGAGTACAAGTACGCCAAGCAGTCCGGCGGTCGCGGTCAGTACGGTCACGTCCTCATGGAGATCGGACCGGGCGAGCGCGGCGCGGGCTTCGTGTTCGAGAACGACATCGTCGGCGGCACGGTCCCGAAGGAGTTCATTCCGGCGATCGAAAAGGGTGTCCGCGACGCGATGGCGCGCGGCGTCCTCGCCGGCTTCCCCCTCGTCGACCTGCACTGCCGCCTCTACGACGGCAGCTACCACGACGTCGACTCGAGCGCCGCGGCCTTCGAAATCGCCGCTTCGCTCTGCTTCCAGGAGGGCGCGAAGAAGGCCGGCCTCCACCTTCTCGAGCCGATCTTCAAGAACGAGGTCGTCGTCCCCGAGCAGTACATGGGCGACGTCATCGGCGACTTGAACTCGCGCCGCGGAAAGATCCTCGGCATGAGCCAGCGCGGCAACGCGCAGGTCATCGACTCGGAAGTGCCGCTCGCCGCGATGTTCGGCTACGTGACGGACCTCCGTTCGCTCACGCAGGGACGCGCGACGTCGTCGCTCCACTTCTCGCACTACGCCCCGGTCCCGGCGGCGGTTCAGGAAGAAGTCGTCGCGAAGGTCAAGGGCACCGCGAAGTAGTCATCGAACGGACCGACCCGTGACGAGCGGGTCGGTCGCTACCCAACCCAAAAAATTTCCCGGAGCGCAGCGTCGTCCCGGAACTGTCGACGGAGAGAGTCATGGCCAAAGAGAAATTTACGCGAACGAAGCCGCACGTGAACGTCGGAACGATCGGACACATCGACCACGGGAAGACGACGCTGACGGCGGCGCTCGTGAAGGTTCAGTCGAAGAAGGGCCTGGCGAAGGCGATCAGCTACGCGGACATCGCGAAGGGCGGGACGGTCCGTGACGCGACGAAGACGGTGACGATCGCGGTTTCGCACGTGGAGTACGAGTCTCCGACGCGGCACTACGCGCACGTCGACTGCCCCGGGCACGCGGACTACATCAAGAACATGATCACGGGCGCGGCGCAGATGGACGGCGCGATCCTGGTGGTGAGCGCGCTGGACTCGGTCATGCCGCAGACGCGCGAGCACGTTCTGTTGGCGTACCAGGTCGGCCTGCGCCACCTGGTGGTCGCGCTGAACAAGTGCGACGCGGTGGAAGACGCGGAGATGCTCGACCTGGTCGAGATGGAAGTCCGCGAGCTTCTGACGAAGAACAAGTTCGACGGCGACAAGGCGAAGGTCGTGCAGGTGGCGGCGTTCCCGGCGCTCAACGGCGAGCCGAAGTGGGAAGAGTCGATCGGAAACCTGATCGCGGCGCTGGACAGCGAGATCCCGGACCCTGTCCGAGCGACGGACAAGCCGTTCCTGATGGCGATCGAGGACGTGTTCTCGATCAAGGGCCGTGGGACGGTCGTGACGGGCCGCATCGAGCGCGGGATCGTGAAGACGGGCGACGAGGTTGAGATCCTCGGGTTCCGCGACACGCGCAAGACGACGGTGACGGGCGTTGAGATGTTCCGCAAGCTGCTCGACGAGGGGCAAGCGGGCGACAACGTGGGCGTTCTCCTGCGCGGCATCGAGAAGAACGACGTCGAGCGTGGCCAGATCCTGGCGAAGCCCGGGTCGGTGAAGACGCACAAGAAGTTCGAGGGCGAAGTTTACGTCCTGAAGAAGGAAGAGGGCGGCCGTCACACGCCGTTCTTCACGAACTACCGCCCGCAGTTCTACATGCGGACGACGGACGTGACGGGAACGTGCCACCTTCCGGAAGGCACGAAGATGGTCATGCCGGGGGACAACATCACGATGACGATCGAGCTGATCACGCCGGTCGGTATCGAAGAGCAGATGCGATTCGCGATCCGCGAAGGCGGCCGCACGGTCGGTGCCGGTATCGTCACCAAAGTCATCGAATAGGCCATCTCTCGCCGCTTTGCCGTCCCGGCGGCGCTCGCCATGCTCGGCGTACGGAAGTACGCCTGCGCGTGGCGCCCGCCGGCGGGACGACAAATCGGCTTCGGTCTGGCCCATTCGATGGCAGCGTCGATGGGCGACTGAAGTTGATGGGCGAACTTTAGGAAAGAAGAAGATTCATGGCATCGGCAACCACCATTCGTATTCGCCTCCGGGCGTTCGATCACCAGCTCCTCGACAAGTCGGCCAGCGACATCGTCGAGACCGCGAAGCGCACGGGTGCGCGCGTGGCGGGTCCCATCCCGCTTCCGACGCACATCTCGCGCTACACCGTTCTCCGTGGCCCGCACGTCGACAAGAAGTCGCGCGAGCAGTTCGAAATTCGCACCCACAAGCGCCTGCTCGACATCCTCGAGCCGACGCAGCAGACGCTCGATGCGCTCATGAAGCTCGACCTGTCGGCGGGCGTGGACGTCGAGATCAAGTCGCCGCGCTGAGCGCGCTCGAGAGGTCAATCATGGCAACCATCGATGTCTACAACTTGAAGCGCGAGAAGGTCGGCACCGTCGATCTCGCGGACGAAGTCTTCGCGACCGAGGTCAAAGAGCACCTCTTCTACGAAGTCGTCAAAGCCCAGCTGGCGTCGCGCCGTCAGGGCACGGCCGCCGCGAAGAACCGCTCGGCGGTCAGCGGCAGCACGAAGAAGCTGTACAAGCAAAAGGGCACGGGCCGCGCGCGTCACGGCTCGATCCGCGCGCCGATCTACGTCGGCGGCGGTCAGGCGCACCCGCCGCGTCCGCGCGACTGGTCGTACCGTCCCCCGCGCCAGGTGCGCATCGGCGCGCTCCGCTCGGCGCTCTCGAAGTTCAACAAGGAAGGCCGCCTCGTCGTGGTCGAGAACTTCAAGATCCCGGAGATCAAGACGAAGGGCGTGCTCCAAGCGCTCGCCTCGCTCAAGACCGATCGCGCGACCCTCGTGGTCGACACGGCCGAGAACGAGAACCTTCGCCTCTCCATTCGCAACCTCAAAGAGCATCAGTTTTTGCCGCCCGAGGGCGTGAACGTCTACGACCTCCTTCGCTACGACACGCTCGTTCTTTCGAAGGACGCCGCGAAGGCGCTCGAGCTCCGTCTCTTGTCGCGCGGAGGTGAGAAATGACCCCCGAATCCATCATCCGCAGGCCGATCTTCCTCACGGAGAAGTCGAACCTTCTCCGCAAGAGCAACCAGGTCGTGTTCGAAGTCCTCCGTGACGCGAACAAGGTTCAAATCAAAGAAGCCGTGCAGAAGCTCTTCTCCGTGAAGGTCGAGAGCGTCAACACGATGCTTTATCGCGGCAAGGATCGCCGCATGGGTCGCGGCTACGCGAAGATGCAGAACTGGAAGAAGGCGGTCATCACGCTCGCCGAAGGCCAGAACATCGACTTCTTCGCCGAGAGCTCCGAGGGCTGAGCCATGGGAATCAAGAACTACAAGCCGACATCGCCCGCGCGGCGCTTCTACACGGGCTCGGACTTCAAGGAGATCACCAAGGGCAAGAAGCCCGAGAAGAAGCTCCTCGAGCACCAGACGTCGTCCGGCGGCCGCAACGCGCACGGCCGCATCACGAGCCGCTTCCGTGGCGGTGGACACAAGCAGCGCTACCGCCTCATCGATTGGAAGCGGAACAAGATCGGCGTGCCGGCGACGGTCGCTTCGATCGAGTACGATCCCAACCGCACGGCGCGCATCGCGCTCCTGCACTACGTCGACGGCGAGAAGCGCTACATCCTCGCGCCCGACGGCTTGAACGTCGGCGACCCGATCGTCGCGAGCCGCAACGCCGACATCAAGCCCGGCAACTCGATGCCGCTCCGCCACATCCCCCTCGGCACCACGATCCACAACATCGAGATGCGAAAAGGGAAGGGCGGGCAGCTCGTTCGCTCGGCCGGCGTCGGCGCCGCGCTCATGGCGAAGGACGGCGACTACGCGCAGGTCCGCCTGCCCTCGGGCGAGGTTCGTCAGATCCACCTCGATTGCCAGGCCACGGTCGGCCAGGTGTCGAACATCGACCACGCGAACATCTCGATCGGCAAGGCCGGTCGTTCGCGCTGGCTCGGTCGTCGTCCGCACAACCGCGGCGTCACGATGAACCCCGTCGATCACCCGATGGGCGGTGGCGAAGGCCGTACGTCCGGCGGTCGCCATCCATGCTCGCCGTGGGGTCAGCTCTCCAAGGGTCTCAAGACCCGCAACAACAAGCGCACCGACGCGATGATCGTGAAGCGTCGCGGCCAGAAGTAGTAGAGGGAGTCCAACATGCCTCGTTCAGTCAAGAAGGGCGCCTTCGTCGACGGTCATCTCATGGAGAAGATCGCCGCTGCCCAGGCCACGCAAAGCAAGAAGGTCATCAAGACCTGGTCGCGCCGCAGCACCGTGACGCCGGAGGCCATCGGCCTCACGTTCGCCGTCCACAACGGACGTCGCTTCGTGCCGGTGTTCGTCACGGAGAACATGGTCGGGCACAAGCTCGGCGAGTTCGCCCCGACCCGCACCTTCCACGGCCACGCGGCCGACAAGAAGGCGAAGGTCAAGGGCAAGTGATCTCTGCCTCGCGCGGTGTCGTCGGACGCCGCGCGAGACGCACGAGAGCCGGTTTCGCGCCAGCGAGCGCGAGCCGGTGGCGAAGAGGCCATCCAGAAGATTCGGGAAGCGATCGCATGCGATCGGCCCTCACGAATCTTCGGGGTTGCCTCTTTCGCATTTGGGGGTGGTACGTTCCGCCCGTGGCTCTGCGCTCTCGGTCGCTCGTCGTCTCGTCACTCGCGATCGCCGCGACGTCGGCGTTCGCCGGGTGCGCGGTCCCGGACGAGAGCGCGCCCGCCTCGGAGTTCCCGCTCGAAGAGCGCTTCTCGCGCGCGGTGGTCGGGCACGTGTACTCGGACGCCGATCTCGTCGACGGCGTGCTCGTCCGCATGGACCAGAGCCCGCTCTCCGGTGCCGATCGCGACGCGGTCTTCGGGACCCCCGCCTACACGACGAACGCGTCGGGGTTCTTCCAGTTCGAGAACGCGCCGTTCCTCTACGACTTGAGCCTGCGCCTCGAGCGGCGGCTCGTCGTCTTCCGGAACCTCTCCTACCGCTATTTCGATCCGCAGATCGGAGACGGTGTCGGGGCGTCGGCGTTCGCGGCGAGCGTGTCGCCGATCATCGATCCGCCGCCAGGGCCCGACATGGACGTCGCGTTCTTCGCGAGCGGAGTGGACGTCTCCGCGCTGTCGAAGGACGGTTCGGGGGCCGTCGTGCTCGGCAGTCGCTCCTTCGAGTCGAACGTGACCCTCCACGTCGTCACGTTCCCGAAGGGCAAGGGGATCGCGAGCGCCGCTTCGTACGGACGCACGGACGTCCAGATTCGCGCCGGCCGCGTGGTGGGCGCGAACGTCCACGTCGATCCCATCACGTCATCCGGGACGACGACGATCACCGCCGTCGTTCCGAAGGGACTTCGCCTCGACTCCATCGAGGTTGGCATCGACTTCGGGGTCCGCACGATTTCGAGCCCCGTCACGACCGTCGTGTCCGGAGGGTCGTTCTCGCTCCCGCTCGTCCCGTTCGCGCGTTGGTTCGCCGAAGCGCACGCGTCGTCGGCGGAGGGAACGAGCGATTCGGGGCGCTTCTTCTTCGACCCCGCGTGGGAGCAGGGAACGCGCATCACCTTGGCGTCGCTCCCGTCACCGGGCGACGTCGCGCGCGCCGAGAACGATGACGGCGTGAGTGACGCCGCGGCGGCGGTCGGCGCGAACGACGCCGCGCCCTGGCTCGTGACGGGCGATGGGGCTGGGATCCGCGAGCACGTCTTCGAGCCCGTGGCGCACGACGGTCCCGCCCTCCTCGTGTTCACGACGTCGCGCGAAGCAGCGCTCCCCGATCCGACGCTCTTCGGCCTCTCCACGCTGGACGGCACATACACCTGGACGATGCGTCACTTCCCGCTGGCGCCCGAGTTCAAGTACGTCCAGGGGGCCGACGGGTTCGCCTTCCAACCGTCCGCCACGTCCGCGCCGCGCACCGTCACGCTTCGGTGATCCCCGCGCTCGCCGCGCTCGCGGCGTGCCACCTCCGGACGAGGACCATCGGCGCGAGGCCGAGCAGCGCGGCGAGCACGAACGTGGTCTCGAACCCGAACGCGTCGGCGAACGCGCCGCCGGCCCACGCGCCCGCGCCGATGGCGAGGGCGTTGGCGCTCGTGAGCACCGTGTAGTGCAGACCGGCGTCGGCGGGGCGCGTCGCGCTCATGAGGGCGGCGAAGAGGACGGTCGTGCCGGCGCCGCTCACGAAGTGCTCGAACGCCATGGCGAAGGTCGAGAGGCCATACGGAGCCGCGAGCCTCGCGACGAAGACGAGCGGCGCGCACGCGAGCGCGTGGAGGATCGCGGACGTGCAAAGTGCACGTTTTTCGCCGAGCCGTCGGTGCATCCACCCACCGGCCGCGGCGCCGGCGAGCGAGGTCACGGCGCCGACGAGCACGGCCGCGCCGCCGATGCGCTCGGTGCTCCAGTAGAAGTCGCGAAGCATCGGCTTGAGCAGCGCGCTCGCGACGTGGATGCCGAGCTTGAACGTCAACGCGAGCAAGAGGACGTCGCGCGTCTCCTCGCGAAGCACGTGGCGGGCGAGGGCCCCGATGGAAGCCGGCGGTGCATCGGCTGCATTTTCAGCGGCATGCGCATCTCCGGCGCGCTCGACGCTCATCCGCCGCGCCATCCGGGCGCCCAAGCTCGTCGCGAAGAGGATGGCCGCGCATGTGAGGATGGTCGCGCGCTCGCCCCAACGTCCGACGAAGAGCAAGAGCCCCGCGCCTCCGATCAGCATGCCGGCGCGGTAGCCGGCGACCTGGGCGGTGTTGCCGTAGCCGCGCTCTTCGGGTCGGAGCACCCGCACGGCGAACGCGTCGACGAAGACGTCTTGCGTCGCCGCGAACGTGGCCGCGAGGGCCGTGAGGACGAACCAGAAGATGGGAGCTTCGTGCAGGCTCGCGAGCGCGAACCCCGCGACCGTCACGGCCAAACACGCCTGGAGCGCCAGCAAAATGCGCCCGCTCCGACGACGCGCGGAGGGCGCATCGGCGACGCGCGCCCAGAAGACCTTGAGCTGCCAAGGGAGCTGGAGCAGCGACAGGAGCCCGATGGACCGCAGCGAGTACCCTTCGCCGCGAAGCACCACGGGCAGGTATTCGCTGGCGAACCCGAACGGGATCCCTTGGGCGACGTAGAGCAGCCCGAGCGCCGTGGTGACCGTGAGCGAGCGGCGGGAGGAGGGCGTCATGCGCGGAGCGTCTCGTCGGGCCGAGGCGACGGTCCATCGTTTCATACTCTTTCGCGCCGGCGAACGGCCCATTGCGGGGTATAAGCCGAAGCATGGTTTCGCAAGCATCGCCGAGCGGCCACAAGCCGGCCCTGGTCATGCTGCATGGCTTCGGGCTCGACGCGCGGATGTGGCGCCGCCAAGTCCATGCCTTCGCTGGTGAGTACCGCGTCGTGACGGTCGATCTGCCGGGGTTCGGCCCGCAAGCGCCGGTCGCCGGGAACGCGTGCCCCGCGGTCGAGATCGCGCGCGCGATGGACGCATCGGGCCTGCTCCGCGCGCACCTGGTCGCGCACTCGTTCGGCGCGGCGGCGGCGATCGACTTCGCGCTCCGGTTCCCGCGCCGCGTGCAGTCGCTCGCGCTCGTCGGGCCCCTCCTCCTCGGTCGCCGCAACGGCATCGAGAGCTGGAGCCGGTGCGTGTCGTTCGCCTCGCGCGGCGAGATCGCGACGGCGCTCGAGATGTGGCTCGACGATCCGCTGTTCCGCGGGCTCCGGAAGGACGAACGGCTCTTCGAGGAGCTCCGCGAGATGGTGGTCGACTACAGCGGCGCGCACTGGGTCGGCTCGTTCTCGACGACGTGGAGCGAGCCCGATCCCGCGCCGCGCCTCAAGGACATCGACGTCCCCACGCTCGTCGTCTCCGGCGAAGACGACGTCCCGAGCTTCCTCCAGATGGCGGAGACCTACGCGCGCGCGATGCCTCGTGCGCGCCAAGAGCTCGTCCGCGGCTCCGGCCACGTCCCCAACATGGAATGTGCCGAAGCGTTCGACGAGCTCCTGCGCGCGTTCCTCCGCACGGTCTGACGACTTCTACGATCCGCGCGACGATCCGCGCGGCCGCTCACGAAGCGCCCGCAGAGGGTCTCACCACCACGCCGCCGATGGATCGTCGGACGGGAGCGTCACCACCCGGTGAGCGAGCGGATGTGCGCCGCGAGCTTCTCCGCGCCCTTCTTCTGGGAGGTTTGGTTCGGATGGTAGCCGCATCCGTAACCGTCGGCGGCCGCCTGCTCGTCGAACTCGAAGAAGGAGATGCGGTCGTCCCCGGCCGACTTGCGCGCGTCCACGACGGCTTGTTGCGCGGTCTTCGCTGCCGCCCTTCCTTTGATGCCCTTGGGGAAGAGCCCGCCGAGTCCGCCGTCGTCCGTCATCATCGCGGACAGCGTCACGACGATGTAAGCCTGCGGGTACTTCGTTCGGAGCATCGACGTGAAATCCGTCAACGCCGTCTTGTAGGGTTGGCCCGGATCGCCCTGCGTGTAGTCGTTCGTGCCGAGGTTGATGACGACGACGTCGGGCACGATGTGGAAGTCCCACGTGCTCTCGGGATCCTGCGGCAGCGCCCGCGTGTAGCGGACGGGCATCTGGTCGTTCGTTCCGCCGCCCGAGTCGCGGTAGATCCCCATGCCCGACCACGCGATGGCCGTGTGACCGGCGTTCAGCGCGGCGGCCGTGAGTGCGCCGTACGCGAGCGGTTCGCTCTCCGTGTCCGCCGTGAAGGAGCACGACGTGCTCGCCCCGAGGACGCCGTAGCCGCACGTGATCGAGTCGCCGACGAACTCGATCCATCGTGACGACGGCGCGGGCGTCGGAACCAAAGGCCGCCCTTCGGTCGCGTCGATCCCGAGGAACTGGATCGTGCCGACGAGCGTCTCCGTCCGCTTCGTGATGACGACGTCGTGCTCGCCGTCCGAGAGGCCGCTCGCGATCGGGTAGCTCTCCACGGCGTCCTTCGTCTTGACGAGGGTGGGGGTCGCGCCGTCGATCGAGACGTCGAGCTGATCGTTGAACCCGTTCGCGCCCTTCTCTTTGATGCGCAGCGTGGCGCCCGTCCCCGAAAAGCGCGTGCGAATCTGCGCCCCCGGCCAAGACGTGCGCGGTCCCGCAGGATCGCGCGTGTCGAACCGACCGAGGAAGTGAACGGTGGCCGTCGTCGCCGGCGGTGTGGTCCCTCCGTCCGATGGGGGCGGCGTGGTCGACGAGCCGTCCGGATCCGTCGACGACGAACCCGACGGCGTCGGGGAGGTCGACCCGTCGGCCGAGGTGTCGTCCCCGTCCGGCTCGACCTTGCTCTTCGACGAGCAAGCGAGCGTTCCCGACATACCAAGTGCTACCAAGAGAGCGATCGAGCCGTACCGCATACCTCAAATCGAGCGGACTTCGTGCCAAGACGCAAGGTCCATGGGGGAGCTCGACCTAGGTTCTTCCTACGGGCAGGGACGAAGGGCGCGGCTACAGGCAGGGGATCTTGCTCGCCACGAACCCCTCGGGCTCCACATGGCAAAGCGCGGTCTGCGAGTCGTCGGTCCCGAACGCCGTGACGGTGATCTCGGCGACCTGCCACCGGTCTCCAATGCTGAGCCCCGCGCTGTAGGTGAGCCAGACGGCGTCCGGCTTCTCCGTCACGCTCCATCGGTGCTCGGGTTCGACGTCGAAGGTTTGCCGCATGCCGCTCTCGAAGTCGTTCGCCTTGCTCGACAGATCGTGGCATTCGTCGCGGCCGTGGATCGTCCAACAAAGGTTCACGTTGCCATCCGTCCCCTCACCTCCGGTGACGACGAGCGCACGCATGGCATAGACCTCCTCCTCTTGCACGCATCCGGAGGCTCCGGGGAGCAAGACGAGGCCGAGGGCGAGGGTCCGTAGCGAAGCGATGGTTCCCATGTGCGAATCCTCCTTGCAGGCCTCCGGTCGAGGCGCGCGGGGGTGTCGTTCTCGAGTCCCTTCGCACTCAGCAAAGCGTGTACCTTCCACGAATCGCGCGACGGAGCGCGCCCCCGCGGAGCCCGGTCCGTTCGCACCGCCGTTTTCACGTCGGAATCACCGCGTAGCGAAGCGACGCCGTGCGCGCGAGCGTTCGCACCGACGTCGCCGATTCACGGTCGCCGCCGTGAACGAATCAGCGCCTTCGCAGATCGACTTGGTCGGGGACGACACCTCGCACCACCGCGCTCGTTCCGCGCAGGAGTGGTCGAGGGTCGACCGCGAGGCCGAGGAACTCGCCGTCGTAGCGGAGCGAGATCTCCGCGATTCCGCCGTCGTCCGGCCGGTCGTCGACGCGCACCGAAACGTCGTGCGTGTCTTCTTCGTGCGCGTTCGGTAGCGGCCACCGCCGCAGGAGGAGCTCGTCGCCGTTCGCGCCCACGCGACGGAGCTCCAGATCTTCGTCGTCGACGTGCACGACGTACCGCCCGTTCGCGCTCGCGAGGATCTCGAACGTCGCTTCACCGGCGATGTCTTCGACGCGCAGATCGAGCGGCGCCCGTTGATCGATCGCCCGCTCGAACCCGTCGTCCTTCGCGATCCACGGCCCCATCGGCGTGACGGCGCCTGCGACCGACGGACTCGCCGGCGCGCGGCCGAACCCTTCGCCTTCGTCGTCTTCGACGAAGGTCTCGGGGAAGAAGGCCTCGTCCGCGCGCGCGAACGAGAACAGGTAGCTCAGCGAAGGCCCGATGGGCCCCGTCTGCGACGCGTGCGACGCGATGGCCTGGTACTTCGGGTTCTTCGCCGGATCGGCGACCTTCATCGCGTCCGGCACCGGCAGCCGCTCCGAGGCGCGGTACACCACGTAGTCCGGCGGCAGCGGCGGCTCGGGCTTCGTCGGATCGAATCGGACGTCGGGGCAGGGCGGCGCCCCCTCCGCGGTCGGATAACATCCACCGAGGTGCACGATCGACCGGTGTACGCGCGGCGGATCGATGCTCGCGCGCTCGATGGCGCGCCGCAGGTACGTGTACGCGAACGCGTGATCGGGGTGCTCGTCGATCGGGTGCGAGACGTAGACGTCCTTCGGTCGGATCGCGTCGAGCAGCGACGTGAGATCGGACGTGAGCGACTCGGACGTGAACACCGCGGGCTCGCCCTCGAAGAGGCTGTGCACGTCCTCGTGCCCGACGCCGTAGCCCGCGTAGGTGGTGTTGCCCATCACGCATCGACCCTCGCGATCGCGCCGTTCGACGGGCGGCAAGGGGCGCACGCCGAGCTTGTCGAGCGTCCCGTCCGAGTACCCGAGGAAGTAGACGTCCGTGACGCCGATCTTCGACAGGCCCGTCGTCGATTCGTGCTCGCGCCGGAACCCGTCGCGCGTGCACGTCAGGTCGCCGTTCGTCACGATGGCGACGGCGACGCGTCGTCCTTCTTCTTTCGCCCGCGCGAGCACGCCGGCGGCCATGAGGACCTCGTCGTCCGGATGCGGCGCCACGACGAGGATGTCGGCGGGCTCGACGCTCGTTGGCGCTTCGTTGTCGCCGGGCTCCGAAGCGTCCGTCGGGAGCGCGAAGCCGGTCAAAACGAAGGCGGAAAGCGTGAGGAAGGCAAGCCGACTGGGTGCAGCCAAGGGAACGTTCGGACTTCAGCCGACGCCTTGGTTCCGGTCAAGTCCGGCGCGTCGGAGCTCCTCGCCCCGTGCGCCGCCACCCTTTGGAGGGTGCTCCCCGATCGCTCTCCCGGTCGCGCTTTTCGCCCCGAAGCACGCTTTCTCCATGGAAAGAAGCGCTTTCGCACATCGTGCGTCGAAACCGCTTGCCAAGTCTTCGCCCATGCGTAAAGTACGCGCTCCTTCGGCCGGGCCTCCCGCGAGTACCGATCGAAGGGACCTGGGAAACCAGGTCGTTTGCTTCGTCTCTGGACGGCCGTAACGGCCCCCGGCGTGGCGTCTGGATGCTCATCCGAAGCCCCCGGCGGTACGACGGCGTCTCGAAACAGCCGACGCGACTCTCCCGTCGGCAGAAGGTTCCGCTCCCATGGTGTCGAAGGCGATTGCCCGCTTCACGCGGATTAGCCCGCGTAAAGCTCGTGTCGTGGTCAACCTCGTTCGTGGCCGTCAGGCCGGCGAGGCGCTTCAGATCCTCGAGTTCACGCCGAAAGCCGGCGCGCCGATCCTGAAGAAGCTCATCGAGAGCGCCGTCGCGAACGCGCGCACGACGAGCCCGGGCGTCAACCTCGACAGCCTCTTCGTCGAGACGGCCTTCGTCGACAAGGCCCCGAACAAGCACCTCCGCCGTTGGCGCCCCCGCGCCATGGGCCGCGCCACGCGCGTCCAGAAGGGCTTGAGCCACATCACGATCCACCTCGGTTCGCGCGGCTGACGCGCCAATCCAACGTCGAGTAAGGACCAGACAGCATGGGTCAGAAAGTTCATCCGGTAGGCTTCCGCCTCGGCGTCATCAAGACGTGGAACTCGAAGTGGTTCGAGGACAAGAACTACGCGAAGTGGCTCCACGAAGACATGCGCATCAAGCGCGCGGTCAAGGAGTACCTCATGAACGCGAACATCGCGTCCGTCGAGGTCGAGCGCGCCGCGAACAAGGCGAAGGTCATCGTCTTCACCGCGCGTCCGGGCATGGTCATCGGCAAGGGCGGCAAGGGCATCGAGACGCTCAAGACCGGCAACCTGAAGACGGCCGCCAAGGGCGAGACGAAGTTCCCCGGCGTCCAGTCGTTCACGGACAACGAGGTCTTCATCGACGTCCAGGAGATCCGCAAGGCGGAGACCGCCGCGCAGCTCGTCGCCGAGAACGTCGCGATGCAGCTCGAGCGCCGCGTCGCCTTCCGTCGCGCGATGAAGAAGGCCCTCTCGACCGCCATGAAGTTCGGCGCGAAGGGCATCCGTATCCGCTGCTCCGGTCGCCTCGGCGGCTCGGAAATGAGCCGCGTCGAGACCTACCGCGAAGGTCGCGTCCCGCTCCACACCCTCCGTGCGGACATCGAATTCGGCACCGCCGAAGCGCGCACGAAGTACGGCATCATCGGCGTCAAGTGCTGGGTCTTCAAGGGTGAGGTCCTCCAGCGCCGCCAGCGCCGCCCGCAAGCCGCGTCCTGATTTCCGCGAATCGAAGCCGAGGACTGAATCATGCTTTCCCCGAAGCGAACCAAGTATCGAAAGATGCAGAAGGGCAACAACCGAGGCCTCGCGCTCCGCGGCTCGGACGTTTCCTTCGGCGACTTCGCGATGCAGGCCGTCGAACCCGGTCGCCTCACGGCGCGCCAGATCGAGGCTGCTCGTATGGCCATCACCCGCCACGTCAAGCGCGCGGGCAAGCTCTGGATCCGCGTCTTCCCGCACCGCCCGGTGACGAAGAAGCCCCTCGAAGTCCGCATGGGTGGAGGTAAAGGCGGCGTCGAGGAATGGGCGGCCGACATCCTCCCGGGTCGCGTCCTCTACGAGATCTCGGGCGTCGACGAGAAGACCGCGCGCGAAGCGTTCCGCCTCGCCGGTCACAAAATCCCCATCGGCTACAAGTTCCTCGTCCGAGGCGTGGCCGGAATCGTAGCGGGCGCGCCGGTCGTGGCGAAGAGCGCGTCCTCCAGCGAGAAAGGCGCGGCGTCATGAAGGCCAAGGATCTGCGTGAGCGCAACACGGAAGAACTCCGCGAGGTCGAGAAGGGCCTCGTGAAGGATCTCTTCACGGCGCGATTCAACAACTTCACCAACCGGCTCGACGACACGAGCTCCATCCACAAGGCACGCCGCGACATCGCGCGCGTCAAGACCCTGCTGCGCCAGCAGGAGCTCAACGCGGCCGTCAAAGCCGAGAAGAGCGAGGCGAAGTAGTTATGAGTCAAGCAGCTCCCAAGCCCGCGCCGAGCGCGGCGACCCTCGCCAAGCAGCAAGCCCACGGCTTCCGTCGCAAGATGACCGGCAAGGTCATCAAGGACAAGATGGACAAGACCGTGGTCGTCGAGTGCGTGACCGCGCGCCGTGACCCGCTCTACGGCAAGTACGTCCGCAGCCGCACGCGCTACAAGGCCCACGACGAGACGAACCAGTACAAGGTCGGCGATCTCGTCGAGATCCAAGAGCACCGCCCGATCTCGCGCGACAAGCGCTTCGCGGTCGTGCGCCTCGTCAAGAAGTTCGTGGAGGGATGAGGCAGCCATGATTCAGATGCGAACCGTTTTGGAGGTCGCCGACAACTCCGGCGCCAAGCGCGTCCAGTGCATCAAGGTGCTGGGCGGCTCGCGCCGTCGTTACGCGCGCCTCGGCGACGTCATCGTCGTCTCGATCAAAGAAGCCCTCCCCGGCACCAAGGTGAAGAAGGGCGAGACCGCGAAGGCCGTCGTCGTCCGCGTGAAGGACGACACCCCGCGCGCCGACGGCAGCTTCATCCGCTTCGACGAGAACAGCGCCGTCCTCATCAACGCGCAGCTCGAGCCCGTCGGCACCCGCATCTTCGGACCGGTGGCCCGCGAGCTCCGCGCGAAGAAGTTCATGAAGATCATCTCGCTCGCTCCGGAGGTGCTGTGATGAGCCTCGCGCGACTTCAGAAGGGCGACGACGTCGTCGTCATCTCGGGCAAGGACAAGGGCAAGACCGGCAAGGTCCTGCGCTTCTTGGGCGAGGAAAACCGCGTGCTCGTCGAGGGCGTCAACCTCGTCAAGCGCCACACGCGCCCCAACCCCCGCATGCAGCAGGGCGGCATCCTCGAGCGTGAGCAACCGATCGCCGCATCGAACGTCATGCTCGTCGACCCCTCGACCGGCAAGGGCACGCGCATCCGCGTGAAGTCCGACGACAAGGGCAACAAGACCCGCGTGGCCGCCAAGAGCGGCACCGAGATCCCTTCGCCCCGCAAGGCCGGCGGAGACGCGTGAGCTTCAGGAGCTGAGCCATGGCCGACGAGAAGAAGGACAAGAAGCAGAAGAAGGCGAAGAGCGAAGGCTCTTCTGCCTCGCGGGCGCCGAAAGCGGTGTCGAACACGGAAGGTGTCGTCGCGCGCTTCAGCACGAAGTATGCGAAGGAAGTCATTCCGGCGCTCACGAAGCAGTTCGGGTACAAGAACCCGCACCAGGTTCCGAAGCTCGAAAAGATCGTCGTGAACATGGGCCTCGGCGCCGCGGTGACGAACCCGAAGATCATCGACTCCGCCGTCGAAGAGCTCCGCGCGATCACCGGTCAGAAGCCGGTCGTCACGCGCTCGAAGAAGGCCATCGCGAGCTTCAAGCTCCGCGCGGGTCTGCCGATCGGCGCGATGGTCACCCTCCGCAAGAGCCAGATGTGGGAGTTCCTCGACCGCTTCGTGACGCTCGCGCTCCCGCGCACGCGTGACTTCCGCGGCGTCTCGCGCAAGGCGTTCGATGGCAAGGGGAACTACACGGTCGGCCTCAAGGAGCAGATCATCTTCCCCGAAATCGACTACGACCGCATCGACGTCATCAAGGGGCTCAACATCTCCTTCGTGACGACGGCGAACACGGACGAAGAGGGCCGCGCGCTCCTCCAACACCTGGGCATGCCGTTCCGGCAGGCGTGAGATAGAAGGAAAGACCGATGGCCCGAGCCTGTCAGTTTGCAAAGCTCAATCGCGAGCCGAAGTTCACCGTGCGGCACCGCAACCGCTGCAAGGTGTGCGGCCGAGCGCGCGCGTACTACCGGAAGTTCGAACTTTGCCGCGTGTGCCTCCGAACGTTTGCGCTCCGCGGAGAGATCCCCGGCGTGATCAAGGCGAGCTGGTGATGCCATGATGACCGATCCCATTTCCGACATGCTTGCGCGTATCCGCAACGCTGGTCTTGCTCGTCACGACCGCGCGGACATGCCGCACTCCCACGTGAAGCAACACATCGCCAACGTGCTCAAGGCCGAGGGCTTCCTCGACGACGTGCGCGTGAGCGAAGGTGAAGGCAAGAAGACCCTCACGCTCGTCCTCCGTTACGGGCGTGACCGAGCGAGCGCCATCGACGGCGTTCGCCGCATCTCGGCGCCGGGTCGCCGCGTCTACGTCCGCCACGACCGCATTCCGCGCGTTCGAAGCGGAATGGGGATTTCGATTCTCTCGACCAGCCGGGGAGTCATGACCGACCGTCAGGCGCGCGAGCAGCGCGTCGGCGGCGAGCTCCTCTGCGAAGTGTGGTGATCCCAATGACCGCTCAGGTTTCGAATACGGCTTCTTCGGCTGGCGCGATCGAAGGTCTTCGCCAGTCGCGCGTCGGCAAGCGCCCCGTCACGCTCCTCAAGGGCGTCACGGTCACGGTCGCGGGCGGCAAGGTGGAAGTGAAGGGCCCGAAGGGGCAGCTCTCGCGTCCCCTCACGCCGAACGTCGCCATCAAGGTCGAAGGCTCCGAGGTCCACATCTCGCCGACCATCCCGGGTCGTGACGGCGCGCGGTTCCAAGGCCTCGCCCGCTCGCTCATCAACGGCATGGTCATCGGTACGGGCACGGGCTACACCAAGACGCTGCAGCTCGTCGGCACCGGTTACCGCGCCGAGGTCAAGGGCAAGATCCTGAACCTCTCGCTCGGCTTCTCGCACCCGGTGAACTTCCCGATCCCGGAAGGCATCAAGGTCGAGATCCCCGGCGACTCCAAGGGCACCCTCGTCATCTTGACGGGCGCCGACAAGGAGACGATGGGCCAGACCGCCGCGACCATCCGTGGGTTCCGTCCGCCGGAGCCGTACGGCGGCAAGGGCGTTCGTTACCAGAATGAAAAGGTCCGCCAGAAGGCGGGCAAGGCCGCCAAGGGCGGGAAGTAGGACGTAGCCATGTCGACGCAGATCACGGGTCGCGCGCGGCGCAAGCTCCGCATTCGCAACAAGGTCAGCGGGACGCCCGAGCGTCCTCGCCTCACGGTCTTCCGCAGCCTGAGCCACATCTACGCGCAGGTCATCGACGACGTCGCGGGCAAGACGCTCGCGCACTCGTCGACCCTCGCGAAGGACGTCAAGGGCTACGCGGACGAGGCGAACAAGTCCGACGCCGCCAAGAAGGTCGGCAACACGATCGCCCAGCTCCTCAAGGCCAAGGGGATCACGAAGGTCGTCTTCGACCGCAACGGGTACATGTACCACGGCCGCGTCAAGGCGCTCGCCGATGGCGCCCGCGAGGGTGGCCTCGAGTTCTGATCGAGGCAGCCCCGGCCCTGCCGGCCGTCCCTACTGGCATTCCCAAGTTCCCAAGTCTACAGAATCGAGACTCAAGATGGCGATCGAGCAAATCGACGAGGACAAGCTCAAGGAGCGCATCATCCACATCAACCGCGTCGCGAAGGTCGTGAAGGGCGGTCGCCGCTTTTCGTTCGCGGCGCTCGTCGTCGTCGGCGACGAGAGCGGTCACGTGGGTGTCGGCCTCGGCAAGGCCAACGAAGTGCCCGAGGCCATCCGCAAGGGCAACGACCAGGCGCGCAAGAACCTCTTCAAGGTTCCGCTCTTCGGCGTGACCATCCCGCACGAGGCGCACGGTCACTTCGGCGCCGGCCGCGTCTTCCTCCGCCCGGCCTCGCAGGGAACGGGCGTCATCGCCGGCGGTGCGGTCCGCGCCGTCGTCGAGAGCGCGGGCATCCACGACATCCTCACCAAGTGCATCGGCAGCGCGAACCCGCACAACGTCGTGCGCGCGACGGTGCAGGCGCTCAAGCAGCTCCGCAGCTTGGAGCAGGTGGCCACCAAGCGCCGCAAGCAGGTCGACGAAGTCCTCGTCGAAGGCGCGAAGAAGAAGACCACGAAGAAGGTTACCGAGGCGTCCGCGTCATGAAAGCGAAGCTCCGTGTGAAGCAGGTTCGCAGCACGATCGGTGTCGATCACCGTCTGCGCGAGAATTTGAAGGGCCTCGGCCTCGGCCGCATCGGCAAGGTCGTCGTCGTCAACAACACTCCGTCATTCCGCGGCGCCATCAAGCGTGTCCTGCACCTCGTGACGGTCGAAGAGGTCGACAATGGCTGACACTCTCAGCAAGCTCGCGAAGCCCGCCGGGGCGACGCGCGACAAGATCCGTAAGGGCCGTGGCGTCGGCTCGGGGCTCGGCAAGACCGCCGGTCGCGGTCAGAAGGGCCAGTTCGCCCGCCGCGCGACGTTCAAGCCGTGGTTCGAAGGCGGCCAGACGCCGCTCGCCCGTCGTCTCCCGAAGCGTGGCTTCACGAGCATCTTCAAGGCGATCATCGCCGAGGTGAACGTGGAGGAGCTCGAGGTGTTCGAGGCCGGCGCGAAGGTCGACGAGGCCGCGCTCCGTGCGCAGGGCATCATCAAGGGCAAGTTCGACCGCATCAAGGTCCTCGGCCGCGGCGAGCTCACCAAGGCCGTCACGGTGACGGCCCACTCGTTCTCCAAGAGCGCCCAAGAGAAGATCACGAAGGCCGGCGGAAAGACCGTCCTTCTCGCGCACGCGCAGGCCGCCGCAGCGGCGGAGTGAGCGGCGACCTCCATGCGCCTCTTCGCCGGCTTTTCGAACATCGGCAAGGTGCCGGAGCTCCGGCGGCGTGTCGTTTTCACGCTGGCGATGCTCGCGATCTATCGCATCGGCGCCTTCGTCACGATCCCCGGTGTCGACCGGAACGTGATGAAGGCCGTCGTGAGCAAGTCGAGCGGGGGTCTGCTCGGCTTCTTCAACATGTTCTCGGGCGGCGCGCTCTCGAACCTGTCGATCTTCGCCCTCGGCATCATGCCGTACGTCAGCGCGAGCATCGTGCTCCAGCTGCTGACGATGGTGTGGAAGCCGCTCGACGAGCTCCGTAAGGAGGGCGAGCAGGGCACGCGGAAGATCAACCAGTACACGCGCTACGGCACCGTCGCGCTGAGCGTCTTCCAGAGCCTCACGATCGCGATGAGCCTCGAGGCCCTGAACAACCAGGACTTCGCGGGCGGCGCCACGGGCGACGTCGTCACCCACGCGGGTTGGCCGTTCCGCCTGATGACGATCATCACGCTCACGACCGGCACCGCGTTCATCATGTGGGTCGGCGAGCAGATCACCGAGCGCGGGATCGGCAACGGCATCTCGCTCATCATCTTCGCCGGCATCGTCACGGACATCCCGGGCGGTGTCCTCGGCTATTTCCAGACCCACAAGGGCTCGATCCAGCCGCTCAACCTGTTCGCGGTCGGCATCGTCGTCATCGCGACGGTCGCGACGATCGTGTTCTTCGAGCGCGGGCAGCGGCAGATCCCGATCTACTACGCGCGCCGGACCGTCGGCCGTAGGGTCTACGGCGGCCAGACCGCGCACCTCCCGCTCAAGGTCAACACCGCGGGCACGATCCCCCCGATCTTCGCGAGCTCCTTGCTCGCGTTCCCGGCGACGCTCGCGGGCATGCATGTCCCGGGGATGGCGCTGCTCCAGCAGAGCCTCGACCGCGGCGACTGGGTGTTCAACATCTTTTACGTCCTGCTCATCGTCTTCTTCTGCTTCTTCTACACGGCAGTCACGTTCCAGCCGGTCGACGTCGCGGACAACCTGAAGAAGCAGCAGGCGTTCATTCCGAGCATCCGCCAGGGCAAGCAGACGGCCGAGTACATCGAGAAGGTGATGACCCGCATCACGGTCGGCGGCGCGCTGTACGTCGCGGCGGTGTGCGTCGTCCCCTCGGTCATCAGCGAGTACTTCAAGGTTCCGTTCCGTTGGGGCGGCACCTCGATCATGATCGTCGTCGGCGTCGCGCTCGACACCGTCGCGCAGATCGAAGCCCACCTCATCACGCGCAACTACGAAGGCCTTTCCGGGGGCGGAGGACGCGCGACGCGCGTTCGCGGCAGGAGGGACGTCGGATGAGGCTCGTGTTCGTCGGCCCTCCGGGGGCAGGCAAAGGGACGCAGGCGAAGCTCGTCTGCGAGAAGTGGTCGATCCCGCAGATCTCGACGGGAGACATGCTGCGCGCCGCGAAGGCGAGCGGGCAGCTCCCGAAGGAGCTCGTGGAGAAGATGGCCGGCGGCGGGCTCGTCCCCGACGAGGTCGTCATCGATCTCATCCGCGGGCGCACGGATCAGGCGGACGCCAAGGGAGGCTTCCTCCTCGACGGCTTCCCCCGCACGGTGCCGCAGGCGACGGCGCTCGACGAGCTGCTCGCGTCGCGCGGTCAGAAGCTGAACGTCGTCCTGGCGCTCGAGGTTCCGAAGGATTTGCTCGTCGAACGGGCCGTGCTTCGTCGAACCGACAAACGCACTGGACAGATTTACCACTTGAAGTATAAGCCACCCCCCCCGGACGCCGATTTGGAGCATCGTCCGGACGATCGCGAAGAGACCGTCCGGAACCGCATCGACGTCTACGAGAAGATGACCGCAGACCTGCTCCCGTTTTACGAGAAATCAGGCCTGCTTCGTCGGATCGACGGGGTCGGGAACGTCGACGAAGTCACGAAACGAGTGTTCGCCGCCATCGAGGCAGCGGGCTGAAGCAGTACGAAAGATTTGGATCGAACCCGGGACCGTCTGTGCGGTTTCAGGATCGGTCCGAGCGAGGGTGAGGAAAGTAGGCTGGGTGAATGAGCGAACGTCGTGAGCGGAAAGAGCCCAAGGGCGACAAGCTCGAGTTCGATGGCGCCGTCCAAGAGGCGCTCCCGAACGCGATGTTCCGCGTGAAATGTGACAATGGCCTCGTGGTGCTCGCGACGATCAGCGGAAGAATGAGGCAGTTCTACATTCGAATTCTCCCTGGCGATCGCGTCACCGTCGAAGTGAGCCCTTACGATCCCAGTCGCGGCCGGATCACCTACCGGCACAAGTAATCCGACGAGGAACGACAACCGCGGTTTCGAAGTTCCAAGTCGAGCGAGAACAAGTCTCGGAGTGAGTCATGAAGGTCCGTCCGTCCGTCAAGAAGATTTGTGATAAGTGCAAGGTCGTCCGTCGCAAGGGCGTGGTCCGCATCATCTGCGGCAACCCTCGCCACAAGCAGCGCCAAGGCTGAGCGGCATCGTTCCTCCACATCCCTGAGCTGAGAAGAAACCATGGCCCGTATCGCTGGCGTCGACCTCCCCCGTCACAAGCACATCGCGTATGCCCTTCCGTACCTCTACGGAATCGGGCGTACGCTCGCCAAAGAGATCTGCAAGAAGGCGAACATCCCGGAGAACAAGCTCACCGAAGAGCTCTCCGAGGGCGACATCAAGCGGATCCGCGAGCTCCTCGAGACCGAGTACCGCGTCGAAGGCGATCTTCGCCGCGAAGTGCAGATGAACATCAAGCGTCTGATGGACCTCGGTTGCTACCGCGGCCTCCGTCATCGTCGTGGCCTGCCGGTGAACGGCCAGCGCACGCACACGAACGCGCGCACGCGCAAGGGTCCCCGCAAGGGCGTCCTCTCGCGTGGTGGCGGCGGCGCGCCGCGCAAGTAGTGAAGGCCGTTTTCCCAAGAATCGAGATTCGGAGTTAAGTCATGGCGACTGCGAAGGCGGCTGCGGGCAAAGGCAAGCAGGTCAAGAAGAAGGTCAAGAAGAACATCTCGACGGGGATCGCGCACATCCAGTCGACGTTCAACAACACCACCGTGACCATCACGGACGTCAACGGCAACGCCGTGGCGTGGTCGAGCGCCGGCTCGCGTGGCTTCAAGGGTTCGCGCAAGTCGACGCCGTTCGCGGCGCAGCTCGCGGCCGAAGAAGCGGCGCGCCGCGCGATGGAGCACGGCATGCGCTCCGTCGCGGTGTTCGTCAAGGGACCGGGCGCGGGCCGCGAGAGCGCGCTCCGTGCGCTCCAGACGGCGGGCTTCAAGGTCACGCTCATCCGTGACGTCACGCCCGTCCCGCACAACGGTTGCCGCCCCCCCAAGCGCCGCCGCGTGTGACGAAGTCGGTCTGCACCGATCTCGCCGGCGATGCCGGCGTCGGGCGTCCTCACGGCCAGTAGGCCGCTCCGGGCGCCCTCCTTGGCCTCACCGACGATCTCGGCACAGCCCGACCTCGTCACTTCAGAACGTCGCGTTAAGAGACGAGCTGAGAAGAGCGCCCGACCTTCGTGGTCTGGGCGCTCTTTTTATTTTACCGCGTCGTTACCGTTACTTCACTTCGGCGTCGGGGCGGTTTTCGCAGGCGAAGGCGACGTTGATTTGGCCGCCCTTGTCCGCGCGGACGGTGTCGCACGTCGAGGTGCAGAGGAGGACCTTCTTGGGGGCCTTCGCGTCGTCGAAGTGCCAGCCGTTCGGATCCGAGCAATCGGCGCTGTAGGGCAGCGTTTTCGGGGCGCCGCTGCCGGGCGTGAACGTCACGAAGACCTTGTCGAAGTCGAGCGTCCGGCCGTCCGGCGGGGCGGGGATGTCGAAGTCGCACCGGGCGAGGTTGTCGCGGATGGCCGCCATCGCGTCGAGCAGATCGCTCGTCGTCTTCGGGGCGCTCCCGACCTCGACTTGGAACGCGGTCGTCCCGCCCGCGGTCGCCACCGCTTGCAAGTTCCCGACGCTCGGGCCGATGCCGATGACGTACGTGTTGACCTCGGACACGACCTTCGCGACGTCCTGGGCGACCAGCTGCGCCTCGGCGTTCGACTGCGTGTCGTTGTAGATCCCGCACCCGTAGGGCTCGCCGTCCGTGACGAGGACGATGACGGTCTTTTCGTCGGGGTGCGCGTCGCGGATGGCCTTCGCTTGCACGATGGCGCCGGCCACGGCGGCGCGCGTCGGCGTGTCGCCCTTCGGCTTCGCGTCCGCGACCGTCGTGACGAGGGTCGACGAGGGCAGGGCCGTTCGCGCGACGTCCGGCGTCTCGTAGTCGCTCCCGCTGCACGAGTTGGCGGGATCCGGGAAGAACTTCAGCGCCGCGTTCAAGCCGGCGGACGAAGGATCGCCGAAGAACGCCTTCATCGCCTCGCCGACGGGGATCCAGCGCTTCGCGGGGTCGTAGTTGGGGTTCTCGTTCGTGTCGCCCATGCTGCCCGAGCGGTCGTACATGACGACGAGGTTGACGGGCGTGAGCTTGGCCTCCGCCGTCACCGTCGCGCACGCTCCGCCGTCGTCGCTCGGCGGTTTGGTCGCGCCGTCGCGCCCGGCGTCGTCGTCGAAGTTCCCGACCGGCGGCGGATCGCCGTCCGTTTCGTTCTGCGCCGACTGGTTCCGATCGATCGCCTCGAACTCGCTGACACCCGAGCTCGAACCGCACGCGATGGCGACGGCACCGACCGCACCACCCAAAGCCATTCCCAAGACGTTCGACACGCGCATAGGACCGTGTTCTCCAAAGCCTTCGTTCATTGTACGGAGGGTCGGGCGAGCTCGGCCAAGCCCATTGCGCATCGCGCCACGAGTTCGCTCCGACCGCCCCCGACGCCCTCCGACCGCGGCCGACGGCCTCCCATGGTCACCGACACCCCGCCGGGGGCCGATCGAGCACGGGTTTTTCCGGGCCCTCTTGCGTTTTTCCGCACTTCCGCTACAAAGCGCGTCCCCAACACGGGCGGGCGACGGTCGTGGCCGGAGAGCGGGTTCGAAGGCACGACGGGATCGCCGCGTGAACCGAAGCAACGAAAGAGGAGCCATCGCATGAGCAACATCGTGACTCGCAACTGGCGGGATCTCATCCGTCCCCGCGGCATCCAGCTCGAGCAGGAGAGCCTCACGGAATTCTACGGCCGCTTCACGTGCGAGCCGCTCGAGCGCGGCTACGGCATCACGCTCGGCAACTCGCTCCGCCGCGTGCTCCTCTCGTCGCTCCAGGGCGCGGCCATCACGGCCGTCCGCATCGACGGCGCGCTGCACGAGTTCACCACGATCGGCGACGTCGTCGAAGACGTGACCGACATCATCCTGAACCTCAAGGAAGTCGTCCTCCGGGCGGCGACCGCGAAGACCTACACGGTCCGCATCGAGAAGGAAGGCCCCGGCCCGGTCTACGCGCGCGACATCCAGCTCGTCGAAGGCCTCACGGTCCTGAACCCCGACCACCTCATCGCGACGCTCGACAAGAAGGGCCCGCTGTCGATGGAGCTCACGGTCAACGTGGGCCGCGGCTACGTCCCCGCCGAGAAGAACAAGACGCCGACGATGGCGATCGGCACCATCCCGATCGACGCGCTCTTCTCGCCCGTCCGCAAGGTGAACTACACCGTGACGAACGCCCGCGTCGGCCAGGTCACGGACTACGACAAGCTGACCCTCGAGGTCTGGACGAACGGCAGCGTGAAGCCGCAAGACGCGGTCGCGTACGCCGCGAAGATCCTCAAGGAGCAGCTCTCGATCTTCATCAACTTCGAGGAGACCGAGGAGACGTCGTACGTCCAGGGCACGTCCGAGGAAGAGCCGCTCAACGAGAACCTGTTCCGCTCCGTCGACGAGCTCGAGCTCAGCGTCCGCTCCGCGAATTGTTTGCAGAATGCAAACATCACGCTCATCGGCGAGCTCGTTCAGCGCTCCGAGCAGGACATGCTCAAGACGAAGAACTTCGGCCGCAAGAGCCTCAAGGAGATCAAAGAGATCCTCCAGAACATGGGGCTCGCTCTCAGCATGAAGATCGACAACTGGCCCCAGATGCTCGAGCGCTGGAAGGCGCAGCAGGCTCAGAACTGATTTTCTCTCGTCCCGGGCCGCCGCGCGCGGCCCCGGGGCGAGAACCCACTCGAACGCGGATCAAAGAACGTCATGCGACATCAGAATGCGGGTCGGAAGTTCGACCGAAACACCAGCAGCCGTAAGGCCATGTTCCGTAACCTGGCCGCGAACCTCGTGCTCCACGAGCGCATCGAGACGACCGACGCCAAGGCGAAGGAGCTCCGCATCGTCGCGGAGCGCCTGATCACCAAGGCGCGCCGCCTCGGCGAAGTGGCGTACACGCCGCAAGAGAAGCTCTCGGACACGGACAAGGCGCGTCGCCTCGCGACCAAGCGCCTGCTCGCCGCGTACCTCCCCCGCTGGGGAACGCGCGTCGAGAAGGGCGGCGAGACGAAGAAGGTCGACCTCGTCGAGAAGGTGCTCGTCGACTTCGGCAAGCGCTTCGCCTCGCGTCCGGGCGGCTACACGCGCATCGTCAAGCTCGGCCAGCGCCGCGGCGACAACGCGCCGCTCGTCTTCATCGAGCTCGTCGGCGACGCGCCCGCGAAGAACGAAGCCGCCGCCGGCTGAGTCTTCGCCCCTTCGTGCGAACGAAGGCATGAAAGAGCGACGGGTCCTGCATGGGGCTCGTCGCTTTTTTCTTTTCCGCGGCCGAACCTCCCGCGCACTCGGGCCGAAGCTCTCGCGGATGCCTTCGCTCCTCCACGAAGCGCTGCTCATGCTGTTCCGCAATCGCCCGGAGCTCCATCGCGAAAGCCGCGTTGGGCGGGCTCGAGCGCCTCGATCTCGACGAGCATCGAAAGATGGCTCGAGCACGCCGTGACCGTCACGTCCGCCGAGCGGCTCTTCGACGACTGAGGTCTCTTGTGTGCTGGGCGAACGGCGTGCCGCGGTGAAGCCGGCGACGTCTATTCGACGATCTGAAATTCTGGGAATTCGCCGGTGTAGCCGCGCCAGCGTACGTCGACGCTGTCTACGCGCGCGGCCGATGGACCGTGATGCGCCCAGCTCGAGAGCTCCTTGATGGAGTCTTCGTCGCCCTCCGCGACGAGCTCGATGCTGCCGTCGGGGCGGTTGCGGACCCAGCCCGTGATGCCGAGCCGTCGGGCTTCGCGCTGGGTCGCCGCGCGGAAATACACGCCCTGCACGCGTCCGCGAACCACGAGATGGATGCGCTTCTGTGCCATGGTCTCGAAGTTAGGCTCTAGCGAAACGCGTGCGCGAGGGCAACCTTGCGGCGCGCGCGGGGCGCATTCCAGGCCGAAAGCCGCGCGAAAAGCGGTTCGCGCGGGGGTGGCTCGGGCGGTCCGTCGGAGGGATTCGGCGTGCCGGATTCGGCGTGGCGGGGCCCGGAAATGCGCTCTAGAGTGCGCGCCGTGACCGGATCTTCGTCGGGCGATTCGCTGCCCTTTTTCACGCGTCTTTGGTTCGCCTGGGTTTGCTTCTTCCGCGTGCTGTTCGACGGCGCATACGCGGCTCGGCTCCAGGCCGGTTCGGCCGGTCTGGCACCTGCGCCCGCGCTGCCCGAGCCCACGGCCGAGCCGTCCGCCAAGGCGAAGAGCGCGTCGTCGGCGAACGCGGCGGGCGCGTCGAGAGAAAGAGCGTCCGCGCCTCCTTCGCCCGAGCGCGCCGACGACGAAGCGGCGTTGCAGCTTCTCGCGCTCTTGCAGCGCGAGGGGCGGCTCGTGGATTTCCTCGAGGAAGACGTCGCGAGCTTCGCCGACGCCGACATCGGCGCGGCGGCGCGGGTCGTCCACGCCGGGTGCCGCAAAGCGCTCCGCGATCACGTCAAGCTCGAGGCGGTTCGCGCCGAGGACGAAGGCGCGCGCGTGACGCTCGCCGAAGGCTTCGATGCCGAGGCCGTGAAGCTCACGGGTGACGTTCGCGGGACGGCGCCCTACACCGGCACGCTCCGACACCGCGGGTGGCGGGTGGCGTCGATCTCGCTCCCGAAGAGCGTCGGCAAGCACGACGCCCGCATCGTCGCGCAGGCCGAGGTGGAGCTGTGAGCGCGCGCTACGTCGTCGGCATCGACCTCGGGACGACGCACACGGCGCTGGCCTACGCACCCATCGCGAGCGGCGACGATGGCGACGGTGCGGGAAGTGACGCCCCGGCCGCCGTCTCGGTGCTCGCGGTTCCGCAGCTCGTCGCGCAAGGCGCGGTCGAAGCGCGGGAGCTCTTGCCGTCTTTTTTGTACATTGTACATCCGAGCGAAGGCCCGGCGGCACTCCCGTGGGATCCGGAGCGGACCTATGCCGTGGGCGAGCACGCACGCGCGCGTGGCCTCGACGCACCGGCGCGCGTCGTCGCGAGCGCGAAGAGCTGGCTCGGGCACCCGACCGTCGATCGGCGGGGCGCGATCCTGCCGCCCGGCGCGCCCGAGGACGTCGAGCGCATCAGCCCGGTCGAGGTGTCGTTCCGTTACCTCGAGCACCTCGTCGAGGCCTGGGACCAGGCGGTCGCGAAGGGCGATCCCGAGCTCGCGCTCGGCAAGCAAGAGATCGTGCTCACGGTGCCGGCGTCGTTCGACGCGTCCGCGCGCGAGCTGACGACGGAGGCCGCGTTCGCCGCGGGGCTCGAGAACCTCACGCTCCTCGAGGAGCCGCAGGCGGCGTTCTACGCGTGGCTCTCGTCGCAAGGCGAAGGGTGGCGCAAGAGCGTGCAGGTCGGCGACGTCGTGCTCGTCGTCGACGTGGGCGGCGGTACGACGGACTTCTCGGTCATCGCCGCGCTCGAAAAGGATGGGGAGCTCGTGCTCGAGCGCGTCGCCGTGGGCGATCACATCCTGCTCGGCGGCGACAACATGGACATGCTGCTCGCGCACGTCGTCGAGCAGAAGATGATCGACGAGGCCGAAGCCGAAGGCCGGAGCCTCGAGCTCGATCGCTTCCAGCGCGTCGCGCTCCAGCACGCGGTGCGCGTCGCCAAAGAGCGCCTCCTCGGCGGGCAAGAAGCCACCGCCGTGCCCATCGCCATCGCTGGCAAGGGGAGCAAGCTCGTCGGTTCGACGCTCCGCTCGTCGCTCACCGCCGAAGAGGTCGGCGCGACGATCGTCGAGGGTTTCTTCCCGATCGTCGAGCGCGAAGTGCGCCCGCAAGTGCGCACGCGCGCGGCTTTGACCCAGCTCGGCCTGCCGTACGCGCAAGATCCCGCCGTGACGAAGCACCTGGCGGCGCTCCTCGCGCGTCACGCCGACGCACTGTCCCGCATCGGCGGAGTGTCCAGCGCGTCGGCCACGATGGTGCATCCTACACGCATTCTCTTCAACGGCGGCGTCATGAAGAGCGGCGCGCTCCGCGATCGCCTGAAGGCGTGCATCGACGCGTGGCTCGAATCGGACGGCGGGAAGGCCACGCGCGTCCTCGAGGGCAACGATCTCGATCTCGCGGTGGCGCGCGGCGCGACGGTCTACGGACTCTCGCGCCACGGCAAAGGCGTGCGCATCCGCGGCGGCATCCCGCGCGCATACTACGTCGGCATCGAAGGGGCCGTGCCCGCCGTGCCGGGGCTCGCGCCGCCGGTCACCGCGCTCTGCGTGGCGCCATTCGGCATGGAAGAGGGGAGCTCGGTGGAGGTGCCGGGCGGCGAGCTCGGCGTCGTCGTCGGCGAGAAGGTCAACTTCCGCTTCTTCGGCTCGAGCGTGCGGCGCAAGGACGGCGTGGGCGCCGCGCTCGAGCGGTGGCGTCGCGACGAGCTCGAGGAGCTGCCGCAGATCCAGGTCGATCTCCCCGCCGAGGGGCGCGCGGAAGGCGACGTCGTGCCCGTGACCCTTCGCGCGTCGATCACGGAGGTGGGGACGCTCCTGCTCGAAGCGGTGCCCGTCGAACCGAAATCGAAGGACGAGCGCTGGAAGGTCGAGCTCAGCGTCCGCGCGAGCGGAGAACCGGACGGCGTCCAGACGGCATGAGCGCGGTGTTCGTCGTCGGCATCGATCTCGGGACGACGCACACGGTCGTCGCTTCGGCGAAGGTCGACGGATCGGAAGAGCCGACCGTGTTTCCCGTACCCCAGCTCGTGGCGCCGGGGACGGTCGAGCCGCGGCCCTTGCTCGCGTCGGCGCTCTACGCGCCCTTGCCGGGCGAGGTCGAGGGCGATCCGGCGTGGATCGTCGGCGAGCTTTCTCTCCGACGCGGCGTCGAGACCGCGGGGCGCTTCGTCGCTTCGGCCAAGAGCTGGCTCTCGCACGCGGCGGTCGATCGGCTCGCGCCGATCTTGCCGTGGGGCGCTCCCGACGAGGCCGGAGCGCCGCGCGTCTCGCCCGTCGACGCGAGCGCGCGCATCCTCGCGCACGTCCGGGACGCGTGGGATCGCGCGCACCCGGAGGCGCCGCTCGCCGAACAGGAGGTCGTCGTCACGCTCCCCGCGTCGTTCGACGACGTCGCGCGCGCGTTGACGCTCCGCGCGGCGGAGGACGTCGGGCTGAGGCCGACCTTGCTCGAAGAGCCGACCGCCGCGTTCTACGATGCGATGAGCGACGAGCGTGCGCTTCGCGAGCTCGCGGCGGAAGGCGAGCGACGCGTCCTGGTGTGCGACGTCGGCGGAGGGACGACGGATCTTTCGCTGATGGTCGTCGCGCCGGCGCCTGAACCCGCGCCG
The DNA here is from genome assembly GCA_044226145.1 of Labilithrix sp. Lineage (GTDB taxonomy): Bacteria > Myxococcota_A > Polyangia > Polyangiales > Polyangiaceae > Labilithrix. The sequence goes on along the minus strand of JBGAHN010000017.1, from coordinate 20,796 downwards.
TTCCACGTTCGACGCGCCGCCGTCGGCCGACACATCCTGCTCGGCGGCGACAACATGGACCTCGCCCTCGCGCACCTCGCCGAGTCGCGGCTCGGAGGTTCCGAACCCCTCGCACCCGACGCGCTCGCGCAGCTCGTGGCATCGTGCCGCGCGGCCAAAGAGCGCCTCTTCGCCGGCGGCGCGGACGAGGCGCGCGTGTCCGTGCTCGGCCGAGGAAGCAAGCTCGTCTCGGGCGCACGCTCGGCCACCTTGACGAAGGACGACGTCGATCGCGTCGTCGTCGAAGGGTTCTTCCCGGAGGTGACGGGCGACGAGCCGTTGCGCGCGAAGAGCGCGTTCGTCGCCTTCGGTCTGCCGTACGAGCGCGAGCCGGCGATCACGCGCCACGTGCGGCAGTTCTTGCGCCGCCACGCCTCCGAGCTTCCGAGCGGCGCGCCCGACGCCGTCCTCTTCAACGGAGGCGTCTTTCATGCGCGGCCGATCGCCGAAGCGCTCCTCGCGTCGCTGATCCCCGCTGGAAGTCCGCCGTGCCGAGAGCTCCCGAGCTCGGATCCGATCGTCGCGGTCGCGCGCGGCGCCGTTCGTTACGGGCTCTCGCGCCATGGCCGCTTCTTCCGCGTCGAGAGCAGCACCTCGCGCGGCTACTACGTCGCCCTCGCGTCGGAGTCGAAGGCGGACGCCGCGCGCGCCGTGTGCATCGTTCCACGCGGCGCGAAGGAGGGCGAACACCACGAGGCCGGTCGCGCGTTCGAGCTCGTCGTCGGTCGATCCGTACGTTTCGATTTGTACGCGTCCGACGTCGCCCTCGACGAGGCCGGCGCCATCGTCGCCCTCGACGACGACGCCTTCGAGCGTCTCCCGCCCGTCGTGACACGGATCGCCGCGTCGACGAAGGAGAGCGTGCTCCCCGTCCACCTCGGCGGCGAGCTCTTGCCGACCGGACAGGTGGCGCTCTCGTGCACCGAGAGCGTCGGTGCGTCCGCCGAGCGACGCCGCTTCCAGCTCGAGTTCCAGCTCCGCGAGGCGACGCGATCGACGAGCCTCCCGCCGCCGGCGTCGGTCGCGCCCGTCGTCGAAGGCGCGGGGCCCCTCGCGGCGACGAAGCGCGCGGAGATGGAACGCATCGTCCTCGCCGTGTTCGGGAAGAAGCCGACGGCCGACGATCGCGCGGTCAAAGACGTCGTGCGGGATCTCGAGAAGGCGCTCGGCGAGCGATCGACCTGGACGATGACGGTCTCGCGCGCCCTCGTCGACCTCCTCCTCGAAAATCCCGGCGCGCGCCGTCGATCCGACGTGCACGAGCGCCAGTTCTGGCTCTTGTTGGGCTACGGTTTGCGGCCCGGGTTCGGAGATCCGACCGACGAAGCACGTGTCGCAAGGGCCTTCCCGCTCTTCGAGGGACGGCTCGCGTTCCCGAACGAAGCGCGCGGGCATCAGCAGTTCTTCATCGCCTTCCGTCGCATGTCCGGAGGGATGACGGAGGCGATGCAGATCTCCTTCCGCGACGCCATGGATGGCGCCGTCGCGCCTCCGGAGGCCGGGCTGAAGAAGCCGAAGCGGCCGCCGCTCGCGATCGACGAGCTCCTCGCGACACTCGCTTCGTTCGAGCGCGTGCCCGCGGCGCGTCGTGCCGCGCTCGGCGAGTGGCTCGTCGAACGGACATGGACGTCGGACGATCCGCGCCTCTGGTCGTGGCTCGCCCGCGTCGGCGCGCGTGTCCCGCTCTACGCGAGTGTGCATCACGTCGTCTCCGTCTCCGTCGTCGAGCCGTGGATCGAGCGGCTCCTTCGGCTCGATTGGTCGAAGGTGCCGACGGCGCCCCACGCGGCCGTGCAGCTCGCGCGCGTCACCGACGATCGCGCGCGCGACGTCGGCGAACGGCTCCGCCGCGAGATCGTTCGACGCCTCGAAGCGCAGGGGGCGAAGCCGGCGTGGATCACCGCCGTTCGGGAGCTCGTGTCCGTCGACGACGACGAGCGCGCGGCGATCTTGGGCGAAGATCTGCCGATCGGTCTCCGCCTTTCGAGCCGAGGCGTCGTCCCGTGACGCCCGACCTTCGTGCGCGCCCGTCGAAGTTCGCCCTTGCCGCGATCTTCCTCGCCTCGTGCGTCGACGAACGCGCGAAACCGAAGCCCATACGACCGATCCCTGCGGCCGACTCCGGTCCGATCGCCGAACCGCGCAAGCCCGACGGGTGCGCGAAGTCCGGGAGCCTCGAGATGCTCGCGTCGGACCCCGCGTGCTTCGTCGACGAAGCCGGTGACGAGGTGAACCGGGAAGCCGTCAAGCGCGTGGCGATCACGCTGTCGCCCGATCTGCCCTCGGTGCCGGCGGGGACGAACGTGATCTTCCGGCTCGTGATCACCAACACGTCGAAGTCGGAGGCCGTGCTCGTCTTCGACGTCCCCTCGACGACCACGGGCGTCAAGCCGGATTGGACCCGCCTCGGAGGCGTCCCGGCGCCCAAGGGGCCGGCGGCCGAAGGCCATCGTCTCTCGTTTCACGTCCGCACGCTCGACACGCGCGACCACAACGTCGACGGTTTGCCGTCGACCGTCGTGCCCGAGCCCACGCCGAAGCTGATGCGCGTGCGGCTCGCGCCGGGGGCCAAGCTCACGCACGCCGTGTCGTGGTGGGCGCTCCGCATCCCGCCGCCCATGCCCATCTACAAGGACGACGCCGGGCGTCGCATCGTGCCGAAGACCGCGCCCACGCTCCTGCCGAGCGGCGACTACACGGTCAGCGTCGAGGTGCCGTTGCACGGCCTTTGCCCCGCCGAATGCGCGGTGCGTGCGCCGATCCACGTCGAGCGCGCGACGAAGAAACCCTGAGGCCACCCCCGAGGGCGCGTCATTCCTTTCGACGCACCCTCGTCGAGACCTGCCCTCGACGCGCCTTCGTCGTCACCCGTCGTCGACGCGCCCTCGTTCGATGCGAATCGTCCGCGCGCCGAGGCGCTCGGCCTCGCGTGGATCGTGGGTGACGACGAGTGCGGGGACGCCAGCGCGCCGAATCCATGCCCGGGTCTCGTCGAGCAGCGCGTCCTTGACGACGGCGTCGAGCGACGAGAAGGGCTCGTCGAGCAAGAGCACGCGGGGGGACATCGCGAACGCGCGAGCCAACGCCACGCGCTGGGCTTCGCCGCCGGAGAAGGTGGCCGGCCGTCGTGTTTCGAGGTGCGCGACGTGCATGCGCGCGAGCATCTCGCGGGCCCGGGTCGTGCGCTCGGCCTTCGGAACGTCGCGCGGCACGCCGTAGGCGACGTTCGCCGCGGCCGTCATGTGAGGGAAGAGCGCGAGCGACTGGAACACGAGCGCGGCGCGGCGCGCATGGGCGGGAACGTCCGTGCTCCGTCCGTCGTCGAACCACACGTCGTCGCCGATCGCGACGCGTCCGCGCTCTGGCGCCGCGATCCCCGCGATGCACTTCAAGATCGTGGTCTTCCCCGAGCCGGACGGGCCGAAGAGTACGGTGACGCCGGGAGGTACGTCGAACGCCACGTCGACCGTGAAGTCGTGGACCGGTTGGCGGATGCGAACGGAGAGCTTCTCTTCGGAGCCGGTCCCGGCCCCACCGGCGACGGCGCTTTGCTCCTCGGTCTTCATGGGGCCGCCGAGCGGCGCGTCCCTTTGCCGACGCCGTAGAGCAGGGTGAGCGCGACGACCGTGAGTACGATCACGTTCGCCCACGCGTCCCCTTCGTGACGCGATTGGATGGCGTCGTAAATGGCGAGCGACGCCGTCCGCGTCTGACCAGGGATGTTCCCGGCGAGCATCAACGTCACGCCGAAGTCACCGAGCGCGCGCGCGAACGCGAGGACGAGGCCGGCGGCGATCCCACGAACGGCGAGCGGGCATTGAATGGTGCAGAATGCACGTAGTGGCGTCGCGCCGAGCGATCGCGCCGCGTCGAGCAGCGTCGGGTCGACGCTTTCGAACGCCGCGCGGCTTTGCCGGACGACGAACGGCAGCCCGCCCACCGTCGCCGCGACGACCGCGCCGGTTTTCGTGAAGACGATCGAGGATCCGGTGAGCGCCTCGTACGCTCGGCCGATGGCGCTCGAACGGCCGAGGAGGACGAGCAGGTAGTAGCCGAGGACGGTCGGCGGGAGGATCAGCGGCGCGGTCGCGATGACCTCGAGGACGTCGCGCCCGGCAAACCGCGCGTTCGCGAGGACGCCTGCGACGGCGACGCCGACGATCGCAGCCACGAGGGTCGCGATCGTCGCGACTTCGAACGAGAGGAAGAGGGGAGAGAGCTCCACGGCCGACGATGCTCGCGCCGATTCTCCTTCAGGCATCGCGCCTTCGTCGAGCCTCGAATTCGTGCCTGGACGAAGCGTCGCGGCGGGCTGCGGCCGGACTCTCGCGGGCTCAAGGCGCGGGGGAGGCGTCCTGCGCGGGCGAAGGCGAGGTTTCCTTCGGAGCGGAGAAGCCGTGCGCCATCAGGATCGCCTGCGCCTGCGCCGCGCCCATGAAATCGGCGAACGCCCGCGCGCCCGCGCGATCCCCTCCGTTCGCGCCTCCCTGGCACACGACGAGCGACTGTTCGAGGGGCTCGTGGAGCGCCGGCTCGATGGCCCGGACGTGCGCCGGCTCGTCGGCCACCAAGGATTGCGCGACGATGGCGACTTCGGCGTTGCCCGTCTGCGCGAAGGCGAGCGTCTGCCCGACGTTCTCGCCGTAGACGACGCGCGGCGCGACGTTCGACCAAACACCGGCGGAGGTGAGCGCTTGCTTCGCCGCGCGTCCGTAGGGGGCGTGCTCCGGGTTGGCGATGGCGATTTTCTTGTATTTTGCATCCACGAGATCGCGCACGTCGTTCGGCCGGAGCGCCTCGTCCTTCGTCCATAGCGCGAGGTGTCCGCGCGCGTAGGTGCGCTTCGTGTCGGCGATGCACGCGCCGCTCTTCACCGCGTCGTCGACGAACGATGCGTCGGCGGAGAGGAAGACGTCGAAGGGCGCGCCTTGGGCGAGCTGCTTGGCGAGCATCCCCGACGCGCCGAACGTCACCTCGACGCGCCGGCCGTGGGTCCGCTCGAACGAGGTCCCGATCTCGGGGAGCGTGCGCGCGAGATCGGCGGCCGCGGCGACACGAAGCGGCGGCAGGTTCGAGCTCGAGGTCGCGCCGGCGTCGCCGGTCGTCGTGGTCGTCGCTCGGTGGCACGAAACCACGGCGCCGAGCCCGATCGCGGCGACGAGCACGTGCCGCACGTGGGGGCGCGCGTTCGCATGCATGATGCACGAAACCTAGGCCACGCCGCGTACGGCGTCGAAGGAAATGCGTCCTGCTCGACCGTTCCTCGACCATCGAATCCACCGCGCGGGCGAGACGAAGCGCTGTAAGCTCCCCGCCATGTTGGCTCGGTTTTGGCCTGCGATCGTCGTCGGCATCGTGTTCGCGCTCGTCGGACCTTGGCTGATGGTTCCGCGGAGCGAGCCGGCCGGCGAGCCGTTCGTCTACGTCCCGCCCGAGGGGTTCGTCGAGAACGTGGGTCAGTCCGTCGGCCCCGTCGACATGACGGAGCAGGCGCCGAAGCTCACGCGGCCGCCCGAGGGCGAGCGCGAATGGATCGCCGTCGCGCCGTCGGGAGGTGGCCGAGCGGATCGACCGGCGCCCGGCGGGCTCTCGTTGCCGATGGTTCGTCTCACGCTGGCCCATTCGGCGACGATGGGGACCGTCGAGCCCGCCGATCTGAAGCGGATCGCCGACGGCATGCCCGCCATGCTCGCGGCCGAGGGCGTCACCTGGAAGCTCGTTCGCACCGAAACGCGTGAGCGCGCCGACGGCGCCCGCGTGGGCCTCATCGAGGGCGAGTGCACGAAGGGATCCATCGCCTACCGTCGCTTGATGTTGGCGTTCCCGGACGACACGGGTCTTTCCGTCGTCGTGGCCGTCTACGGCGACGACGACGCCATGCGCTGGCAAGCTCCGATCGAGGCGTCGATCGCGACCGCGCGCGGCGTCGCCAAGCGCCGGCCGGCCCCGCCTCCCTGGATGCGCGGCGCTTGGGGAGCGGGCGGGTTGGTCCTCGGCGCCGCCGCCGTCGCGTTCTTCCGGCGCTCTCGCCGGGCGAACGACTCATGACGTCGCTCGTCGCGGAGCGCGCCGTCCGCCTCGAGGGGCAGGGCTTGCACACGGCCGCGCGCGCCGCGATCCGTCTCGCGCGCCGCGGAGGTCCGCTCGCGCTCCGCACGAACGACTGCGAGTCCCTCTCGCTCGAGGACGTGCGCGTCGTCGACACGACCCGCTCCACGACGATCGCGACGCTGGACGGGAGGTTCCGCGTCGCGACGGTGGAGCACCTCTTCGCGGCGTTCGCCGGCCTCGGCGTCCACGACGGCGTGGCCATCACCTTCGAAGGCCCCGAGGTGCCGCTCCTCGACGGCGGCGCGCGCGCGTTCGCCGAAGCCCTTCGCGCGCTCGGCGTCCCATCCCGCCCGCCGAAGCTCCGCGTCGTGAACGCCGGCCGGATCGCGGTCGACGCGAGCGTCTACGAGTTCTTCGTCGATCCGAATCATGTGCAGAATGCATATGCATCGCTCGAGGTCGAGGTCGACTTCGCTTCGTCCCTTCTCTCCCGCGCCACCCGCTTCGACGGCGACGCAACGGACTTTCTTGCGCGCATCGCGCCGTCGCGGACGTTCGGGTTCGAGCACGAAGTGGCGATGCTCCTCGAACGCGGCCTCGCCTCGCACGTGTCGCCGGAGAGCGTGGTCGTCGTCGGCGAAGACCGCGTGCTCTCCGCGGGTCCGCCGTTCACCGCCGACGAACCCGTTCGCCACAAGCTCCTCGATCTGCTGGGTGATCTCTTCCTCTACGGCGGTCCTCCGCGAGGGCGTGTGCGCGCGTTCCGCCCGGGCCACGCCGCGACCCACCGAGCCATGCGCCAGGCCTTCGACGACGGGCTCGTGGCCATCGACGACCGCTGAGCCGGCCCCGATCGGTCGACGCCGTGTTCGCCATGTTCCGGATGATCTGGACGCCCCGCGCGGAGGATTCTACGGTCGCGCCGTGAGGTTCCCACGCGCGCCGGCCGTCGCCCTGGCAGCATCGCTCGTGGCCTTTTCCTGCGCGTTCAGCCCCGCCGCGCGGGCGCAGGAAGACGCCGAGGACGCCGAAGACGCGCGCGTGCCCGAAGATCCCGAAGCGGCGATGCGGCTGTCGCGATCGCGCTTCGACGTCGACACGCCCCGGCTGCCGGCGCCGCTCGCCATGCCCGAGCTCGGCCACGCGAACGCGAACGCCGGGGTCGAATGGACGGTCGGCGCCGGCATCCCCTCGGCGGACAACCGCGACACGTCGGCGCTCGGATTGATCCGCGCCGTCGGCGAGACGTGGGTCGGCCCGCAGCGCCGCTTGTACGTCGGCGCGACCGTCCCGCTCGCCGCGGGCCTCCCTCCGGACGGCTCGGGCGGATCGAAGGTCGTGCTCGGAAACCTCGAGGCGCACGTCCGCGTGACCTTCCCGCAACCGACGTGGCTCGCCTTCGGCGCGACCTTGGGCGTGGTCACTCCGACGGCGACGTTCGACCGCACCGGCCCCGCGGCCTCGGCGGCGCTCGCGGCCATCTCCTTCGACCCGACGGACGTGTCGTACTTCACGCCGGGGATCGTCGCACTCCGCCCGGCCTACGACCTCCGCATCATCCGAGGCCCCGTCGTCGTGCAAGCGCGCCAGGGGCTCGACATCGCCATCGACACCGCTGGCGCACGCCCCGTCTCGACGAACGCGCGCCTCCTCCTGCACGTCGGCGTGCTCGCGCGCCGCGATCTCGAGGCCTCGCTCGAAGCGACGCAGCTCTACCTCTTCGGCGCGGACGTCCCCGACAAGAAGCGCAACGCCCTGTCGATCGGCCCTGGCTTTCGCTACACGATGGGCAAGGTCGACCTCGGGATGGGCGTCGTGACGAACGTGTTCTCCGCGCTCTCGCCGACCGTCGACCGCGTGATCGGCATCCGATTCTCCGTCATCGGCCACGTGTTCTGAAGGCGCGTCCGCGCGCGGCGGTCGGCTCCCGTCACCGCCCGCCGTTCGCCGCGCTGTCGCGGCCGTCGCCTTCCGCGCGCCGCGATCAGCTCACGTGCGAGGGTGACTCGGCCGTCCGTCGCGTCTCGCGCGCCCGCGTCGTCTGCTTCTCGAGCGCCGCGCGCACGAAGCGCGCGAAGAGCGGGTGCGCCGCCGTCGGCTTGCTCTTGAACTCGGGGTGGAACTGGCACCCGACGAAATACGGGTGGTCCTTCAGCTCCACCATCTCGACGAGCTTGCCGTCCGGCGAGGTCCCCGAGAGCGTCAGCCCGGCCTTCTGCAGCGGCTCGCGGAAGTCGTTCGCGAACTCGTAGCGGTGGCGGTGCCGCTCGCTGATCTCCGTCGTCCCGTACGCGTCGGCGGCGACCGAGCCCGCGAGCAGCGTGCACGGGAACCCGCCGAGGCGCATGGTCGCGCCCTTCGTACGCACGTTGCGCTGATCGGGCATCAGATCGATCACCGGGTGCTTCGAGTCCGGATCGAACTCCGACGAGTTGGCGTCCGCGAGCCCCGCGACGTTGCGCGCGAACTCGACGACCGCGAGCTGCATGCCGAGGCAGATCCCGAAGAACGGGATCTTGTTCGTGCGCGCGTACCCGATCGCCTGGATCTTCCCCTCGGTCCCGCGATCGCCGAACCCACCCGGGACGAGCACCGCGTCGACGGTCGAAAGGAATTTCTCCGCGCCCTCGCGCTCGACCTGCTCCGAGTCGATGTACTCGAGCTCGACCCGCACGTCGTTCGCGATCCCGCCGTGAGCGAGCGCCTCGTTGAGCGATTTGTACGCGTCCTTGAGGTGGACGTACTTGCCGACCACGCCGATGCGGATCGTGCCCTTCGTGGGTTTCGTCGAGCGCTCCACGATGCGCTGCCACGCCGTCACGTCGGGGCTCCGGCTCCAGATGTTGAGCCGCTCGGCGACGAGCTCGTCGAGCCCCTCGGAGCGGAAATGCAGCGGCAGCGCGTAGATGCACGAGACGTCGATCGCGCTGATGACGGCTTCGACCGGCACGTTCGAGAAGAGCGCGATCTTCTCCTTCGTGGCCTTCGTCAGCGGCGTCTTCGTGCGGCAGATGAGGATGTCGGGCTGGATGCCGATTTCGCGCATCTCCTTGACGGCGTGCTGCGTCGGCTTCGTCTTCAGCTCGCCCGCCGTCTCGATGTACGGCACGAGCGTGACGTGGACGCTGACCGCGTTCTGCGGCCCGGCCTCGAGCTTGAGCTGACGGATCGCCTCGAGGAAGGGCAGCGATTCGATGTCGCCGACGGTCCCGCCGATCTCGATGATGGCGATGTCCGCGCCCTCGGTGGCGTCGCGCACGCGGCTCTTGATCTCGTCGGTGATGTGCGGAATCACCTGGACCGTCGCGCCGAGGTACTCGCCCCGCCGCTCCTTCGAGATGACGGCCTCGTAGATGCGTCCGGTCGTGAAGTTGTTCGCGCGGGTCATGCGCGCGCTCGTGAAGCGCTCGTAGTGCCCGAGATCGAGGTCGGTCTCGGCGCCGTCGTCGGTCACGAAGACTTCCCCGTGCTGGTACGGGCTCATGGTGCCCGGATCCACGTTGATGTACGGGTCGAGCTTCATGATCGTGACGCGCAGGCCACGCGCTTCGAGCAAGGCGCCCACCGACGCGCTCGACAGTCCCTTGCCGATCGACGACACGACGCCGCCCGTCACGAATACGTACTTGGTGGGCTTACGGCTCATCGAACGCGCCTCCAAAGCTGCAGGTAGGGCGGGAACGACGAGACCACCGGCACGCGTTCGCGCCCGAAGGGATCTCCTCGCCGACCCGACGCGGCGATTAGCATACCGCGCCTCCGAGCCCAAGGATCACGGCGACGGCGCTCCGCACGGGATCGCGCGGGAAAGGATTTCATTCTAGTCGAAGATCGAACGTCTTGCTTTCGATAAATGAAGCTCGAGCGCAGAACGCGTGAGGAGCCGCGGGCATCGTGGAAAATGCGGTCGGAATCGGCGACGCGCGGCCCTTGGGGGAGGCGGCCGACGAAGAAAAGGTTCATGAAGGCGAAGCGATGAAGATGAAGGAGAGCTCTGGAGCGAAGCGTCGGCGGATGGCGACGCTCGATCGTGGCGACGGGGCCGGCGGCGATCGGTCGACCAGCTTCCTGCCGCTCGCGTTCCACTTCGAGGGCGCGGGGACGATCCTCATGGCGATTGCGCTCGCCGTCGCGCTCGTGGGTTCGGCGTTCTTGAACGCGTCCTCGGCGGGCGTCGTCGGGCACGTGTCGCTGAGCGTGCCCACGGGGAGCGCGACGGCGCGGTCCGCGATTTCGCTCGCGTCGCCGCTCTTGCTTTGCGGGCAGATCCTCGTCGTCCTCGGGGCGCTCTTCGGTGCGCTTCGCGGCGACTCGCAGCGCGGCACGCTCCGGCGCCGCGTCGCGCGGCTCTCGGCGGCGCTCTGGGGGCTCGGGCTCGCGCTCCTCTTGACCCGCGTGCCGCTCGGCCAGTGGCTCTCGGAGCACGTGACGTGGGGCGCCTCCGCCCTCCGCGTGCTTCGATGGGTCATCACGCTCGCGGCGCTCGGCACGACGGCGCTCGTCGTTCGGGCGAACACGCGTGAGCTCTCCGTCCGAAAGGGGCTCCGCGCGATCGACGTCGGCCTGGGCCTCGTCGTCGTCCAGATCGTCGTTTCCCTCTTCCACAACGCGCTCTTCGCCGCGCTCTGGAACAGCCGCTTGCGGGCGATGCACGGCGCGCTCGAACTGGCCGGGAGCCTCGGGCTCTTCGTGGCGGGCGCGGGCCTCTTCGTCGTCGCCAGATCCATGCATCATGCATGGATCGAAGGCGCGGAGGGCGCCGCCCACCCTTCCTGAAACGCTGCCGCGCTGCGCCATGCCCACGGGGCCGTTCGGTCCGAAGGGCCGCGACGTTGCCGCACCGCCGATGCCGTCGCCGGCGCGCTTTGGGATGGGCCGTCGCTCGTGCTATGCGGCGACCATGGCGCGCGAGCACATCGGAATCCTCGGTTACGACAGCTACCACTTCGTCGTCGAAAACCTCGAGCGAAGCCAGAAATTCTACACGGAGCGCTTCGGGTTCGTGGAGGTCGCGCGCGCGGGCTACGAGCTCGTCGAGCGCAGCGGCCAGCAATCGGTCGTCTTCGCTGCCGGCGATCTGCGCGTCTGCGTGTCGACGCCCCTTCGCCAATCGTCGAAGGCCGCGCGCTACCTGAAGAAGCACCCCGCGGGCATCATGAGCCTCTCCTTCCGCGTGAAGGATCTCGACCAGACGATGGCGCTCCTCGAGCAGCGCGGCGCGACCTTCCTCTCCGAGCCGTTCGAGCACCGCACCGATCGCGGGAGCTACCGCTCGGTCGAGATCGCGACGCCCGTCGGCGAGGTCGCTTTCCGCTTCGTCGAGCGCCGCGACTACGACGCCTTCGCGCCGGGCTTCGTCGACTCCGGCGAGGGCAACGCGTCGCGCCCGAAGAACGTGTTCGGCATCCACGAGGTCGACCACGTCACGATCAACGTGTTGACGATGCAGCCGCTCGTCGCCTGGTACCGCGACGTGCTCGGCTTCGAGCCGTTCTGGGACGTGAGCTTCCACACGCAAGACGTGACCAAGGCGGCGAAGGCCGGCTCCGGCCTCAAGTCGATCGTCATGTGGGACCCGGTGAGCCGCGTGAAGTTCGCGAACAACGAGCCGCTCCGCCCGAACTTCCGCGAGTCGCAGATCACCAAGTTCATCGACGACAACGGCGCGCCGGGCATCCAGCACGTCGCCGTGGCGGTCGACAACATCCTCTGGAGCGTCGAAGAGCTCCAGCGCCGCGGCGTGGAGTTCATGGACACGCCGAAGTCCTACTACCTCGCGCTGCCCGAGCGGCTCCAGAAGCTCGGCCTCGAGAACGTCAAAGAGGAGCTCGCCGAGCTCGAACGCCTGCAGATCTTGGTCGACGGCGGCGAGGGCAAGTACATGCTCCAGATCTTCCTCCGCGAAGCGGCTTCGATGTACGACGAGGTCCGCGCGGGGCCGTTCTTCTACGAAGTCATCCAGCGCTGCGGCGACGAGGGCTTCGGGTACGGCAACTTCCGCGCGCTCTTCGAGAGCATCGAGCGCTTCCAGAACGCGAACGTCAAAAGCGTGTAATCTGCATATCGTTGGCCGTCGCGCGTCGCGGCGCCAGATCGCGCCATCGATTCGCGCCGTCCGATCGCGGCACGCCTCGTCGGCGGGCGCATCGCTTGCAGCCTCGTGCGGCATGCGGATTTCGAAGACGAGCGCTCGCGCGAGGTGGCCGCGTCTCTCTCCCTCTTCCCTGGCCTCTTCTCTGGCCATCGATCGCGGGGGACGCGCCGTGCTCGCGGCCGGCTTCGTGGGGCTGCTCTCCGCATGTGGCGGTAGCGCCCGCAACGCCTCCACGGGAGCGCACGCGCCCTCCGACGTCGGCACCGCCACGCTGACCGGCGCGGGGACGTCGGCACGCGTCGCGCGCGTCCTCGTGGCGGACAAGGACGCCATGGCGATGGTCGTGCGTGGCGGCTGCGTCGCGACCATCGGCACGGGCGCGGACGAAGGGGGCAACTACGACGAGATGCGCGTGCGCTGCCCCAAGCCCGAGCGCGGCGCGACGTGGTTCTCCTCCATCGATCGGCTCGTCGCCACGCTGCCGACCAAGCGCGTCGAGGACGACGACGACGACGAAAAAGTCCCGCTGCCTGCCGCCGAGCTCGCGACCTCGTCCGGCGCCGTCTACCGCATCGACAAACCCAGCGACGCGGCGCGCCTCGTGTCCGAAGTGAAGGCGCTCGCCGCGGAGCTCGCCGCCGGTGAGACGCCGCGCCCGGGCCCGAGCTCGCCGAGCGGCTGGCAGATGATGCGGCTCGCCGGGCGCGCGCACGTCTTCTTCGGCGGTGAACCGACGAGCGGCACGCTCGACGTCCGCATGTCGACGACGGGGCAGTACCTCTGCGAGTTCCGCGCGACCACCGAGGACGGCCCGCTCCGCGCGACGAAGGGAGGCTGGGTCGACTCCGCCGCCGCGACGAAGGCCATCGACGACGTGCTGACGCCGTTCGAGTCCGGCGCGGAGGCCACGCCCGCGACCTTCGCCTCCGCGGTCGCTCAGAACGGCGAGCAGCGCGCGAACCCCGCGTCGACGGCGGCCGTGTTCGCGCGGTTCGGCGCGGTGCAAAAGCTGCTCGGCGACGCGTGCTTGCCGGAGCTCGAGGCCCCGAAGACCGACAGCTCGCTCTGAGCGCGGTCGTGAGCCCGGTCGCGGATCCGCGCTCCTACGGGAGCTCCGCGAGCGAGAGCCACCGCCCTTCGGCGCTCGGCAAGAACGCCGCCGCGCGCGGGCTCACGACCGCGATCGGATGTTCGTGCCAGAGCGGCAGGATCCACGCCTCGTCGCGGACCCTCCGCTCGAGCGCGGCGTAGATCGCGCGGCGTTCCCCCTCGTTCGTCGTGCGATCGCCGTCGTCGAGCAGCCGATCGAGCTCCGGATCCCGCACCCGTCCGCGGTTCGCGCCGTTCGGCGGGACGAACGACGAGTGCAAGAACACGCGCAGGACGTTCGGCTCGGTGAGCTCCGGCAGCTGCAGCGTGGCGAGATCGAAGTCGCCCGCGCCGAGCCGACCGAGCATCGTCCCGAGCTCGAGCGGGACGATGTCGAGATCGATCCCGACCTCGCGCAGCGACTGCGCCATGACGCGCGCGATGGTCGTCCGCAGGCGATCGGTCGAGGTCAGCATCGTCAGCGAAACGCGATCCGAGGCGAGCTCGGGCGCGTGAACCCCCGGCGCGTGAACCTCGGGCGCGTGAACCCCCGGCGCGTGAACCTCGGGCGCGTGAACCCCCGGCGCGTGAACCTCGGTCGCGTTCGTCGCCAGGGAGCGCGCCTCGCGGAGGAGCGCGCGCGCTCGGTCGGGATCGAACGGCAAGGGAGGAGCGGGCGAAAAGGCCCAGTGCGACGGCGGCAAGAGCGTGTCCGCGACCTCGGCCTGGCCGGCGAGGAGCGTCTGCCGGATCTCGTCCCGATCGATCGCGAGCGCCACGGCCCGCCGGACGCGCACGTCCGACAGCGCGCCGCGGTCGGTGCGCACGACGACGTACGTGAGGTTCGCCCCCGGACGCGCGCGCACGGCGAGCCCGGGAGCGCCTTCGAACGACGGCAAGAGCGTCGGCGAGAATCCGTTGACGACGAGATCGGCGCGCCCCGCGTGCATCCGCAACGCCCGCGCGTTCTCGTCATGCACCGTGCGGACGACCACGGCGTGCTTCGGCGTCGGCATCGTGCCCGCGTTCGCGGGGACGAGCGTGATCGCCCCCGGCTCGCGCTTGCCCACCACGAACGGCCCCGCGCCGTCGAGCGTCCCGTCGGGCCGCGGCGGCCCCGCCGCTTCGTCGGCCCGCAGAATGGGCACCTCCAGATCCGTGAGCAACGTCGCGTGCGCGCGCGACAGCCGGATCCGCACGACGCCCTCGCTCTCCACGTCGACGCCTCCGATGGCGTCGACCACGCGGGCATGCCGCGATCCCACGGCCGGCGACTGCAAGGCTTCGATCGTCGCCGCGACGTCGCGCGCGGTGACCTTCGCCCCCGAATGGAAGCGCACGTCGTCCCGCAGTTCGACCCGCAGCGTGCGTTCGTCGAGCCACGTCCAGCGTTTCGCGACGTACGGCACCGGCGCGAGCGTCGTCGGATCGAGCCGCACGAGCCCGGCATGCACGAGGCGCGTCACCCGCACGCCGACCGCGTCCGTCGAAAAGCGTGGATCGAGCGTCTCCGCGTCGTTGGCGACGAGCGCCTCGATGGGCCGTTCGTTTCCCGCCGCCGCGCCCCCTTCCGCTCGGCAGCCCGCGCCCCACGCGCCCATCGCCACCATCACCGCGAGCGCCGCGGATCGCGACGACGCTGATCTCGCGCTCCCTCGGCGCCTGCTCCCGGCATCGCCCGCCGACGTTTTGCACGCTTTGCACGCGTGCGCGACCGAAGTACAAGGTCCGCGATGCGCTTCGGACGTTTTTCCAGGGCCCTCGTCGTCGCGAGCACCGCCTTCACCGTGTTGCTGTCGGACACCTTCGCGCGCTCCGCCCCCGACTCCGACGACTCCGACGACGATCGCGAACCCGCCGCGGCCCCCGCCAACGCTCCGCCCGCACGGAACGCCGCGCCCTCCGCGCCCGCCAACGACGCGCGCGCGCCGGCCGTCGAAGCCGCCGTCCGCGCACTCGTGCAGAATGCATCTTTCAAGGACGCGCTCGTCGGCGTGTCCGTCGTCGACGTCGATTCGGGCGCGGTCCTCGCCGAGCGCGGCTCCCACGTGGCGCTCAACCCCGCGTCGAACGCGAAGCTCTACACGGCGGCCGCCGCCCTCGCGATCCTGCACGGATCCCATAAGTACCAGACGACGCTCGGTGGCACGATCAAAAGCGGCGCGATCGCCGAGCTCGTCCTCCGCGGTCAAGGCGATCCGTCGCTCGCTTCGCGCGATCTCTGGGCGATGGCGAAGGACCTGAAGGCCCACGGCGTCCGCAAGGTCGACTCCATCGTCGTCGACCAGCGCTACTTCGACGAACAGACGACGCCGCCCGCGTTCGAGCAGCAACCGAACGAGTGGGCCTCGTTCCGCGCGCCCGTGAGCGCCGTCGCCGTCGACGAGAACACGATCTCCCTCGTCGTGCGCCCCACCTCGAGCGGCGAACCCGCGACGGTGTCCTTCGAGCCGCCCGGCTTCGTCTCCGTGCAAGGCAGCGTGAAGACCGGCGACGAAGGCGCCGACTCCGTCGGTCTCGAGCTCGCCCCCGCGGGCCGCAAGCTCTCGGCGAAGCTCTTCGGCGCCATCGGCGCGGACGCGCGCTTCGTCCGCTACACGCGCCGCGTCGACGATCCGCAGCTCCTCGCCGGCTACGCGCTCAAGGCCATCTTCGAGGAGATCGGCGTGAGCGTCGGCGCCGAACCCGTGCTCGCGACCGGCCCCGTCCGGAGCCGCGTCCTGCTCCGCCACGAGTCCGAGCCGGTCGCGACGCTCCTCTACGCGCTCGGCAAGCGCAGCGACAATTTCTACGCGGAGATGATCTTCAAGTCGCTCGGCGCCGAAGGCAAGTCCCGCCCCGGCAAGAGCCAGGAGGCCGCCGCGGTGGTCACGCGCTGGCTCGAGAAGCACGATCTGACCGACGCGGGGCTCGTCATCAAGAACGGCTCGGGCCTCTTCGACGCGAACCGCACGACCGCCTCCGCCGTGACGAAGCTCCTTCGGTTCGTCTACCGAGATCCCGGCCTGCGCGACGAGTTCGTCGCCCAGCTTGCCATCGGCGGCGTCGACGGCACGCTCCACAAGCGCTTCCGCGATCTTCGCGTGCACCGCTCCGTCCGGGCCAAGACCGGAACGCTCGACGACGCTATCGCCCTTTCGGGCTACATCCTCGGTCCGCCGGGCAAAGGGGCCGTCGCGTTCTCCATCCTGTTCAACAAAGTGTCGGGCAAGGCGTCGGCCGCGCGCATCGCCGCCGACAAGCTCGTGACGACCATCCACGAATCACTTTGGCGCTGAATTCGCCACGTGGGCGCCGCGTACGCGCCACGTGCGCACGTCCGTTCTCATCGCGCGAGCACCGACATGCCGAGCTCCGCAACGCAAAACGACGTTGGACGACCCACGACGACGCTCGGTGCACGCCATCGTCAACTTTTCTCCGAATTCGATCCGAGCGACGAACGAACCTTGACCCGCACGACCGATGTGGCTTTTCATGCCGCGCACGGAAGCGCGGATGTCTTCGCGTCTTTCGTAGAGGAGAAATTTCGATGAACAAGATCTTGTCTGCTTTCGCCTTCGTCGGCGTCGCCGCCGTCGCGTCGGGCTGCGCCATGGCCCAGAGCCCGGTTCCCGGCACCATCTACTCGGGACTCCAGGCGCACCAGAACGCCACGAGCAACCCGTCCGGCCCGAAGCGCGGTGAGTCCTGCGCCTCGTCGATCCTCGGCATCGTCGCCACGGGCGACGCGTCGGCGGCGTCCGCGGCGGCCAACGGCGGCATCACGAAGGTGTCCGTCGTCGACACCGACGTGTTCAGCATCCTCGGCATCTACGCCAAGTACTGCACCGTCGTTCACGGCGAGTGATTCGCCCGAAGCACGGAAGAGCGTCCACACGGGCGCTCTTCCGGTCGCTTCGTCCCGCGCGGCGTCGGGTGTTCCGCCGCGCTCGCTCCGGAGCGCGATCGCTTCGAAGCGAAGCTTCAGAACATCGTGTTGGGCGTGCCGACGACGAGCTGCAGTCCGATGCCTCGGACGAACGCGCTGTCCTCGCCGAACCAGCGCCAATAGAACTCGGAGAACGCCACCGCGCGCAGGCGGAGCTCCTGGATCTTGAGCCCGGCGAGCGCGCTCACGCGGGGTTGCAGGAGCCCGAAGCTCCAGTCACCGTGCGCGACGTCGACGGAGAGCGCCGACACGCCCGCGCTGGCGCCGACCTCGAAGATGCCGAGGTGCGCGCCGCCCTCGAGCCCCTGGAAGAACGGCGTGAACGAGAAGCTCTTCGAGTCGAACGCGCGCAAGATCATGCCGCGGTAGCCCGAGACGCGCAGCACCGGGAGCTTCGGCGCGAGCCCGACGGTGACGAAGACGTCGAGCCCGTCGTTGCCCCGATCGCGCCGGCTCGTGAGCTTCGATTCGATCGCCGACACCTGGAGCCCGTACTCCTGGTACTGCCGTTTGACGTTGAGCGGGTGCGTCGTCACGACCCGCTGCGGGACCGGCGGAGGGATGTCGATCGAAGGGCTCGCCGGCGTCGCGATCGGTGCCGAGGTCGCGGGCTCGCTCGGCGACGTCGTCGTGCTCGGTGCCGCGGACGGGGACGTGTCGATCGCGGCGTCGTTCGCGCCGTCGGTCGATTGGGCGCGCGCGCTGGCCGAAGGCGCGAGAACGCTCACCGCGGCCGCCACGCATGCGGCTCCCTGGCGCAAACGACGCGAGCTCCGCGCGACGGCCGGACGCACGGCGCCGACGTCCGAACGGGTGCAGCGGCGAAAGAAAGCGAGCGGCATGCGTCGGGCGCGACACTAGAACACATCCGCCGACGGCGATGCCGAAATCGGGGCCGGCCTGCGAACGCCATCGGCATTGCGGCCCGACGCGCGAACGGCCACGATGGATCCCATGGCGCACGACGAAGAGTGGGTCCTCCTCCGCACGTTCATGGATCGCTCGCAGGCCCGATTGTTCGGCGAGTTCCTCGAGAACCAAGGCCTTCGCGTGAGCATCGAGGGCGCGTTCGCCGCCGGCGTGCTCCCGGGCGTCGAACAAATCCGCGTCATGGTCGAAGGCGCGCGCATCGACGAGGCCCGCAACGCATCGTGCGCGTTCGACGGCGATCGGTGCGACGAGCTCCCCGACACCCAGCGCTGATCGAACCCGCCGACCGATCCGCTCAGTCGCGCATGTGACGGCGGATCTTGCCGAGCGCCTGCTCCTGCAGCTGCCGGATGCGCTCGCGCGAGAGGTTGTACTTGTCGCCGATCTCCTTGAGCGTGAGCTCGTCTTCGTCATCGAGACCGAAGCGCCATCGGATGATGCGCGACTCGATCGGCGTGAGGTGCCCGAGCAACCGCCGCACCTCTTCGCCCCACTTCTGCGAAGCGAGCGTGTCGTACGGCGAGAGCGCGCCCTCGTCTTGGAGGAAGTCGATGAACTTCCGCCCGTCCTCGTCGCCGACCGGGCGGTCGAGCGAGAACGGCGTCTCGGCCCACGAGCCCTTCACCTTGTCGAGCTTGTCCTGCGGGATGCCCGTCTCTTTTTCGAGCTCGTCGAGCGTCGGATCGCGGCCCGTGCGCGCGATGACGGCCTGCGTGGCGCGCTGCACGCGGTTGTGCGTGTCGAGCATGTGCACCGGGATCCGCACCGCGCGCCCCTTGTCCGCGAGCGCGCGGCTGATCGCGTGACGGATCCACCACGACGCGTACGTCGAGAAGCGGTAGCCGCGCGAGTGGTCGAACCGCTCGACGGCCTTCATCAGCCCGATGTTGCCTTCCTGAATGAGGTCGATGAGCGGGAGCCGGCCGCGGTTGTAGCGGCGCGCGATCGACACGACGAGGCGGAGGTTCGCCTTCACGAACTTGTTCTTGACGGTCTTGCTCGTCTGCGCGGCCTTCGTGATGTCGTCCAGGCACTTTCGGTACGCGGGCGTGAGCGACACCTCCGAATCGGCGGGCGGCGGCGCGGCCACGGCGATGCCCTCCTCTTCGACGTCCTCCTTCGTGATCGGCGTACCGAACTGACGAACGACCTCCTCGGCGTGCAGGATCCAGAGCCGATCGGAGTCCGCGAGCCGGATGGTCCGACCCAGGCTCTCGGCGAGCGCGCGGTACTTCTTCTCCTGCTCGCGCGTCAGCTTCCCTTGCTTCTTGTACGTCTTCAGGACCTTCCGCATCGCCTCGAGCTGCGGGACCTCGATCGCGTCTTCGTCGCGCGGCAGATCCTTCTCGAGCGCGTCGAGCGCCCGCTCGGCCGCCGGGAGGAACGCGAGGATCGCGCACCAATGCTCCACCTCGGCGTTCTCGACGTCGACGGCGGTCGCGAGCTCCTCTTCCGCGCCCATCACCGGATGCGTGGCCATCTCGCGGAAATAACGCGCGAGCATGGAATCGCCGGAGGTCTCGGACGTCGGCTTGGCGGCCGAGGCCGGCGCTTCGATCTCGATGCCGGCGTCCGCCACCGTGTCGAGCGGGACGTCCTCGAAGTCGATCTCTTCGTCGATGACCGCGACGTCCTCGGAGACCTCGGCCCCCGACGCGCCTTCGCCTTCGCTCTCCTCGACGTTCGGATCGTCGATCGGTTCCGCCAGGGCAGCACTGCTCTTCGACTTGCTCATCGCAGCCTCGCTCGTTCCGGGTTTCGTTCGCAGTCTGCTTCGTGCCATGGGAGGGGGAGGTGACGTCGTTCGGTGACCATCGATCGCGGTTCGTTCGAACGAGACGAAGAGGTGACGTTTCGTGCTTTGACAAGGACCGCGCGGAGCGTCAGACCTTGCGGGACGGGGCGACGTTAAGAACGATAACGGCTTCTTGGTCGGATCCGCACCCTCCGAACGGGTGAGTGGCCGGGAAGTGCGCGAATCGTGTCTTTGTCGTCGGGTCGTTCATCTGCAATTTGCATTCCCGAGTGCGAGAGATGTATGCGCGTCTGCGTGTCTACGTCTCTGTATCGGCGAGCGTGGGAGATCGGTCGCCTTCGGCCCGTTCGCGCAGCGGGCCTCCTCGTCGGTTCCTGGATGCATGCATCCGGCCACGCGTTGCTCGCGAGTACCGCGGGATTTCTCGCGAGGAATTTGGCGGAGGGCGGTTCCCCGATGGACGGGCGATCCATCCGGAACGTTTGGCCAACGTCGCTCGATCCGGTCGTGCTTGCCGCGATCGGCACCGCGGCGGCGTTCGTCAAGCTCGTCGGAAACGTGATCGCGGCGTGGTGCGAAGCACGGATAGCAGGTGAAATCGGCGCGGATGTCCGACGCCGGGTGCTCGCCGACGTCCTTGCTCCAGGTGTTCACCGGTTGCGGGCGCCGCGACAGATCGATCATGGCGCGGCACACTCGGCGGCGACGCCGGCACAGCGCGCGCCCGAACGAGGGACGTCGACGCGCTCCGACGAGCCCGGCTCGGACGCGGCGGATCTGTCGGGTTCTTCCTACAGGGGGTCGTCGGCACGGGCGACGGAGCTCGCGGCGTTGACGTCGCACGTCGGCGACGTCGAGCGGGGGATCGTCGAGGGCGTCTTCGCGGAGATCCGCGCGGTGCTGCAG
>JBGAHN010000221.1:0-7451 GCA_044226145.1 Labilithrix sp. | reverse complement strand
GGAGCATCGCGCTCGAGCTCGCGTCGCGTTGGGACGGCGACACGTGCCGCACGTACTTCGCGCGTGCCCCGCTGACGAACGTGACCGACGGCACGGAGCTCCAAGACGGCGCCGCGTTCCGACTCGCCAGCGTCATCAGCGGGCTCTGCCTCGACGTCGCGAACGGCTCGACCGAAGCGGGCGCGAACGTCCAGCAGTTCACGTGCAACGGGTCGAACGCGCAGAAATGGACGGTCAAGCGCGACGCCTCGGGGACGATCTCCCTTCGCGCGGGCACGACGAACATGTGCCTGTCCGTCGTCGGCAACGCGAGCGCGCCGGGCACGAACGTCGACCAAGAGCCTTGCGACGGCGGACCGGCGCAAGCGTGGAGCGTCCGCGGCGTGGGGCTCGGCCATTACGAGCTGAAGCACGCGGGTTCGTCGATTTGCCTCGACGTCGCGCAGGCCTCGACGGCGCCGGGGAGCAACGTCGCGACGTGGACGTGCAACGATCTCGCGCCGCAGATCTGGCAGTTCAAGGCGCTCTGAGCGGACGTTCGGGCGGTTCGGGCGTGGCGCCTCTTCGGGCGCGGCGCCTCAAGGCGCGGTGACCGACACGTTCGCGGCGTCGCTGTAGCCGTCGTAGTTGGCCTCGCCGACCTTCTGGTAGCCGCCGCCGGACGACGCGTAGAGGCGGAACGTGGCGACGTCGCCCTTGTGCACGAGCCGATCGCCGGCGTCCTTGCAGACGCCCGTGTAGGTCACGGACGTCCCCTTGCCGAGGATGCCCGAGCCGAGGCACGGGCCGACCGTCGAGCCGTCGCGCAGGACGAGATCGAGCGAGTAGACGTAGCTGCCGCCGAGCGCGTTCCACGACACGGTGACCGCGTTCTGGTTGACCGCCGTGCCGTCGTCCTTCCAGACGATGCGCTGGCGGTACGTGTCGCGGCGCGTGAGGCCGCCGTTGCCGTCGAAGAGCCCGAGGTGGAAGAAGTTGAACGTCTCGCCTCGCCGCGTCGTCACGGAGTTGTGGCCGTGGGTCTCGATCAGCTTGCCGTTCTTTCCGTAGGCCGGGGTGGTGAGCCGGAACGCCGTCGATTGGCTCCGCCGCAGGTCGTTCGGCGTCGAACCCATCATGTACCGCGTGGTGTACGGGCCGCGGAAATCGGCGGTGCTGAAGAAGAGGTACAGACGACCGTCGCGCGTGAAGGGCTCCGGGGCCTCGTTGATGATGCCCTCGTCCGCGTCGCGGTTGCCGGCGATGTCCGGCCCCGAGTGGAAGAGCTGCTTCGAGGCGTCGGAGAGCTGGACGGAGGCGATGTTGTTTCCACTTGCAAAGTACACGTAATAGAGGCGACCGTCCTCGACGGCGGCGTCGATCCGGATCGCGTTGCCGCACAGCTCGGGGCATCCCTTGCCCGTGTACGTCCGCGGTCCCTTCGTGCCGGCGAAGAGCGGCTCGGGCTTTCCGAAGTCGAAGGAGTCGCCCTCGGCGAACGCCCGGAACGTCGCGACGTCGTTGCTCGAGTCGGAGATCGACGGGCAGTTGCCGTTGAATTTGCCGAGCTGGAGCGCCGAGAAATAGAGCGCGACGCCGGTGCCCTCGTGGACGATGGCCGGCGCCCACATCCAGCAATACCGGTGCGCCGAATCGAGATCGCTCGGGCGGTACACCTTGGTGGGCGTCCACGTCTCGAAGTCGGTCGACTCGAGGAACCGGAACTCCGTGGCCTGACCGCCGGCCGTTCCGGAGAGGACGTAGCGATCGTCGCTCAGCTTGATCACGTCCGGATCGGCGAGGCCCTCGGCGATCTTCACGCGCTTTCCGTAGTCCCCGTCCCGGTTCGCGCAGGTCGGACCGTCGAACCCTTCGTCGCACGCGCACGTCCCCGTCGATCCCTGGCAGACGCCGTGGCCGGAGCAGTCGACGCCCTCGCACGAGACGGGGACGTCGCCGTCGGGCCCTTCGACGGACCCGCCGTCCTTCGCGGAACCACCGTCGCCCGACGGCTTCGGATCGGTCGATCCGTCTTGCCCGGGCCGGTCGTTGCCATCCCCCGGCCCTCGCCCGAGGGGACCATCCGCGGACTCGCTGCTGCATCCGGCGGCGAGGCCGAACGACGCAGCCGCGACCAACGCCCCGAAGGCGACGCAAGACAGGAGACGAAAGCGTGGGCGCTCGGGGTTCGACTCGGCCATGCCTCAACTTTCATCGCGGCGCGTAGACTTGTCCAGAACTCGAGCGCACGACGGCCGCAGGGCAACGACGCACACCGCCACGCGGCAACGACGCGCGCCGCCACGCGGCAACGACGCGCGACGCGCCGCCAACGACGCGCGCCGCCGTCGATCGAGGAGGCTCGGCGTCCGCTCGGCCGGTCGATGGCTCCGCATCCATTCCGGCCGCGCCAGGGTCGCTTCCCGCGAGGCGCCTTCCCCGACAGCCCGAAGGTCGCGCGAATGCCGGAGGCGGGACGACCCGTTGCGTCAATTCGAGAGAATTCGAGCCCACGCAAACAATCCCCAAGAAATTCCTTAACTTCCAACGTGGCGAACCGCCCGATTGGCAATGACTTGATGCGTCATCACAATGCGACGCGGCAAAATTCGTTTCATTGCAAGATGGAACTGTATATGCCAGGAGAAAGTATCATGAGACCGATCGTGCCAAGTGAAGATGTCCGATTGCGTCATCGTGAGGTCCAGCGTCTCGCCTACGAGAGCGCGGAGGAAGTCGCAGGGGAGCTCCGCGCCGGCATGACGGAGCGCGACGCCGCACGCCGGTTGCGGCAAGCGCTCGCCCGTCGCGGGGTGAGCGAATCCCTCCACAAGCCATTCGCGTGGTTCGGCGACCGGACCTCCCTTCGCTGGCTCTCTCCCCTTCACTTTTTCCCGACGAACCGGCGGCTCGAACCAGGGATGGCGTTCATCCTCGATTGCGCCCCGATCGTCGACGGAATCGCCGCCGACATCGGGTATTCGAGCGCGCTCGGCCGGAACGACGCGCTCGAACGCATCTGCGACGCGCTCGAAGCGCACCGTGCGCTCATCCTCGAAGGCGTGAAAGCGCGCCGAACACTCGCGTCGATCTACCGCGACGTCGACCGCCTCGCGCGGTCGCAGGGGCTCGAAAACCGGCACCGGGCCTACCCTTCACGCGTGCTCGGGCACCGGCTCTCGACGCTCGAAGGCAACGCCACGGGGCGCACGCTCGCCGGCTTCGGGTGGCGCACGATCCGCTACCTCGGCGGCGACGTCGTCCGCTCGCTACGCCAAGGGTGGTCACCGCTGTGGTCGGACCTTCGCACCTCCGAGCATCCCCCCGTGCCCGGGCTCTGGGCGGTCGAACCGCACCTCGCCCTGGGCCCTACGGGAGCGAAATTCGAAGAGCTTCTCGTCGTCACCGAGACCGACGCCTACTGGCTCGACGACGATCTCCCACACGTCCGACGGTGGCGTACGAAACGCGAAGCGGCCTGACGCCCTCATTCGAGGCGAGGCTCGCCATGCTCGAACGTCGACGTTTCCACGAATGCTCTATCCCGATTCGAAGCGCTCGCTTCGATGGATCGGAAACGCCGTTCCTCGGTGCGCCGGGACAGTGTGCCGGGCGAGCCTCCGACGACGCGTACGATCGAGGTCCCGCACCTGCTCTTGCCCGGCTCGGCGTATCTGCACGAACGCTCGACGCGGCGAACGCCCATCCGACGATGATGGACCTTCTGCGATGGCACGGTGCAGAAGAATCGAACATCGTTCGGTGGCGTTCGACACGGTCTTACATCTCGGCGCTGGATGGTCTCAACATGCCGTCGTGATGTCGATCGTGACACCGCTTCCGCGGCTCGTCGAGGTGGGCGGAACACGCTACCCGATGGAGGCCGATCGAGCCGCGTCGAATTTTTCAATTTGCGGACTTTCGAGGCGCGGGAAAACGTGGACGCCTTCCAACCTCCAAAGCTATCCTTTCGCAGATACCGAGGTACGTTAGACCAGGATTCCATCCTAGCGAGACCGGCTCGCTCGAGAGCGCGCAAGCCTACCTCGCTCGGTCGAAGGGGAACCGGGGAAAGACCGAGAGTTGAAGACTTACCGCATTGAAGAACTCGCCAAGGCCGCTCGCACGACCGTCCGAAACATCCGGGCGTATCAAGATCGCGGCATTCTTCCTCCTCCTCGTCGCGAAGGACGTATTGCCTGGTATTCGGATAACCATCTTGCGCGACTGAGGGTCGTCAACGCGCTCCTCGAGAAGGGTTACTCCATCGCGAATATCGCCGAGCTGCTCGCGACGTGGGAGAGCGGCGGCGAGCTCCGCGAGCTCCTCGGGTTCGAGCAGATCGTCATGAGCCCGTTCACGGACGAAGAGTCCGCGCCGACGACGCTCGAAGAGATCATCCAGATGTTCGGGAAGGTGACGCCGGCCCACGCGATGAAGGCGCTGCAGACGCGCCTCGTCGAGTGGAAGGACGGCGAGCTCCAGGTGCCGAGCCCGCGCTTGATGCGCGCGGGCGCCGAGCTCCATCGCGTCGGGGTTCCGCTCGACGTGCTGCTCGACGAGCTCATCGTCCTGCGCCGGGACATCGACGCCATCGCCGTGCGCTTCGTCGAGATCGTCATCAAGCACATCTTCCGCGTCCAGCCGAACGACCTCCCGCCGCCGGAGGAGATCGCGCGGCTCGCCGACATCGTCCGCCGCATCCGACCGCTCGCGGCGACGATCGTCTCCGTGCAGCTCGCCCAGGCGCTCGAACGGCGCGTGCGGACGCTGCTCGGGGATCACTTCTCGACCATCTTCGAGCGCCCGTTGACCAAGCGCGCGACTCCCCGCCGCTGATCGGCGACGCGTCGACGCGTTCGGCGCGAAGGAGGCGCGAGACCACGAAAGAGAGGCACGACGCCGCGGCGAGCTGCGGCGGACGAGCTCTCTTGGTCGACGAACGAAGACGGCTCGTGCCCGGAACTCGGTGCTCGGTCGCATTGGCATCCAACCCCGCCGATGCGCGTGCGCCGGCGTGCTACGCGTGAGACCCACGAAGTACCGAATTCGCGCGCTCGCCGGCATCCGCCGGTGGGAGTGTCTCGTCGGGGCCCATGCTTCACGTCGTCCTTGCGTCCGTCGCGCTTCCGATTTTCTTGCAGCTCTCCGCCGCGTCGGGCCCCTCCGACCGGACGGCGCGCGAGGACGAAGGACGTCGCGTCCTCCACCTGAAAGAAGCCGTCGACTACGCGATGGCCCATCAGCCGGCGATCCGTCAGGCGCGCGCGCAGACGGTCGTCGCCGACAGCCAAACCGGGACGGTGGAGGCAGGGCTCTTTCCGCAGCTCACGCTCACGGCTTCGTACCAGCGCGTGCGAACGGCGGCCATCGGCTCGCGCGCGACCTCGGGCGGGTCCGGCGCGACGGGGGGGACGGGTAGCGGCGTCAACACCGTGCCCATCGGGAGCACGGGCGAGAGCGGGGTGAACGTCTTCTCGTTCGGCGGGAACGTCTCCTTGATGCTCTGGGATTTCGGACAGACCTACGATCGGTTCCGGGCGGCGAAGACGCGGACGGCATCGCTCGAGGCGACGGAGCGGACGACGACGCAGTCCGTCCTCGGGAGCGTGAGGCGGGCGTACTTCGTGGCGCGCGCGCAACGCGAGCTGGTCGGGGTGGCCAAGGACACGTTCGAGAACCTGCGGCTCCACCTCGCGCAGGTGGAGGGCTCGGTGAAGGTCGGGACGCGGCCGGAGATCGACCTCGCGCAGGCGCGCACGGATCTGGCGAACGCGCGCGTGTCGGTCATCGAGGCCGAGAACAACTACGCCGTGGCGAAGGCCCAGCTCGCGACCGCGGCCGGGCTCGAGCGCAGCGACGATTTCGACGTCGCCGACGACGAGCTGCCGGCGGTCGACGGCGAAGACGCGACGGTGGATCGGCTGCTACCCGACGCGCTCGGGAGGCGGCCCGAGCTCGTCGCGCTCGATCGGCAGCGCGACGCGTTCGATCTCGACGCGAAGTCGGCGCGCGGCGGCTACGGACCGACGCTGACGGCTTCGGGCGGCGCGTCGAAGGTCGGAACGGACCTGGGCTCGCTCGGCACGGCGTGGAACGTCGGGGTGTTCCTCGCGTGGCCCATTTTCCAGGGCGGAGTGACGCGCGCGCAGGTGCGCGAGGCCGAAGCCAACCGGAGCGTCGCGGAGGCGCAAATCGACGCGCAGCGCCTCCAGATCCGTTTGGACATCGAGCAAGCGTTGGTCGTGCTCCGCGCCGCGAAGGCGACGCAGGAGGCCACCGGCGAGGCGTTGGTCGCCGCGCGCGAACGCCTGCGGTTGGCCGAAGGGCGTTACGTGTCGGGCGTCGGCAACGCCGTCGAGCTCGGCGATGCGCAGGTGGCCGCGACGACGGCGGCGGCGAGCGTCGTCCAGGCGAAATTCAACGTCTCGGCGGCGCGCGCCGATTTGCTCACCGCGTTGGGGAAACGATGACGAAACTGGGTCGTATCGCGCTCTTCGTCGTCGGCGTCGCGATCGTCGCCGCGCTCCTCCTCTACCTGCGGGCGCGCACGTCGCACGAGCCCGACGGTGGAGCGGCCAGCGCCGAACGAGCCTCGACGCGTGGCGGCGCGCAGGCGGCGGCGGCCGATCGCGTCACCGCCGCGAGCGTCGCCACGGTCGAGAAGCGCGACGTCCCGATCGTCGTCGAAGGGCTCGGGACGGTGACGTCGCTCGCGACCGTCACGGTGAAGTCGCAGGTCGACGGGCGGCTCGATCGCGTCCTCTTCAAGGAGGGCGACACGGTCAAGAAGGGCGACGTGCTCGCGCAGATCGATCCGCGGCCCTACCTCATCCAGCTCCACCAGGCCGAGGCCGCGCTCGTGCGCGACGAGGCTCAGCTCAAGAACGGCCAGCTCAACCTCGATCGCAACGAGGCGCTGCGGACGGGCCAACTCGTCGCGCAAAAGGACGTCGACGATCAGCGCGCCTTGGTCGCGCAGCTCGACGGCGCCGTGAGGACCGACCGCGCGCAGGTCGAGAACGCCAAGCTCATGCTCGACTACGCGCGCATCACGTCGCCGATCGACGGCGTCACGGGCGTGCGGCTCGTCGATCCGGGCAACCTCGTCCGATCGACCGACGCGGGCGGCATCGTCGTCGTCACGCAGCTCGATCCGATCGCGGTGCTCTTCACGCTCCCGCAGGACGATCTGCCGCGCATCCAGCGCGCGATGAAGGGTCGCAAGCTCCAGGTCGAGGCCTACGCGCGCGACGGCGTCCAGAAGCTGGGCGAGGGCGAGCTCGGGCTCGTCGACAACCAGGTCAACGCGCAGACCGCGACCATCCGGCTCAAGGCGGTCCTGCCGAACGCGGAGCACGCGCTCTGGCCGAACGCGTTCGTGAAGGCGCGCCTCCGCCTCGACACGCTGCAGGGCGCGCTCGTCGTGCCGGCCGCCGTCGTGCAGCGCGGTCCGCAGGGGACGTTCGGGT
>JBGAHN010000220.1:0-7628 GCA_044226145.1 Labilithrix sp. | reverse complement strand
CGACGCCGGAGACCTACGGGCGCGCCTTCGGACTCGAGCGCACGATGGACAGCGCGGGGGCCATCCTCGGACCGCTCGTCGCGCTCGGCCTGTCGTCCTTCGTGAGCGTGCGCGAAGTCTTCTTGCTCACGCTGATCCCCGGGATCGCGGCGGCGCTCTTCATCGCGTTCGTCGTCCGCGAGGCGCCGCACGATCCGGGACCGATGCGCCCGCTGTCGGCGAGCGTGCGGGCGCTCCCTCCGAGGTTCCGCAGGTTCCTCGCGGGCGTGGGCCTCGCCGGTCTCGGCGACTTCGCCAACACGTTCCTCATCCTCTGGGCGACGCAGGCGTGGACGCCGCGCCTCGGCGTCGCGCGGGCGGCGTCGACGGCGATCGCGTTCTACGTCGGCTACAACGTCGTCTACACGATCTCGTGCTCGGTCGCGGGGCGCCTCGCCGATCGCTTCGCGAAGCACGCCGTGCTCGCGACGGGCTACGGCCTCGGCGTCGTCCCGGCCGTCGCGCTCGTCTTGCCGGGCGACTCGTACGCGAAGTACGCCGTCGTCTTCGGCATGACGGGCGTGTACATGGGGTTCTACGAGACCGTCGAGAGCGCGTCGGCGGCCGAGCTCTTGCCGCCCGATCTTCGCGGCGCGGGCTTCGGCGTCCTCGCGACCGTGAACGGCATCGGTGACGTCGTCTCGAGCTTGGTCGTCGGCGCGCTCTGGACGGTGTCGCCGGCGCTCGCGATGGGGTTCGTCATCGTGACGACCGTGTCGGGATCGATCGTCATCGGCTCGACGCGTCACGACACGGAACGTGCAGAGCATGCGCAGGAGCGACGCTCCGAAGGAGGGGGTTCGACATGAAGAAGATCGCGTTCATCCATGCCCGTCAGATCCTCGATTCTCGAGGCAACCCGACCGTCGAGGTCGATCTCGTGCTCGACGACGGGGCACGCGGTCGCGCCGCCGTTCCGTCCGGCGCGTCCACAGGAACGCGCGAGGCCGTGGAGCTCCGCGACGGCGACGCGAGCCGTTACGGCGGCAAGGGCGTTCGAAAAGCCGTCGCGAACGTGAACGGACCCATCGCGCGCGCGATCGTCGAGCGAGCCTTCGTCGATCAAGCCGCGCTCGACGAACGCCTCTGCGAGCTCGACGGCACGGAGTTCAAGGTCCGTTTGGGCGCCAACGCGCTGCTCGGCGTGTCGCTCGCGTTCGCGCGCGCGTTGGCCGCGAGCCGTCGCGAGCCCCTCTACCGTTCGCTCGGCGGCCCCGACGCGACCTTGTTGCCGGTGCCGATGTTCAACGTGCTGAACGGCGGCGTGCACGCCGACAACAACGTAGACTTTCAGGAGTTCATGATCGCGCCCGCCGGCGCCGCGACGTTCTCGGAGGCGCTCCGGATGGGGGTCGAGACCTACCACGCGTTGAAGGCCGTCCTGAAGAAGAGGGGGTACACGACGGCCGTGGGCGACGAAGGTGGCTTCGCGCCGAGCGTCCGCTCGAACGAAGAGGCCATCGAGGTCGTCCTCGAGGCCATCGGTCACGCTGGATTCCGCGCGGGCGAGGACGTCCTCCTCGCGCTCGACCCGGCGGCGAGCGCGTTCTTCGAGGACGGCGCGTACGTGTTCCGGAAGTCCGACCGCTCGCGGCGCTCGCCCGAGGAGATGGTCGCGTTCTGGGACGCGTGGGTGCGAAAATACCCGATCGCGAGCCTCGAGGACGGCGTCGCCGAGGACGACGACGAAGGCTGGAGGAAGATCACCGAGGTGCTCGGCGCGCGGATCCAGCTCGTCGGCGACGACAACTTCGTGACGAACCCCTCGCTCATCCGCGCGGCGGTGCGGGCCGGCATCGCGAACGCGTCGCTCATCAAGCCGAACCAGATCGGCACCTTGACCGAGACCCTGGCCGCGATCGCGGAGTCGAAGCGCGCCGGCTACGGCACGGTCATCAGTCATCGATCCGGGGAGACCAGCGACGACTTCATCGCCGATCTCGCGGTCGCCGCCGTGGCCGGCCAGATCAAGACCGGCGCGCCGTGCCGCGGCGAACGTGTTGTAAAATACAACCAATTGCTGCGCATCGAAGAAGAGCTCGGCGGCGCGGCGAGGTTCGCCGGTCGCGCGCCGTTTCGGCCGATGGCGCCTCGCATGAAGGCGTCCACCGAAGAGATCCCATGATCGAGTGGTTCGCGCTCTTCGCCGTCGTCGTCCTCGGCGTCGCGATCGATCTGGTTTCGCACCGAGGTCGCGGTGCCGACTCGCGCATGCACGCGCTCGCGTGGAGCGCGGCGTGGATCGGCGTCAGCGTCGCGTTCGGCGCGTGGATCTTCGCGCGCGACGGCGGCGTGCGCGCGGGGGAGTTCTTCTCGGCGTACCTCGTCGAGAAGAGCCTCAGCATCGACAACTTGCTGGTGTTCTTGCTCGTCTTCGCGCGGCTCGGCGTGCCGCCCTCGGAGCAGCGTCGCGTCCTCTTCTGGGGCATCGCGGGGGCGTTCGTCATGCGCGGAGCGTTCGTCGCGGCGGGGGCGGCGGCGCTTCGACGCTGGCATTTCATTCTCTATGGGTTCGGGGCGTTGCTCGTCTTCCTCGGGGTTCGGCTCGCATCGCACCGCTCGGCGACCGAGGAGCCCCGGATCCTCCGCTGGCTCCGGAAGGTGCTGCCGATGACGCGCGAGCTCGACGGGCATCGGTTCGTCGTCCGCGAGGACGGCCGTTGGGCGGCGACCCCGCTCCTCGTCGCCCTCGTCGCCATCGAGCTCAGCGACGTCCTCTTCGCCGTCGATTCCATCCCGGCGGCGTTCGGCGTCACCCGCGATCCCTTCCTCGTCTACTCGTCGAACATCCTCGCCATCTTGGGGCTGCGCGCGCTGTTCGTCGTCGTCGCGGCGGCGCTCGAGACCGTGCGCTTCGTCCACTGGGGCGTCGCCGCGATCCTCGTGTTCGTCGGCGGCAAGATGATCGCGAGCCGCTGGATCGAGCTCGGCGCGTTCGTGTCGCTCTCCGTCATCGCCGGCATCGTCGCGGTGACCGTCGCCGCCAGCTTCGCGGCGAAGGCGCGGGAGGCGCGGTTGCCGCGGGGGCATGGCGACCCGTAGGACCTGCGACCCCGCGGTGACGACGATGCGCCACCACCCCGGTGATGTCGCGCAGCTATGCGACGGCGGCGCATCGCCGGACATTCGCGCGAAGGCGTTATTTCTCGCGCGAAGGCGTTACTTCGCGGTCGGGTACTTGGCGAGCTTGCGCTGCAAGCTTCGGCGGTGCAGGCCGAGTAGCTTCGCGGCTTGCGTGATGTTGCCGCCGCAGTCCGTCAGGACGCGGTGGATGTGCTCCCACTCGGTGCGGGCGAGGGAAGGGACGCCGTGATCGACGACCGACGGTTCGCCCGGTGGCCGGTGCGCGCGCGCGAACGCCGCGAGGATGTCGTCGACGTCGGCGGGCTTCGTCAAATAATGCATCGCACCCAGCCGAACCGCTTCGAGGGCGGTCGCGATGCTGCCGTAGCCCGTGAGGACGATCACGTTCGTCGTCGGGTCGATGGCCTTGAGCTCGCGCACCACGTCGAGCCCCGAGCCTCCGGGCATGCGGAGGTCGACGACGGCGAGCTCCGGACTCTCGGTCCGGGCGAGGGACAGCGCGATCTCCCCGTTCGCGGCCAGCCGCACCTCGAAGCCGCGGCTCTCGAACGCCCGCCCGAGCCGCGTGCGGAACGTCGCGTCGTCGTCGACGACCAGCACCGTCAAGGACGCGTCACCCATCGGCGTCTCCCGTCCGCGGGAGCTCGATCGTCGCGGTGGTCCCGCGCCCCGGCGTCGATCGGAGCTCGAAGTGTCCTCCCCATCGCTCGGCGAACGTGCGCGCGAGGAAGAGCCCGAGCCCCATGCCGTCGCCGGGCGCCTTCGTGGTGACGAACGGCTCTCCGATGCGCGCGAGGATTTCGTCCGGGATGCCGACGCCGTCGTCGGTGACGGTGAGGCGGACGCTCTCTGGCGTGGTCGTCGACGACAAGACGACCTTGCCGTTCGTGTCGCGCACGGCCCAGCGCGCGTTCTGCACGAGGCTCAGGATCACCTGGATCGTCCCTTCTTCGGGGCAGGTGAAGCGCGCGTCGTCGAGCCCTTCGACGACGACGTTCTCCGAGGCCTCTTTCCCCAGGCGCGCGACGCACGCCCGAAAGACCTCTTCGGCGGTCGTCGCCTTCGGGAGCTCGCCCATCGTCTCCCCCGCTCGTGCGCTCAATCGGGAGACGATGGCGCGGCAGCGTTCGACCTCCGTGCGGATGAGCCGGGCGTCCTCGCTCGCCTCTTCGGCGCTCCGCCGGATCGTTCGCTCGAGCTCCTTCGAGACGACGGCGATGGTGCCGAGCGGTGTCCCCAGCTCGTGCGCGGCTCCGGCCGCCAAGGTGGTCAGCGACGCGAGCTTCTCGGCGCGTGCGGCGACCGCGCGGGCGTCCGCGAGCTCGGCCTCCCGCGCGCGGAGGGCGCCGGCGACGCGGGCGACGAAATACGCGATGAGCGACGCCGCGATCGTGAACGCGATCCACATCCCTTGGAGGTGAACGGAGAAAGCCGGGGCGCCGTGGCCGTGGTGGTGCGCGTGGCTCATCTCGGCGACGGGGATGTGCCAGAAGAAGAGCGCCGCGTAGAGGAGCGCCGACAGCACGACCATGGCCCCCGCCCACCGCATGCCGAGGACGAGGGCCGCGAGCGTCACGTGGACCAAGTACATCACGCTGAAGGGGTTCGACGGACCTCCGGAGCCGTAGAGCAGGCCCGAGAGGACGAACACGTCCAGCGCGAGGACGAGGCCGATGGTGCGCGTCGAGACGTCGACGCCGCTCCGCGATCGAGCGGCGAGCAAGCCGTTGGACACGATGGTCGTCCCCACGAGGAGCGCGAGGGGGAGCAGGGGCAACACGAGCCCGAGGACGGCGACCGCGACGACGATCGTGAGCACCTGCCCGACGACCGCCCCCCATCGTAAACGGACGAGCCAAGCGACGGTGATGGCGGTCGGTGAGCGCGGCGTGGTCCCGCGCGCGTTCGACGGCGCGGTAGGAGCGTTCGGTCCGCGTGACGGGATTTCGCCGGACGGGATTTCACGGGACGGGATTTCGCTGGGGCGGGCGACGGTCTGCACGTGGGCAACGCGACTCTAGCGGATCGACGCAGCGACGATGGGGGGCGCGACAACATGCCACGCTCCAGCCGCGTGGGGGTCATGGGCGCCTGTGGAACGCGGTCCGTCGGATTCGTGCTACGAAAATATTTATTCGTGTTACTGACGGGACGGCGCGTAGGACGCGCACATCCCAAGGCAGCGATCATGGCCACGACCTCTCTCCCGACCCTCGAGCTCGTCCTCCGGAACTTCAAGAACTTCAACGCGCGCGCGACGCGTGACGCGCTCCTCGCGTACGTGCGTCACGTCGAGGCCGGTGGCCGAATGTTCTGGGCCGTGGCGGGGGCCATGTCGTCGGCGCAGCTCGGCATCACGCTCGCGCCGGCCATTCGCGCGGGCTTGATCCATGGCCTCTCCGTCACCGGCGCGAACCTCGAGGAGTCGCTGTTCCGGCTCGTCGCGCACCACGGCTACAAGGATTTCCCCGACTACCGTTACTTCACGAAGAAGGACGACACGCGGATCCTCGACGACCGGATGCGACGCGTGACCGACACGAGCATCCCCGAGGACGAGGCTTTCCGCGCCGTCGAGAAGTTCATCGTGCCGATGTGGAAGCGCGCCACCGAGAAGAACGAGCGCCGCTTCTGGCACGAGTATTTCTACGAGCTCGTGCAAGTCCTCCCGGAGACGCTGCACGAGGGCAACGCCGACGAGTGCTGGCTGCTCGCCGCGGCGCGCGCGAAGCTGCCCATCGTCGTCCCCGGCTACGAAGACTCCACGTTCGGCAACATCTTCGCGTCGCACGTGAAGCTCGGCGAGTGCGGCGCGAGCGTCGCGAAGTCGGGGATCGAATACATGGGGGCCTTCTACGACCAGTACCGCGAGCTCTCGGCGGGCGCGGGCGTCGGCTTCTTCCAGATCGGCGGCGGCATCGCGGGGGATTTCCCGATTTGTGTCGTGCCTTCGATCAAATACGACCTCGAACAGCCCGTGAAGCCATGGGCCTATTTCTGCCAGATCTCCGATTCGACGACGTCGTACGGCTCGTACTCGGGCGCGACGCCGAACGAGAAGATCACGTGGGACAAGCTCACCGAAGACACGCCGATGTTCGTCATCGAGTCGGACGCGACGATCGTGGTGCCACTCGTCCTGTCGGCGTTGCTCGAGTACAAGGCGCATCCGGACGAGGCCAAGGCGCTCATCGCGCGCCACGGGGCGTAGCGGCGCGCGGTTCCACCGTTTCGCGGCTCGATCCGATCGCCGGAGCGATCGCTCCGCCCGCTCCCTCCGTCAGGGGGGCGGGCCCGAGCGAACGGGGTATCCGCGGTCCCTCCAGACGAAGAACCCTTCGTCGAGGATGGCCCGTGGCTCCAACCCCACGCGCTTCAAGGCTCACCGCGTCGCGGAGGTCGCCTCGCGACGGATGGCCTGGAGGACGCGGCGGCCGTCCTCCGTCGCGAGGAACGTGAACGTCACCCGATCGCCGCCCTGCAGTCCGTCGAGCTGGGCCGGCGTGCGAGGCTCGAACGACATCGTCATCGCCTCCATGTAACCCGCGATCTTCTCGTGCGCGATGACCACGTACTTTCGGTCCGGTCCGAAGGACTTCACGACGCCGCGCGCGTCGTACGTGTCGCTCCCGCGCGCTTCTGCGACCGAGATCGGCCCGCGTGCGGTGACCAAGAGCGGGCAAGCGAGAGCGACTCCGAGGACGATGAACCGAAGGGCGCGCAGCATGACGACTTCCCTTTGCCACGTAGTCGCGCCGACGGGACGTGGCAAGTCGTCGCGCCCCATTGGCGCGAAGATCGTCGCGTGCTCGGGCTGCCGTCGACGGGCGCGTCGGCGAGCGCTTGACGTCGCGTCTCCGGATCGGGCTTGCATCGAGCGCCGATTGCGGCATCGTGGCCCGCCCGCCGAGTCGCGACGACGCTTCGTCCCGCGTGGCGGTCGCGAAGATCCCATGACCATCGACCGCCTTTTTTCGAGCCTCGTGTTTCGACGACTTCGCCTCGGGATGCCCGTCCTCGCGGGGGCGACCGTGGGCGTCCTCGCGATGATCCACGCAGGGTGCTCGTCGGGATCGTCGACGCTCGTGTCGCACGACGACGCGGGCGCCTCCGTGGAGGACGGAAGCGTGGCGGACACGGGCGACGTTTCCGATGACGGGAGCGCGCCGGGCATCGACGGCGATGCTTCTCCGCAGCCGGCGCCCGTGTTCCTCGAGCCGGCGGCCTACGCGGACCTCGTGACGATCGACCCGAGCTTTCCGTTCGGGGTCACGGGGAAGCACGACGCCGACGGAGACATCCTGGGAAGTCGGTGGGGGAGGCACGGCGGCCCGATGGTGACGACGGGCGTCTACGGAGGTGGCGGTGCGACGAAGGTCGTGCGCTGGGATGTGTCGGGCGGCGCGATGGCGGCTGCCGTGAAGTCGGACCACGCGGTGCCGGTCGCGACGGGGCTACCCAAGACGTTCTTCTACGGAGCGGACGGCGTGGTCGATCTGCCGTTC
>JBGAHN010000219.1:0-7638 GCA_044226145.1 Labilithrix sp. | reverse complement strand
CGGCGAACTCGACGTCCCAGGGGACGTCGTCGATGTCTTCCAGCCGCCGCGCGACGTCCGCGAGCTCGCGCATCGCTTCGGCGTCGAGCGCGGGCGCGTCGGGATCGGGGACCTCCACGTCGACGAGCCCCTCGTCGCCCACCACGCGCGCGACCGGTTTGCGAACGATGGTCGCCTCGAGCGGCGTTCCGTCCTCGCGAAGGCGGAGCATGTCGGGCGCCGCCACGCCGTCGACGACCGGCGCGCCGAGCCCGAACCCCGCGTTGACGATGCGCTCACGCGAGCGCCCGTGGCCGTGACGCGCACGCGTGAACATGACGCCGGCCGCGCGCGCCTTCACGACGGGCTGCACGACGACCGCCATGCCCACGTCGCGCACGCCGTGGTTCGCCAAGTACCCGAGCGCGCGCCCCGAGGCGATCGACGCCCACACGCGGCGCACCGCGTCCACCAACGCGTCTTTCCCGCGCACGCCGAGCACGCTCTCCGCGAGGCCCGCCATCGACGTGAGCGCGCCGTCCTCGCAGGTCGCGCTCGAGCGGACCGCGAGCCCCCAAGGCGCGCGCGGCGCGAGCTCGTTCCAGAGCACGCCGAGCTCTTCCTCGAGCTTCCCGGGCAGCGGCGCCGCGAGGATCTGCTCGCGCGCTTCGGCCGCGCGCGTGTACGCCGCCGGTCCCATCGCGGCGCGAAGCAAGGAGTGCGGCTCGCACGACGGCGGCAGCTCCCGCAGCGCCGCGGCGAACGCCGTGGCCGAAATCACCCACGTCTCGGGTACCGAGAACGCGTTCCGCGCGAGCCACGCGAGGCGCGAAGCCTTGCCGCCCGCGCGCGCCGGATCCGCGAGCGCCGCGTCGCGCACGAGCGCATCGAGCGGCACGACCCACGACGACGTCGGCGCCTTGCCGATTTTCTTGCTCCGCGTTTCGCCTGCCATGGCGAGGTGCATCCTATCCCAGGCGGCCTCTCGCCGTGGGCGCGATTCACGGGCATTTCACCGGTCGACGATCGCCGCGGACGAACCTCGCGGTCCCTTTTTCAAGCGCGTTTCAAGCCCGTGACAGGACGCGATCGTGGAAGAGGAGCATCTCGATCGCGCCCGGCCCGCGGTTGAACGGGTAGTCGTGCGGCCCCGGGACGTCGACGAAGTCGTGCGCCACGTTTGCCGACCGGAGGGCGTTCGACGCGCGCACGAGGACGTCGTGGAAATAGTCGTCCTTGCTCGTGAGCAGTCGGAACCGGAGATCGGGGCGTTTCGCGCGGGCCGATTTCGCGAGATCCACGATCTCGGGGATCTGTTCGCCGCCGATCGCGGCCTGGAGGGTACCGACCGCGCCGAACGCTTCCGCGTGACCGAGCCCGACGCGAAGCGCGACCGCACCCCCGAGCGAAACGCCGTCGATGCCCGTCGACGCCGGCGCCGCGAGCACCGGCAACTCCCGGCGGACGCGCGGCAAGACGCTCTCGCAGAGGTACCGACCGTAGTCGTGCATGAGGGCAGGCTTCTTGAGATCGATGTCGGGCACGTACGGGCAGACGACGACGAGCCCACCGAACGGCCGCTCGACGAGCGCGCGGTTCGTCTCCGAGAGGTGCTTCGTTTCGACGAACCCTTCGAAGTCGGTCGTCGTCAGCGGCGGCGCGCACACGCGCTCGATGGCGCGGAGGAGCTCGTAGTCGCGCGGCCAGCCGAGCACCCCGCGATCGGGCCCCCTCTGCGCCTCGCCGCGCCCGTGCAGCGCGACGAGCACGGGGTAACGATCCGAGGCCTTCCCCCACGAGGGGACGACGACGACGGCGCGCCCGTTGCCATCGAACGACCACGTCTGCGTTCCGACGCGACCGCGCGGCAAGGGAGCGCCGGCGTCGACGACGGGCATCGGAGGCAAGGGCTTCGGCGGCTCTTCCGGGGCACCGAGCGCCGAACGTTCGCGGCGCGAGCACCCCGCGATCGCGAGCCCGACGAGGCTGGCGGCGAAGGAGCGTCGGCCGATCACTCGGTCACTCTTCGGGGGGAACGCGAGGCGTCCCGCCCGTGGCACCGCGGACCAGATCGATCAAGCCGGGATCCGTCGCGAGCTGCGCGCGCAACGCGGATTTGATGTCGGCGAGCTCGTCGGGCGAGAGGCCGTGGAGGTTCGCGGTGGCCTCGTCGACCTTGAGATCGACGTAACCGTCGACGTCGATCTCGCCCGCGCGGAGACGCCCCAAGGGAGACGTCGGGTCGAGCGCGCCCGCGCCTTCGGTCGAACCGACCGTCGCCGGAGACGCCCGTTCGACGTCGAAGGTGCGGCCCTGCGTCGTCGACGAGACCTTGCCCGCTCCCGAGGCGCCTTGCGCGTCAGGGCTCGGGGGCAAGCCTCCACCTTTTCCAATGCCGTCGATTCCCATGAGGAGCTCCCAGCTTATACCGGTTTCACATTTCCGCGACCTTGACCGAACCGTTCGACGAACGCCGCCCCCGCCGTACGGGTCCAACGGGTGCGTCGGCCGGAAAGGGGCCGTCGTTGCGTCGAAAATCGACCGCGAGCGAAAAAAGTCCGTCAGCGCGGCCAGGCCAGCCGGGCGCGGCGGACGCGGCGATCCGCGGCCTCGGGGCCGTCGTCGTTGAAATAGAGGAGGCCGTCCTGCACGACCATCTGCACGTCGAGCGAAGGCGGCCCGTCGAGCGTGAGGAGGGGATACGCACGCGCCGGCGCGTTCCAGTCGACGGCGTCGAGCGCCACCGACCGCGCCTTCGTTCGCGCGACGACGGCGCGGAGACCCGACCCCAGGTCGCCGAGCGTCACCGAGGTCGCGGCGCCGTCACCGCCGAACGGCAGCTTGATCGGCTCGCCGGCCACGCGGCCTTGCCCGTCCAGCTTCGCGAGCATCGCCCCGTAACCGCTGGCGTGCGGGGTCTCGGCGCCGGCGGGCGCTTCTTCGATCCAAGCGACGAGCGTGCCCGCGTCGGTGTTCGCGAGCTGCGGCGTGCGCGAATGGGCGACGGTCGCGAGGAGACGCGTCTCTTCGCCCGCGCGCTTGGCGTCGTGCGCGTGAACGAGGCACGTGTAGATGTCGGCGCGTCCGTCGGCCTGCCCGTCGCGGCCGTCGGCCCACGCGAGCCGCACGTCGTCGCCCTGAGCGAGCGCGACGAGATCCGTCGCGTCCCCCGGCGCGCGCGTGATCCGCTCTTCGCGGACGAGGCGCTTCAGATCGCGATCGATTTTCGTCGCGTAGACTTCGCCGTTGCCGTCGCGACCGTCGACCCACGCGACGATCCAGCCGTTCTTCACCCACGTGACGGTGACGTCGCTCACCTCCCCTTTGGCCGTGGTGAGCTGGACGTCGTTCGCGCGGCGTCCGCGGCGATCGAGGCGCGTGACGTGGACCTGGGATTCGCCGTTCTCCACCGCCGTCCACGCGAGGACGCTGCCCTCTTCGGGCGTGGCGGCCGGCGCGATCGCCACGCCGCCCGTCGAGAGCGCGCGCGTCGAGATCACGGCCGGCGCCGACGACGTTCCATCCGCGGCGACCACGCGCGTCGCGAGCGTGTACGTCGGCAACGTCGGCATCGCGGTCCGCGCGGACGGCCGACGCGCGCCGAGGGCGTCCACCTCCGACGACGTCGTCGTGAGCGTCGCGACCACCGCCGACTTGCCCGCCGGCGCCACCGCGAGATCGACCACGTGCTCGCCCGACGCGAACGCCGTCAGGTCCTCGATCGCCGGAGCGCCCTCCTGGGGAGGCTCCGCAGGGACGGCCCGAGGCGCGCGTTCGCCAGGCCCCTCCGCCGGCGGCGTCGATCGGCCGCTCGCGGCCACGACGTTCGTGCGCGGTTCGACGAACGCCGACCGCACGCGAAGAGGCGCCGGCCCTGACGCCGCGAGCGCGACGCATCCTTTTCCACCGCACGCGAGGTTCCACGCGAACGACGCGGGATCGGAGCCGAACGACAGCGGCTCGCGCTGGATGACCGTCGCCGACCGGTCCGTCCGCAAGAGCAGCGGCACCACGGGGGCGTCGAAGCACGCCCTCGACCCCGGGTCGCAATCGCGCATCGTCGCGAGCAGCGCGTAACCGGACCCGATCGCGGCGAAGTCCGGCGCGCGTCCGTCCGCGCTCTCGAGGGAGAGGGTGGGACCGACGCTCTCGAGATCGCGGCCAAAAGATGCAAGATGCACCTTCCTGGCGGAACGGGCCGAGCGCACCGGCAACTCCCACAGAACGGCGGCGCCCTCGTCGGTGCCGGCGACCGAGAGCAGCTTGGCGCCCCCGGGGGAGACCACGAGCTTCGACGTCTTCGCGACGCGCCCGGCGTCGTCGGTCATCGCGCCCGCGACGAAGGCCTCGTTCGTCGTCCGATCGGTCCACGCGAAGAGGAGCCCTTTGCCCACGCGGACCACGTCGACGTCACCGCTCACGGTCGGTCGATCCACGACGAGCGCGGGCGCCGACGTCGGGCGGCCGAGGTCGTCGAGGCGCGCGAAGGCGAGCGTCCCGAAGCGCGTCGTCCCCGGTGGCAACGCGGCGCTCGGCCCATCGGACGCGGGCCGCGTTGGCGGCTGCACGGTCGACAAGCCCACGCCGTTCGGCAGCTCGATGGCCTGCCAACCCGTCACGCCGCGCGCCACGTGCGTCGGCGCGCCGCGCACCCTGCCGTCCGTGTCGAGCGCGGCCGAGCCGATGTCGGCGGGACCGGCGTGCGTCTCTTCGGCCCAGAGGCAGACCGCGCCCTTGGCGGTCGGCACGACTTCGACCCACACGATGTCGTTGCTCGCGCGCGCGATCTCCACCGGCTTTTGGCGCGGCGTGCCGTCGTCGTCGAGCGCGACCACCCAGAGCGCCTTGCCGGTTTCGGTCAGCACCGTCCAGGCGATGACGAACCCCGGCGCCACGCCGCGCATCGAACGAACGACGAGCATCCCACTGTCGACCCCCGTGACGGCCGCGGTTCGCTCCGGCCCCCACGGCTCTCCGCCGGGCGTCAGCGGC
The DNA here is from genome assembly GCA_044226145.1 of Labilithrix sp. Lineage (GTDB taxonomy): Bacteria > Myxococcota_A > Polyangia > Polyangiales > Polyangiaceae > Labilithrix. The sequence goes on along the minus strand of JBGAHN010000219.1, from coordinate 2,667 downwards.
AAGGTCACGATGCGGCGCGCGCCGCGGCCTTCGGGCGGCGAGATCCACGCGACGAGCGACGCGCCGTCCTGCCGTCGGGTCAAGAGCGGCCCGATCGACCGGTCGCCGATCGCCGTGAGCATGAAGCCCTTGACCGGCATGCTCCGGGCCACCTCCTTCTTCGCCGTCGCGTGCGCGCCGGACGGCACCGACGGCGAAGGCTTCCCGCACGCCACGAGGACGGCGGCGAGGGAGGAGAGCGCGGCGAGCGCGGCGATTCGCAGGCGACGGCGCACGGTCGTCACGACGATCGGAGGAGCCGGCGGATGTGGCGCCGCTCCCATTCGCAGGCGCGTTCGGCGTCGCGGAAGGCGCGCTCGCGCTCGAGGAACTCCGGCGGATGCAGGACGCGTCGCCCGAGATCGCGCCCCGCGGCTTGCGCCGACGAGAGCTTCGACGTCGACGCCCGCACGCTCCCCCGCGCGCTCGGGATCATGTGGTGGAGCATCTCGTGGTAGACCACGAACGCGACGAAGTAGCGGGGCACCCACGGCTTGTCGAGCACGGGGTGGATGCGGATGAGCCGCTCGAGGTGGGCGTAGCTCCCCAGCTTGATGGACGTGCGCGGCTCGCGGTGCGTCCGCTTCGTCTTCCGGCCCCACGTGATGAGCGCGTGGCAGGCGCCACCGAAGTAGCGCTTGTTCAGGGCGTTGAAGATCGCGAGCAAATCGTGGTGCTCGCCCTTCGCCGACAGCGGGATCGCTCGCGGGCGCCGGCGGGCGAGGCGCGTCCCGTTGGCTTCGATGTACCGGCCGACGAGCGAGCTCGCTTCACGGTCGCCGCTCGTGACGTACCGGACGAGCGCGTCGATCACGCGCGCCGGCGCGTCCAAGAACATGTGGTGCACGCGCGCGTGGAGGACGCCGTGGTGGAGCGAATGCGAGATGATCGAGTGCCGGTTGTCCGTGATCGACAGCACGACCGGCCGGCTCGCGCACGCGGCCTTGAGCCGCCGCTCGAGCGCCTGGCGTGCGCCCTCGTGGACGAAGAGCTGCGGCGAGCGGGACGGAACGACGAGGGGGAGCTGCGCGCTCAGCCGATCGGGGATCCGAATGGCCGTCGAAAGCCGCACGCCCATGTCCGAGTGCCGGTCGGTGCGGCGCGTGCGCGAGAGCCCGGGTCCGGTCGTCGTGGGCAGCGTCGAACGCGCGACCTTAGCCACGGAGGCGCTCCCGCGGTGCGGACGCCGTGTCCAAGCATCGATGTTCGGGACGCCATTTCGCGCTGCCATGGCCGTGTCTACGGTGGGTAAAAGACGGGGGGATCCTTGTCAAGGAACAGACCTTTCACCTGTATTATCGAATGGTTACAAATGCTCACGACGCCCCTCAGAGACCCCGGAGCGACGCCAAACGTCCCGCGTTACGCACCTTTCCTCACATTAACCACCGATGCGGCGGTTGGCGGCGGACGGTAGCCGCGGGCACCCAACACGGTGCTCGTGCTTCGAAACGGTTCGGCCGACCGAGACCTTCCGTCGCTACGCGCGAACCACGACTACGCGCGAACCACGACGAGCTTCTTCGGCTGGAGCACGAAGAGCAGCCGCGCATCGAACGCGCGACCTTCGACCTCGCGCCTGTCCTCGCTGGCCTTCGGCGTCAGCTTGAGGCCGACGACCATGGCCTTGAGCATCCCCTCCGGCAGGACGTTCCCGACGAGATCGGCCACGAGCATCGACAGATCCGGCTCGTGACCGACGATCATGACGCGCTTCTTGCCGCGCTGGGCGAGCTCCCACACCAGCGCCTCGGCGTCCTTTCCGGGCGCCATCTCTCCGCGAACCTCGACGGTGCCCGACAGCGCGGCGTCTTCCTTCACCGCGCGCTCGTCGAGCTTCGTGACGTTGGCCACGATCTCCGCCGTTTGCAGCGCGCGCACGAGCGGGCTCGAGAGCACGACGAGCGGCTCTTCCTTTTCGGCCGAGAGCAGCTTCGCCACCTCTCGCACCCGCTCGCGTCCCGAAGGCGTGAGCGCACGATCCGCGTCTCGCCCCGTCGGGGCGACGTCTTCGGCGGGACCGTGACGCATCACGTAGAGCTTCATCTTCTGCTCAGTTCGCGGGCTTTCCCGTGCGCTTCGTCGACTCTTCGTCCTTGCCCGCGACGCCGTTCTTGGCCGCGGGGATGCGCACGACGGGCTTGCCGTCCGGCGCGACGGGATCTTTTCCGTCCTTGCCCTCGGCCTTTCCTTCGACTTTGGCCGCCTTCGCGGACGCCGGCTCTTCGGCCGCGCCGGCGCGCTTGATGTTGTGCTTCGACAGGATCATGCCCTCGAGCTTCTCCATCAACGCCGGGTGCTGTTCGAGGTACGCCTTGGCGTTCTCGCGGCCTTGGCCGATGCGCTCGCTGCCGTACGAGAACCACGCGCCGCTCTTCTCGACGATGCCGAGATCGGTCGCCAGGTCGATGATGTCGCCCGCGCGGCTGATGCCCTGCCCATAAAGGATGTCGAACTCGACCTCGCGGAACGGCGGGGCCATCTTGTTCTTGACGACCTTGACGCGCGTGCGGTTGCCGATGGCGACCGGATCCTTCTTGTCGCCCGAGGCCGCCTCTTTGATCTGGCCGATGCGGCGGATGTCGAGGCGCACCGACGCGTAGAACTTGAGCGCGTTGCCGCCCGTCG
>JBGAHN010000016.1:0-56348 GCA_044226145.1 Labilithrix sp. | reverse complement strand
CCATGAATCGGGCTCCTGCGAAGGCGAACGATGAGAAGGAACGGCGTCCGCGTCGCTGCGGACCTACGTGCGATCCGTGGCGAGCGCTACGGACAATGTGTTCAGTAGGATACTGAGGTTTTGTTCAGTGTCAATCGTTCGGCGGCGAGGCGTCGTCGCTTCCGTAAGCGGGCGGCGTTTTCGCGATGAAATTCAAGCCTTCCCGATCGTAACGCACGAGATCGGCGGGGGCTCCGCCGGAGGAGTCGAGGATCTCCATCGTGCGCGTGTCGATGAGGACGTCCCACGGCATGACGCTGCCGTCGATGCCGATGCCCGCGAGGCGGCGGGCGCGGACGTCGACCGCGACGGAGTAGTTCTGCGCGTGGCGCGTCATCCAGCCGTCGACCTCGTCGAGGTTCGGGCCGAACCCCGCGCGCACGCCCGACACGAGGACCTCGAGGTACACGACGCCCTCGGATTCCATCGGTGTTTTGACCTTCACCGTCGCGTCGCAGACGCTCGAGCAGATCGAGCACCACGTCGCGGCCACCTGGAGGTGGAGCATCTTGTGCCGCTTCTGATCGGGGTCGTAGTAGTCCGCGAGCGAGATGGGGCGGAGGCCTCCCGCGCGATCGGCTTCGGGGTAGCCCATGAAGGTGAAGTTGGGGATGCGCTGGCCGGGTCGGCTGCCGGCGCGCTCGGCTCCGCCGAGGTGATCGGTCGGGTACGGGACGCCGTCGGGGTTCGTGTCGCGACCTTCGACGTCGGGATCGGAGAACTCCTCGAGCGACGGGGACGTCGTGCATGACGCGTTCGATGCCCAGGCGAACAGGCCCGCGGCGAGCGTGGCCGAAAGCCGACAAAAGCGACGCGGCCGCCGATTCATCCGACGCGGAAGCTTGGCATCGAGCGACGGCGACGGCAATTGACGGCGCACATTTCGGCGCCTTCGTACTACAATCGATCGCTCCCATGACCCAAGGACCGCGCAGACCTCGGACGTTCCAATGCCGGGATCAGAATTGGGAGGCGTTCGAGACCGCCGCCGACGAGCTCGGTGTCTCCGTCGACGAGCTGATCGAAGACGCGATGACGGCGTACGCCAAGGCGCGTGGGCGGACGCCCGGTGAGAGCGGACCGCGTCGATCGTCGTTGCCGCCGCCGCCGGCGCGCTCGGCAGGGCTCGCGCCGGCACCGCCGAACCGATCGCGGGGCGCGGGCTCTTCGCGGGGTGGGCTTCCGGCGCCGCTCCCGCCGCCTCCGAAGCGGACGGGCGGACTGCCGAGCGGACCGGGTCGGGCTCCGGCCCCCGCACCGGCGCCGATCGTCCCGCCGCAAGCCGCGACGCGACGTGGTCATGCGGCTCCTCCCCCGCCGCCTCCGCCCCCCCCTCCTCCGCCGCAAGCGGTCCGCGCGGCGCGCCTTTTCCTGGGCTATCAGGGGCAATCGCGCGAAGTCGACAAGGACCTCTTCGTGCTCGGCCGCTCGAAGCAATCGGCGGATTTCCGTTTGGCCGATCCGAACGTGTCGCGTGAGCACGCGGTCATCGAGCGCGGGGGCGACACCTGGTACGTCGTCGATCGCGGCTCGACGAACGGCGTGTACGTCAACGGCGAGCGCGTGGCGCGTCAGGCGCTCGCGAACGGCGACGTCATCACGATCACGACGCACGAGATCTTCTGCTCGCTCCGCTGAGGTCGACGCTCCTCGGCCATGGCACCGCGTGCGCTGAAGTGCCGTCCACGAATGTCGGCGTGCGAACCTGCACGCCGACTGAGGCCGTCCAATCTGCGGACGTTGGGGAGCTGCGTGGCGCTCGCGGTGGGGCTCTTCTTCGTTTCGTGCAAGGACGACGCGCCGGCGCCTCCTGCCGTCGACACGTCGCGCGAGCTCGAACCGGCGAAGGTCGCGCGCGAGCTCGGAGGGGACGCGGGCGCGTTCACCGACGACGGCGATCCGCCGGCGCCTTCCGGGAACCTCAAGGTGGACCTCGATCGCTTCGTCGACGTGGATCGGTGCGTCGCCGAGCGCGCGGCGAGCCTCGATCCGCTCGTGTTCGACGCGATGAGCGGCCTCGGATACGACACGTTCGTTCGCGACGCGTGCCGGCTCCTCGGCGCCGCCAAGGATCGCGAGGCCGCGGGGTGCGAGAAGGTCGACGCGAGCGCGCTCCGCTCGAAGTGCCTTTCGTGGGTGGCGATGCTCGCCGAGAGCCCGGAGCGATGCCCGCTCGCCTTTCGCGACGAACCCTCGCGCGGGCGCGCCGTCACGTGCGTGGCGGTCGCCGCGAAGGATCCTCGGCTCTGCGCGGGAGAGACGCGCGCGGCGGATCGGGCGACCTGCGAAGGGCTGACGACGCGCCTTCCGTCGCGTTGCGATCGGCTCTTGCCGCGGGAACGTGCGACCTGCACGCGTGAGGTCGAGCGCTGGCGGGAGCTGCTTCGTCCACCGCTCGAGGGATTGCCGCCGCTCGTCGCGCCGCGGGCGAAGCTCGTGCTCCGGCCGAAAGAGGATCCCGCGCCGGCGGCCGCCGAGACCGACGCCTCGACGCTCTTCGAGCGAGGGATCGTCGTCGTCACGCGCCTTGGTCGTGCGCACGTCGACGCGGAGCTCGCGGGCGACGCGCCGTCGCTTCGGTTCGCGGCGAGCCCGAACCGCGCTCCGAAGTTCGGCCTCGGCGTCACGTTCGCGAGCGCCGAAAGCACGAAGGAGCCGACGGCGACGCTCGATTCGTTCACGCTCGAGATCCCGGGGGCGACCACGGTCGTGTGCGACGGCAAGGCTTCCGTGGGCGCGACGAGCGCGGTGGGCGCGGCGAGTGCGGGGCGTGACGCGGCGACGGGGAGCGAAAAACCCTGCGATTTGCGCCTCGTTCACGCGAGCGTCGACCGGACGCGCGGCGGCAAATTCGACGTGAAGATCACGGGCACGGTGCGGACGACGGGCCGGACGTACGACGTGGACGCGGAGCTCTCGACGTTCGTGCGGGACGTCGTGGAGGACGACGGCCTCCACTCGCGCACGTTCGCGCCGGTTCACCCGCGCCTGTCGCGATGAACCGGTCGCCGTGAATCGCCGGCGCCCGGAGCGCTACACGCCGATGTAGAGGCGTTGGGCGAAGTTGCGATCGAGGCGGATGCGCGAGACCTTGTCGGCCGCGAGTTGGATGTCGTACTCGATGCGCTTGAACTCGAAGCGGCGGGCGTCGGCGTCGAAGACCGTGAAGCTCGCGCGGTTGTCGAAGTCGCGCGGCTGACCGACGGAGCCGACGGACACGATGTACTTCTTGTCCGGCTCGAGCTCGAAATCCATCGAGGGGAGCTCTTCGACGCTGCTTCGCGTGAGCGCGAACACCTTGCAGAGGTGCGAGTGGCCGATGAGCGTGATGTGCCCGAGCTTGTCCCAGATCGGCAGGCACTCCCGCGCTTGTTCGGGCGCGAAGATGTACTCGAACTCTTCGAGGCGCACCGGCGAGCCGTGGCAGAGGAGCACGTCCGTGTCCTCGAGCTTGTGCTGGTAGGGCAAGCTCTTCAGCCACTGCATGTTCGCGTCGGAGATCATCGCGGCGTGGACGTCGAGCGCGTGGCGGGCGGCCTCGTAGTAGTACTCGTAGTTCATGCGCCCCGAGACGGCGGCGTCGTGGTTGCCCAGGATCGTCACCTTCGCGAGCTCGCGCACGACGTCGGCGCACTCGTTCGGGGAGCCGCCGTAACCGACCGTATCGCCGAGGCAATAGTAGTGGTCGATGTTCTCCTTCCGATACGCCTCGAGCACGGCCGAAAGTGCCTCGAGGTTCGCATGGACGTCGCTGAAGACACCGATCCGCATCGATCCCCCAGCGTAGGCGCCATCGCCGCTCGACGGAAGGGGTATCCGTCCGAAGATGGCGGAAAGCCTGCTAAAGAGTGCGTCTTGCAACCATGAGCGACATGAAAAACGCCGGGAAAAATGGGCTCTCAGGGCACGGAGCGAACGGCGCCGGCAGCCACGGTCGGGGTCCGCAAATCGACGAAACGCCGCCGACGGAGCGCCAGGAACACGAGGCGCACGAGGATCGCGAGGATGCGGACGACGGGCACGACGACGCGGCGGAGAGCGCCCTCGACGAGCACGAGCATGAGGCGCCTCGCGATCTTCCGCCTCCGCCGTCGAGCGTCGCCGAGCTGTGCGCCGCCGCCATGCGTTTCGTCGCGAGCAAATACAAGGTCGCGCTGGACGGCACGCCCGACACGCTGAGCCTCGTGGATCAGTACGTGCGCGACGCGCGCGACGCCGTGCGCGAACGGCCCGAGAGCGTCGATCTCGTCGCGCCCGCGCTCGGGGCGTATTTCGGGGAGGTCGTCCGCCAGGCGTTCGGCGCCGAATGGTTCGCGGAGGGATCGTACGAGTCGTACCGGCTCTATTTCTCGAACGTGTACCTGTCGTTCAATCCGATCGGGACGATGCGTGAAGCGCTCTTGCTCGAGGAGCAAGCGGGATGGCACGCGCATTTCGATCTCGATCCCGGCGAGCGCGACATCATCGACGAGCGACTCGCGGCCATGCCGGAGGTCGACGAGGAAGAATATTTCCTGCCGACGACGCGCTTCGACGTGGTCGCCGTCGTGGTGCAAACGCTGCGCGCGCTCGCCGAGCGATCGGGCCTGGGCGACGTGCAGTTCACGCGCGAAGACTACGACTGACGGCGGCGCGCGACGCTCGTTTCGCGGCGGTCATTTCGCTTCGGCGCTCGGGAGCGGCGACCCGACGCGCGTGAACCCCGGCACGACGATCGGGACGGGGTCTTCGAAGGCGTCGCCGAGGAAGGTGCGCCACTGCACGAGGTAGCGGCCGCGAACGAAGCCGCGGACGACACCTTGCGCGCCCGCGGCGACGCGCGCGACCGGCACGCCGTCGACGAACAAGAGGCGGGGCTCCTCGGTCGTGTTTTCGACGACGAGGCCTTCGGGGTTCGCGTCCGGGCTCACCGCTACGTCGATGGGCGCCGTTCGAAACGCTGTGAGCTCCGGCGGCGGGATCGTCGCGGAGACCCCTTCGGGCGCCGGGATGGACGGAAGGAACGTCGCCGTCGGGGGCGGAACGGCGAGCGCCGACGGTGGGACATCGGACCGGCGAAGGACGCCGGTGACCTCGAAGACGAGCGAGCCCCTCGACTTCCACCGGAGCTCCGCGCGCATGGGCAGCTCGTCGGCCGTGCACACGGGCGTGCTGGGCGATGCGCTCATGAGGTCGAGGATCAGGCGGCAAAGGAGGACGCCTCCTTCTCCGAGCTCCGAGAGGCGCCCGACGTCCATCGTCGCGTCGGCGGCGCGCGTCGACACCTCGACCTTGCGCGTGCGGACGCCGATGCGCTTTCCAGCCTCGTCCTTCGCGTGCACGTCGGTCGTGCTGACGGGTCCGACGTCGAGGCGACGTTCGCCGAAGAACGCGCGCATCGCACCGGGCGCGAGCGGTCGGTACGAGGTCTCGCCGGGCCAGACGACGACGTGGCCGTAGCGGTCGGAGCGCGCGCGGACCTCCGTGTCCTGCGGCCACAAAAACCCCTGCCCTTGCATGGCCACACGCATGCGCGACGGGCCGAGATCGATGGCGACGGAGAGCTCGGTCTTCTTGCGCGCGGCCTCGACGGCGGAAGCGTTCAGCTCGGGCGAGCGAGGCGGCACACCGATGCCGCTCGTGCGGAACGTCGCCGACAGCGTGTAGCCGGACGACTCGCGGACGACGAAGTCGGCGGACAGCGGCGCATCGCCCCGGAGAGGCGTCGGCGGCGGACCGTGCGTCGACGCGTCCGCCGAGGCGCTCGCCGCCGTCGTGGTGCCGCGACGGGTGTCGCGGAGATCACCGGACGCGAGCGGCGCGGGGACCGCCGCGGCTTGTGGGCTCGCCGGGGCTTCGGGATCGTCGGTCGTGGCCGGGTGTTCCTTGCACGCGACCACGAGGAGGCCCGCGAGCGGCGCGAAGACGTGCGTCGCCCGGCGTGCCCACGCGATCACCGCCCGGTCGCGCATGGCCTCATCGCATGATGAAATCGCCGACGACGTGCGCCCGATCGTCGAGCGGAGGTGCGCCGGGCAGGTGCTGGGTGTCGACGAAGACGACGTCGGCCTCGGGTGTCATCTCGAGGAACGCGTTGCAGTTGCCCGGTTCGTTGTCGAAGGCGGCGACGACGCGCCCGATGCGACGAAGCAAGGGGCCTTCTTCCCGCTTGAAGGCTTCGTCGGGGATCTTCGCGTCGGGCTTGCAGACGAGCTCGGTGCCGACGACGCCGATGGGGAACCCCAGGTCGCGGAGGCTCTGGAACGAGCCGACGCCCATGTACGGCAGGTCGCGCCCGGTGAAATACACGAGCACCGCGCCCGCGGCGTAGCAGGCGCGCGCGAACTCGACGGCGCCGGGGACCGCGACGTCGTGCTTCAGATAGTCGTCGGAGAAGAAGCGCTGGCGCCAGAAGAGTTCGGCCTTCGCCACGAGCTCCGGGTGCTCGACGCCGAGCGTGCGGAGCGAATCGACGAGCAGGTACTGGAGCTCGTCGGCGCGGATCGCGGCGAGCGTGCTCGCGACGTGGTGCGCGTCGGGGCCGAGCTCGCCGGCCAGCTCGCGGAGGATCACCGCCGTGCGCGGGCGGTTGTCCATGAGCGTGCCGTCGAGATCGAACACCACGACGGACGGCGACTCGGCGGGCGACGGGCGCTTGCATCGCTCGACGATGCGGGCGTAAAGGGCGTGCTGGTCCTTCGAAGGAAGGCGATGAAAAACGGGTGCCATACGGAAAGGAAGGCACCTAGCACATGGGCGCCGCCGTCGGAAGCCGAGGGGCCGCGTGGCGAAGGTTACGCATCTCGCAGTGCGTCAGGCCCGGCGTCGACGCATGAAGAACACGCGAAGGCCGAGCGCCGTCGCGACGAGGAGAACGCTCCCTCCTCCGAACGCGTTCGTGCCCGTCGTCGAACAACCGCCGCCGCCCGCGGATTCCCGGTCCGGCGTCGCGTCGTTCACGGGGTTCACGGGGGTGGAGGCGTCGGGAGATCCCGAGTCCCGTTCGGGGATGCCACCTTCGTCGCAGCCGCATCCCAAACCTGCGTCGTCCGCGGAACCGTCGCACGAAAACCACAACTTCGTCGTGACCTCGAGCGGATCGCTCGCGGCTCCTGCCACGTGCGCTCGCAGGGCCACGGTGTGCTCGCCGAGCGAGACGTTTCCGAAGGCGGAGCCGTTCGGGGCGCAAAGGGCGACCAAGGTCCCGACAGCCAGGTTGCTACCGTCCGCGTTGGCCTCTCCGTAGTAGCTCGTCACGGTCTCCTGCCCGTCGACGAGGACGGTGAACGCCGTGAGCGGCGCGAACGCCGCGAGCTCCTTGGAGGGGGCGAGCCGCAAATCGATCGCCACGGCTTCCACGCTCTCGTAGCAGGAACCCGACGACGTCGGGACGTCCCTCGCGCCGACGACCGGGTCCTTGCCGAAGAGCGTTCCTGCGACGTAGGGGAGCGCGCTTTGACCGCTGACAGCGAACGCGCGCTCGACCGGGCCCGACGGGTTTCCGCAGCTCTCGTCGTAGGCAATGCGATAGCCCGTGCTGGCCGTCAACGGGGCGTTCGGCACGAGGAGCTTCCCGCCGGACCATTTCGGATCGTCCTGGACGGAGAGCGCGATCTCGGCCCCTTGAGGGTCGAGCAAACGAAACACCTGCTCGCCTCCGTCCGGTGTCGTGGCGTAGTGCTGCGAAGGGAAATACGGGAACGCGGTCGTGCCGGTCGGGACCGCCGTGCCCACCCGCGGCGCAACACGCGCTTGGGCGCACGGCGGCGGCTCACAAGCCTTCGCATCGTCGGGGATGCCGACGAGCGAGGCGCAAGACACGAGCGCGGACAGGACGGGCACGAGCTTCTTCGATGCGGTCATTTCCTGTGCCATTCGCAAGGTCCATGCCCGGCGTCGGACGGCATGCGTTGGCCGAAATATCCATAAAATACGATAAACAAGGCCTCTCTCGCGACGTGCCAAGGTGTGCCAACCGAGCGATGGAAGCTCTCCCCACGTCATGCGGGCCGCGCGCAGCACGTCCCTGCGGAGATCACCCGGTCGGTGGACGGGAGGGCGCGGCGCGACGAGCCGCAGCCCGCGGGCTCACGCGCGGCGCGGGCCCTTCGTAGCGCACGGCTTCGGGCGGAAGCTCACGGAGGACGGCCGCACGCTGCTCGGCTCCCTCGACGGCGTTCGCGAGGAAGGTCGGTTGGAAGAGCACCACGGACATCGCGGAGATTTCATGCGTCAGGAATCCGAGATCCAAGAGCGTCGCTGCGAAACCGAGCAGCACGTTGGGCTCGAGGCGCCTCGTTCTTCGAACGGCCGCCGCGAGACGATCCACGAGTTGCCAATATCGGGACGTCATTCGTCCACGCTTCGACAGCGCCGCGCGGAGCGCGACGAGGCGCTCGTCCGCCGGCCGAACGGGCACTCCGAATCCGGAAAGTCGCGGATACGAAGCAACAAACTCTTCGACGTCGCCATCCGATTTGTCGCCCGACGCGACGAACGTCTCGAACGCGAGAACGAGCCGTGTGACGTCCGACGTCATTCGACCTCCGATGAGATCGCTGTCGAGCGCGATGGTCCCCGCGACGTAGCCGGGCACCGCTCTGCCGATCGATGCAACCACACGGGCGAGTTTGATGGGCCAAACACGCGGTTCCGCGACGTGACTGCACACCGCGATGTCGTCGAGGACGGCCTCGTCGTCGCGATTCAAGCGTCGACCAGTGATCGCGAATGCGACGAGACCGAGATACGAGGTACGGCCGGAGAGATCGCGATACACGCGCAAGCCGTGGTGATCGTAGTCGTCGAAGTGAGCGCGGCCGATACGGGTACGAATCGCATCCATGGACATCATTCCTTGTCCGGTGCTTCGTAGACGAAACGAGGGACGTTCATCGGATAACTGCGAAAGTCCGTCGGCTTCGTGAGTCGAGCTTCGGCGAGGGCCGAAGGTAGACGCCCGAGGACGAGCGCCGCGATGATCGAAAATGCCGTATCGAGGCCGCATGTCCGAAGCACGGCAACGAGCGCGACGTCCAACGACGGATCCGACGCGAGCAGGGGGACGGTGACGAAATCGTTCAAGAGGGCACGGAGACGCGCGACGGATCGACGCTCGTCGTCCGACGCCGCCCGTAGTTCGTCGGGAAGGACGTCGACGTTCGCGGAGGTCCCTACGACACCAAGGAACTCGGAGAGCCTCGTCGCGACGATTTCGGCGTCTTCGCCGAGCGACATCGTCGCAATCGAAAATACGCTCGCCGGTCGACAGCCACATAGTCGAGCGAGCACGGAGGCGTGAATCGGAGCACGACCAACGGACATCGTCGAAGCGAAAGCGAGCGCAATTTCGAAGGCACGCGAGCGCGCATCGTCGGGCAATTCGCCCGTCAAGGAGAGAAGTACGAGATCGGAAAAGCGGTAATGACGCGCGAGATCGTCTTGAACGTCGTAGCCGAAAAGACGCGAACCATCGACGGCACGAGCCGTCAGATGCTCGGGCCACGCCATGGATTCTACGGGGCCGCGGTGCTCGTCCTCGTTGCTCATGTCAACGCTCCACGAAGCCCGACAACGAGCGCACGCGATCGCCGATGGGCGGCGGAATGCGAGGATCGGTACGAACTTCGATCAAGGCGGGGTGTGGCGCCGAAAGGGCTTCACGGACCGCCGACTGAATCTGATTCGGCGCGTCGACGACCCACGACGCGAGCCCCATCGCACGCGCAATCGCCGCGATCTCGAGCGGGCGCTTGTAGCGCACGGACGTGAGGCCGCCGAGCGAGAGCTGCTTGCTCGCATGCCACGTGATCCCGTGCATGTTGTTGTTCTCGACGATCCAAACGATGTTCGCGACGTCGTATTCGACCGCGGTGAGCAGCTCCATCCCGCACATCGAAAAACAAGCATCACCGATGATCGCGAAGATGGGACGACCTGGTTCGGCGAGTCCGGCTCCGATCGGCGCCACGGTCCCGTGTCCCATGGATCCGAAGCCGAGATTGATGACGAACTGCTGTCGGTCCTTGATTGTCAAATAGTGGATGTTCGCGAGCATGTGCCCGCCGATGTCCGAAAACAGGACCGTGTCCTCCGGCAGCACCTCTTCGAGGTCCTTCCGCCAACGCTGAGGAGTGAGTGGGATCTGATCCGTCGACCGCAGCTCGGCCTGGTCGAACGTCCATTCCCCACGGGAGTCCGCGTCCCACGTCGACGCGAGCGGCTTGTTCTCACGCATCCAACGGTGCAAGTGGTAGACGATCTCGACGAGGATCGTTTGTGCGTCTCCGACGAGGGCGAGGTCGACGGGATAGTTGCGACCGATGCGTTCGGCGTCGATGTCGAGCTGGATGAACGTGCGGTTCTTGCGCAGGCCTGGCGTCCAATTCAACGTCGCTGTTTCGTTGAGCGAGGTGCCGATGGTCAGGAGCAGGTCGACGTCCGAGCCGAGCAGCGTGTCACGCGCGAGCGCATGCCCTGCAAATCCGAGCACACCGACGGATAGCGGATGATCTTCGGGGAAGAGCCCTTTGCCACGAGGTGTGGTCGCGACGCGCGCAGGCACGAGCTCGGCGAGCGTCCGCAAATGCTCCTGAGCACCGGCGATCGCGACTCCGGCGCCGACGAGCAACACCGGCTTCTTCGCCGCGGCGAGGAGGAGCGCCGCCCGACGAACGGCTTCCCGATCGAACGCGCGTGTCTCGGGCCGGTAGGTCTTCGGATCGAACCAATCTTCTTGGAGCGGCTTTTCCCAAAGATCGACCGGAACGTTGAGGTGTACCGGGCCAGGTCGACCAGTGAGGGCGAGGCGGAGGGCACGGCGGAGATGTTGGGCGAGACTCTCCGGTGACGTCACCATGGCCGAGTACTTCGTGATGGGTCGGAACATCGCGACGATGTCCATGTCTTCGCGGGACGTCTCTTGCGCCGCGCCCTTACCGAAGGCGTGGCTCGCGACCTGCCCGGTGAGGACGAGCATGGGCACACCATCGGCGAATGCGCACGCGACCCCCGTGAGCAAATTCGTTGCTCCTGGACCTGCCGTCCCCGCGCATACGGACAGACGCCGCCCGACGCGCGCGAAGCCATCCGCCATGAACGCCGCGCCTTGTTCGTGCTTGGCGACGATGAACGCGATGTCCGGGTCACGCTCGATCGCCGCGAAGAACGGATAGAGGAGTCCCCCCGGTATTCCGAAAACGACGGTCACGCCCTCCGCTTTCAAGTAGCGGAGAAAGACGTCGAGCACACGTGGCACGGAAGGTCCTCGAGGAGGCGCTCCTGCCGCGGTCACGAAGCCACGACCTTTCGAATGTGAACGACGCGGCTCGTGACTCCTTCGAGCTCCTCGATGCTGCCCGACGAACTTTCATCGGACGATCGCTCGGGCAAGTGCGCCCAGAACGTGGTGCCGGCGCCAGGCTTGGACATGACCTCGATGCGGCCACCGATTTGCGCGAGCAGCCGGACGACGCTCGAAAGGCCTAGACCGTAGCTATTCGGACGTGGACGTTCGTTCTGCGATCGAGGAAGGAAGATCTTCGCGACGTCTTCGTCCGCGATTCCACGCCCGGTGTCGGAGAGCTTGAGCGTCAGGAACCGCTTGTTCCCTTGTTCCACCGGGCCGACGGTTCCGCCGATCTCGAGCACGATGCTCCCCTTTTGTGTGTATTTCGCAGCATTCGTGAGCAGATTGTCGACGATGCGGTCCAAGACCGTCGGGTCGATCTCGATTTGAGCCGGCGCCTCGCGCGTGGAGAACACGCTGACACGAATGTCGCGGCCATGGATGAGGGCTCGAAGTCGGCGTCGGAAGGTATCGGCCAATGGCGCGACGTCGATCGTCTTCGGAGACAGCTTGAAAAGGCCCAGTTCCTCGGTGGCGACCGTCATCAGCTGGGTCACCATCGACTCGATCTGACCGGCCGCCTCCTCCATGTCGCGCAGCGCTTCCGATTCCTCCCCGACGGTCACGCGACCGCGCAAGAACTGGGCGTTTCCTCGAACGACGAAGAGCGGATTGCGCAAATCGTGCGAAAAGCCTCGCAGGGTGCTCACACGCGTTTTTTGAAGGCCTTGAAGACCATCCACGATGCGTTCGAGCTTGCGCGTTCGCTCCTCGGCCTGCTCCTCGACGAGCTGCATCCATTCGCGTTGGCGGGCGTGAATCGCCGCGAGTTCGGAACGCGTTTCGGCCTCCGCTTGACCGAGCTCACGGATCACCACGTTCATCTCCTTGCCGAGCTTCATGTTGAGCGCGTGGATACGCCGAAGCTCGAACACGTGCCCGACCGCCGCCCCGACGATGGGCAACACGAACCCGACGGGCACACCGGCATCCATGTTCCGAAGAACGAATGCCGCGCAAACGCCAGCGCCGAATCCCAAGAGACTCGGCAAGATTCGCCAGCCATCGAACCAACGAAGCCGATACTCGCAGTATGGATCGCCATGGGCGATGCAACCGTGTTCCTCGAGGCGCGCCGCCGGGAGCCCCCACATCGTCGGACCTACCGTCCATTGCGACTGACGCGAGAGGCACATCAAGCGCGACTCGGGTTCCGGACTTCGATAGCGGATGTGAAACGTCGAACGTTCCGAGCGGACGATCTCGAACTTTCCGACGGTGGTCACGAGCACCGAAAGCTTCGCCGCGGATTCGTAGAGCTGCTTCGGGGAAATCGCCCAGAGCATGTGGCGGAGCGCGCCGTAGCTCTCTTCGAATCGGTAGGCGCACGCCTGCGTGAACTCCGCTTCGGTTTCCGCGAGCTGCAACGTGCGCGCGAGGACCGTCTCGAACTGCTCGAGGGTCACCCAGCGCGTGGAGCCGTCGAAGTCGGAGGCACGGACGCCCGCGGCCTCGGCGATTTCTTCGAGGGCTTTCGTCCCTTTTTGGTCCTCGACCCAGCGGGCCAGCGACCAGAGGATGCGAAGGCTGTAGCCGGCGATGGGTGGTTCGCGCATGCGATGTCGAAGTTAGTAAAGGCTTCGGGCGCCTCGCGGTCAACCTCGGTAGCGCCTCCGAGCAGTCCCACATCCGTATCGACTCAACGAGCGACCACGTCGGCTGCAGCTGACCATCGTTCAAAGGTGAACGCTTTGGATGCTCGAGCCCCGGGTTCGGGTTCGCATCTTCACTGATGCTATCGATACCGATGCCATCGACACGGCCTCGCGCGACGCGTGGCGCGTGGCGCGCGCGCCGGTCGCCGGTACACGCGTCGGTCGGGTGTCGGTCGGGTGCGCCACGCCGAAAACCCGCGCTCGAGTGGGCCGAAGGGCCGCCATTCTCAGGCCCGCGCGGGCCTCGTCCACCGCCGGGTTCCGCCGGACGTCCGACGCGTGCTACGTGAGGAGACGATGTCGCCTCGCGACCACTACGAAACGCTCGGTATTCATCGCTCCGCGACCACGGAAGAGATCAAAATCGCCTTCCGCAGGCTCGCGGCCCAGCACCACCCTGACCGGAACCCCGACGATCCACACGCCGCGGCTCGGTTCAAGGACCTGAACGCTGCTTATCAGGTGCTAAGCGATCCACAGCGGCGCTCGATGTACGATCGCTTCGGGCACCGGGCCGAGGAGCCCGGCTCTCCGTTCGCGAGCGGAGGTCCCTTCGCCGGCGGCGTGGTGGACTTCAGCGACATCGCCGTCGACGGCATCCTCGGCGATCTCCTCGGCGTCTTCGGTGTCGGACGCGGTGACAAGGGGGACATCAAGCGCGAGCTGCGCATCACGTTCGAGGAAGCGGCCTTCGGCGTGACCAAGTCGATGCGGTACGACCGGGTCGTCTCGTGCGGCGATTGCAGCGGCAGCGGCTCCGCCAAGGGCAGCTCTCCCGAGACGTGCAGCGCGTGCAACGGGCGGGGGCGCGTGCGTTTCCAGCAGGGGATCCTCCCCATCGCGGTCGAGCGCATCTGTCAGCGATGCAAAGGGCGCGGCACCGTCGTGGTCCACGCCTGCGGGACGTGCAAGGGCAGCGGCCTCGTCTCGAAGGAGAACACGGTCGAGGTCACGGTTCCGCCCGGTGTGGAAGACGGCGCCTCGCGCGTCGTGAGCGGCGCCGGAAACCGGCCACGGCCCGATCGCGCCGCAGGGGACCTCGAGCTCGAGATTCGCGTCGCGCCGCACCCGTTCTTCCGCCGTCTCGGCGACGACGTCGTCTGCAACGTGCCCGTCACGTTCACGCAGGCCGCGCTCGGGGCGGACGTCGCGGTGCCGACCCTCGACGGGCGCGGCAAGCTCCGCGTCCCCGCCGGGACGCAGCCGGGCACGACCCTTCGCATCAAGAACAAGGGCATACCGAAACGCGTGGGGATCGGTCGCGGCGATCAGCGGGTGGAGATCACGGTCGAGGTTCCGTCGTCGCTGACGGACCGACAGCGCACGCTCCTCGAGGAGCTGGCCCGCGAGCTCGGGGAGGACGTCTCGCCCCAACACAGGACCTTCATGGAGAAGCTGAAGGACCTCTTCGGCTGACGCGATCTCCGAAGGAAGGCCTCGAGCGAGGGCCTCGACCGTGCGAGGCACGGGACCGAAAAAAGAAACGATTTCGGTAGAAGACGACCCCGAACGCGGGCATGGAGCATCGAAGCGTCGTGCTCCGACGACGAGGTCTTTTCCCGAACGAATTCTGCAAGGATGAAGAAGCGACGACGTGAACGAAGACGGCGCTGGAGCGTGCGCACCGCGTGGATGCTGGGGATGGGGGTTCTCGGATTCGAGATGTCCTCGGTACCCGCGAACGCCGAACCGGAAGCCCCGCGGACGAACCCGGTGCCGATCCTCCCGTTCGACGAGGCCATTCGTCGGGCGACGACGCAGAACCCGAGCGTGCGTGTCGCCGAACAAGAGGTCCGGCGCGCCGAAGCCCTCGTGGCCGGAGCCCGCGCGAGTTGGGTGCCGACGCTCACGGCGAACGCGTCGCTGACGCGCCTCGACTCCGACCGCGTGCTCGCCGGGCGCGTCTTGGCCAACGCGAACCAGCTCGGCGCGAACCTCACCCTCGTCGTGCCGATCATCAACGCGCGCGGGTGGGCGGCGACGGCGCGGGCGAGCGAGAACGTCGATTGGAGCAAGCTCTCCGCGACGGACACGCGACGGCAGATCGCCATCGCGGCGGCGCGGGCGTACCTCACCGTCATCGCGCAGCACCGGGTGCTCGAGAGCTCGCAGCACGCGCTCGAGCAGGCCACGGCGCACGAGCGGTACGCGAAGGAGCGCTTCGACGGCGGCATCGGCAACCGGCTCGACTTCGTGCGGGCCGCGCAAGCGCGCGCGTCGAGCGAGACGCGCGTGGAGTCGCAGACGGCGGCGCTCGCGCGCGCCCAGGAAGCCCTCGGCGTGCTGCTCGGGACGAACGGCCCGATCGACGCCTCGGACGTGATGCTCCCGGACGCGCCGTCGCTGCCGCGGGCGCTCGACGAGGCGGCGACGAGGCGACCCGACGTCGCCGCGCAGAAGCAGCGCGTGGAGCTCACGCGCAAGGCCGTCCGCGACGACTACACGGACTATCTCCCGATCTTGAGCGCGACGGCGCAGCCCTTCTGCCAGAACCCCGCCACGCCGACCTTGCCGCAGACAGGCTGGCAGGCGCAGCTCCTTTTGTCCGTGCCGCTCTACGACGGCGGGCAGCGTTCGGGGTTCGCGGGCGAGCGGTCGGCGCTGCACGAGGAGTCGAAGACGCAGCTCGAGGCCATGCTCCGTCAGGCGCGCGCCGACGTCCGCGCGTCGTTCGAGGCGCTCCAGCGGGCCGACGCGGCTCTCTTGCGCGCCCGCGAAGCCGCGAAGCTCGCCGAAGAATCACTGGAGCTCACGCAGATCGCCTACCGGGCAGGCGCGACGACGAACATCGAGGTCATCGACGCCGAACGAAGCGCGCTCGACGCCACGACGGACGCCGCGATCGCCGAAGACGCCGCGAGGCAGGCCCGGCTGGCGGTCAATTCCCGTAGGTCCCGGAAGTCCTCAGCGCGACAGCAGGAGGGCGTCGACGCGCCGGTTCTGCTGACGACCGTCCGACGAGTCGTTGTCGGCGACGGGGGATCGCTCGCTCCTTCCGACGATGTCGATGCGGGATGCGTCGATGCCCTTGGCGACGAGCATGTCTTTGACGCTCTTCGCGCGGTCGTGCGAGAGGCGGGCGTTGACGTCATTGCCGCCCGTCGCGTCCGTGTATCCCTCGAGGCGGATCTTCGCCGACAGGTGTGCCTTCATGCTCTCCGCGAGCGAATCGATCGACGACTCGGAGCCCTGCATCGGTTCGGCCGAGCCGACGTCGAAGTTCACGTTCGGCAGCGCGATGCGTTCGGGCAGCGCCCCCGACGTCTTGGCGAAGTGGGTCGCGATGTCTCCTTCGACGAGCGGCTTCGCCGTGGATTCGTCGGTCTTCGCGCGCTGATCGTCGGCGTTCTCGTCGCTCGGCGCCATCGTACCGGCGGTGGTCTCGGTGCTCGAGCCCTCCCCCGTTTCGTCCGTCCCGGCCGGTTTTTCGACGTTCGCGCCGGTCGTCGTCGTCTCCGAAGACGGCTCGCGCGGCGCGTTGGGCTCGGGCGGCGGGATCGTCCGCGGCGCCGTCGGCAGCACGGCCTCGGGCGCGCGCGTGACCGGTGCTTCGGGCTCCATGGTCCCGACCTCGCCGTGGCGGGCGCCCCGCGTGAAGTAGACGAGGCCGGCGATGATCAGCGCGCCGATGCCGAGCGCCCCGGCGATCGCCCCCCACGGTGTGCGCGACGAGCCCGAGGAGAAACGCCCCTCGAGGCTGCCGAGCGGCGTCGGGGCTCGCGAGACGGCGCGACCGACGCTCACGTGGGGCTCGGGGACCTCCGCGCCGATGCCGCCGAGCTGCGACAGATCCGAGAGGCCGAGGGCCTCGGACAATCCGCTCGGCAGATTCGGGTGGTCGAAGACGGCCTTTCGCTGGCTCGACAAGAGCTCCGAGAGCCCCGCCGCGCCGAGCCCTCGCGTGAGGGCTTGCTTTCCGAGCACGCCCGCGATCATCGGGAAGACGAACGACAGGATGCTCGTCGACGATTCCTTCCGAACGCCGCTCGAACGCGCGACGACGTCGGCGATGCGACCTCCGCTGTTGCCGAGGATGCCCGAGGCGAGGCGATTTCCCTTCGCCATGATCCCCTTGGGATCGCTCGGCTCGCCGAACGTCTGCGCGGCTTGGAAGTCTTTCAAACCCGTGAGCAGCTGATTGACGCCGGATTCGCTCGATCCCTTCTGGATGAGACCGGCGAACGCCGCCGGCACCATCGACGATACGGCGTTCGACGTCTTTGCAGGCGTCTCGCCGATCGCGTTCGCGAGTTTACCGACGACGTCCGGCGTGAGCCGAGACTCGACCGCTTCGATCAAATTGCTGGCCATGGCACGACCCTCCATTTTCCGTCCATCGGGTCTCGGTCCGCACGCGAGCGCTGCGCGTGGCAGACGACGTCACGAGCCGAGCCGCTTTCCTTCCGCGCGCCCTCGCGGCCGCGCAGTCCGCAGTCCTCGATGCGCGCCGCGGAGGTCGCAAGCCGCATGCCGGAAGTCGCGCGATGCTCGCGGTCGACGCCGAAGCCGCGACACTTCGGTGCGTCAACGAGCCGACGCGCCCGAACGTCGCGAGGACGTGCTCCGGGTCGGAGGAGACGACGTCGTGAGACGACATTTTGAGACAACATGACGCGGAGCGAGTCGGTGGCGCACGCTACGGCTCGCTCGGGACGACGTCTCCGAGAGCCTCTCCGAGAGACCGTCGGTGCGACGTCCGGGCTGGAGAAGCGGCCTCCGATGTGGCGCGCGAACCCTGCAACGGGCTCGTGCGGCGGCGAGGTCCGCGGCATGCATCCTCACGGCGCGCTCGATGGCAGCTCCGAGAAGCGAGCAACGCCGAGCGACGGAGGAGGTGAACCATGAAAACGGTCGTCGGCATGTTCAATACGACTTCGGAAGCGCAACGAACGATCGAGGAGCTCACGCAGCTCGGCTTCGGTCCCAAGGACATCAGCGTCGTCACGACGCTCTCGGCAAAGGACGTCATCGGCTCGAAGCTCGACCTCAAGCCGCTCGACGTGAGCGACCTGGGGCGCGTCGCGGCGTGCGGCCCGATCGCCGAGTCGCTCGAGAAAGCAGACACCAACGGGCTCACGGCCACGCTCCAGTACTACGGGCTCTCGCCGAAGCTCGCGGAGCACTACGCGCTCGGGGTCCAGCACGGCGAGACCCTCGAGACGTTGACGGTCGAGGACAACGACGCCGATCGCGTCGTCGCCATCATGGAGAAGCACGCCCGCATGGAGCGTGAGTTGGAGACGAAAGCGCAGCCGGTTCGTGGCGCGGCAGCGGCGGGGGGCGCGGCGGCGGCGGGAAAGCGCAGCCGGTTCGTGGCGCCGCAGCGGCGGGGGGCGCGGCGGCTGCAGGTATCGCGGGCGGGATCGCCGGCGCCGCGGGCAAGGTCCGGGCGGAGTCGCGCGAGACCATGAAGGCGAGCGCGGCGGCGCCCCGACCGTCGGGCGGCAACGGAGGGATCCTCGCGAAGAAGGCCGAGCACGTCTTCGGTGCGGACGAAGAGCTCCGCATCCCGATCGTGCGCGAAGAGCTCCGCGTCGGCAAACGCGAGGTCGAGCGCGGCGGCGTACGCGTCAGCGTACACGTCAAGGAGACGCCGGTGACGGAGCAGATCCACCTGCGCGAGGAGCACGTCGAGATCGAGCGCCACCTCGTCGATCGCGCGCCGCTGCCGGGCGAAGCGACGTTCCGCGGCGAAGACATCGCCTTCGAGGAGTACGCGGAGGAGCCGGTCGTATCGAAGGAGGCGAGGGTGGTCGAGGAGATCGTCGTGCACAAGCGCGTCACCGAGCGCGACGAGATCGTCAACGACAAGATCCGCGCGACGGAGGTGAACGTCGATCCGCTCCTCGGGTTCGATCGCGGCGAGTACGAGCGTCACTTCTCGTCGCTGAACATCGGCGGGACCTTCGACGACTACCTGCCGGCCTACGAGCTCGGCCACAAACTCCGCGCGTCGAACGCGCGAAGCTGGGAGGAGCTCGAGGCCGACGCACAGAAGAACTGGGAGGACGCCCATCCGGGCACGTGGCAGCGGTTCAAGGACACGATCCGCTATGCATGGGCGAAGGCGCGCATGCATTGAGCACCCTTTCGCCGATTCGTTGGCCCGAGCCGGGCCGGGAGGTTAGAAGAGCGTATGCGCGCACGACGATCTCCCGCCGGCTCGGACGCCAAGGTCCCCGCCGATTCGTCGAACGGACGCGAGCGACGCGCCAGCGCCGATCGCAGGCAATCGCTCGATCGACGCGAGTTCCCGCCGCGGCCCGAAGGACGGCGGCGCAACGACGGCCGTCGCGCGACCGATCCGGGCACCGACTAGCCACGAGCGCCACGAGGAGCGCCACGAGCTCGAGCGTCGACGACGCCACGACTCACCGGAGACGCAGGGCCCGAGAATTCCCGCGGAATGGCAATTCTCGGGGGAATTGACGTTCCGAGGCGGTCGGAGATTTTTTACGCCGTTGCGATCACGGATCGTGCCGGGCCGAACCACCTACGTGCATGCGCTTTCGCTTGCTCGCTCGCACGTTCGTTCTCGGCCTCGTCGCGGCGGTCTTCGCCTGCTCGTCGGATCCCGATGGCACCAATCCGGATCCCAAGCCGCCGAGCGGAACGACGGACGCCGGGACGACGGGCGACGAGCTGCCGAAGACGTGCGAGGGCCTCGTCGACGCGCTGAAGGAGTTCTCGTCGACGCACACGGCGTGCAGCGACACGAAGGATTGCCAGAACGTCGACGATCTCGGGAACTCGGCCATCTGCTCGCTGAGCTTCAATCCCGGCGCGGACACCGACCGACTCCGTCGACTCAAAGAGCAGTTCACCAAGCTCGATTGCGGAGGCACGGTCGAGTGTGGGAGCGGCGGCCCGCTCACGCTCTCGTGCAACCAAGGCACGTGCGGCTTTACGGATCCGGGGGCAGCGTGCCAGAAGTGTCCGTCCGACATCGATCCGGTTTGCACGTCCGACGGGACAATCGCGAGAAACCCATGCCTGGCCGAGTGCGCCGGCGGGACCATCAAGCACAAGGGCCCCTGCGAAACCGGGCCCAAGTGCGCCGCGAAGGGTGCCACTTGCGAGCTCCTGAAGGAGGAGCCCGGCCAATGGTTCTGTCCCGAAGGACAGCGCTTCGAGCCGCTCGACAGCCATTCCGACTGCGCCCCCGCGTACTCCGAGAGTACGTGCTGTCAGCCGGGTTGGAATTTCCCGTGCACGTACCTCGGCATCTTCTCCGCGACGCTTTCGCTCGACCCCTTCACGTGCGAACCATCGAAGAAATGGCCGGTCTGCATGTTCAGCAAGGCGCCGGAGTCTTGCTCGGTGGAGGGGGATGTAGGACTCTCCGTGGGTGAAGGGAAGATCGACCGACTCGACGATCAAACGACGATCGCGGTAGAAGCGGGGGCACGGCTCAAGGTCAAAGGTCACGCCGCCGACGGTCGGACGTTCGAATGTACGGGAGTCGCGTCGACCAAGATGACGGGAAAGGGTGCGGCTTGGGACTGCAAGGCATGCACAGGCGACGCATGCAAGACGTGCACGATCCAGCAGACCTTTGGCTGCAAGTTGCCCTAGCCCCTCGCCATCGAAACGTAGAGACCGCGTCTCCATCGAGTCCGTGGGAGAAGAAGGTCGCCGCGCTCGGCCTGGCCGTGGTGCTGGCAGGCGCGTGCACGGCGTGCAGGTCGACGGCGTCGACGAACGACGGGGCACCCGCACGCGGAACGCAGGCCCCTGCTGCAAGCGCAAACGCGGCGGCGAGCGCAAACGCGGCTGCGAGCTCCGGGGCGGACACGGATCTCGTGGGGTCGTCCGTCGATGCGAACGCGCCCGACGATGACGAGGGGACGGGGCCGTACGGTCCACGCCGTCGCGTGGAAACCCCACGCTGCGGCGGCGCCTTCGCCGAACGCGTCGCAGCGGAAGACCGGAGGAGCTCCTTCGTCGACGGCGACGATCTGCTCGCCATCGTCAACCGCTCCCCGCAGGGAGCCCTCGCGCCCGATTGGGCGCCAACGGACCTCGTCGATCTCCGAACGGGAGCACCGCTCTCCGCGCGCGCGTGCGAAGGCACGCATTGTTTGAGGAAAGAAGCCGCGGGCGCGCTCACCGAGTTGCTCGCCGCGATGCGTTCGGCCGGCGTCGCGGGCAAGGTCGAGTCCGCGTTCCGCAGCTACGTCACGCAATGCGGCACCTTCCTTCGTTGGGCCGGCAAGGGGTCGTTCTGCGACGCCACCGAGCAGAGCGCTTTGCCCGGCCACAGCCAACACCAGCTCGGTACGACGCTCGATTTATTCACCGAGGACTGGGCCAAAGATCCGCGCGGAGTGTTCCGATCGGGCTTCGGCTGCTCGCCGGGAGGCCGGTTCCTCCAAGAGCACGCCTGGGACCACGGGTTCGTCTTCCCATATCCGATCCACCCCGACGACCGTCATCCCGCCCAAAGCTGCGTCACGCGCACGGACCTCCCGGTCTTCATCAATCCAAAAACGGGATATCGCTACGAACATTGGCATTTGCGCTACATCGGAAAAGAAGCCGCGCGCGAGTTCCGGACGGCCTTCGAGGCGAGCCGACCGGGCACTCCGAACGAGCTGACACTCGAGCAATGGCTCCGCACGAAAAAAGGATTCACGGGCGCCGACGTCGATCTGCCCGTTTGCGACGGGTGCAACTGCGGCGCGTGCGCGACCCTCGCGGCGCCCGGCGAAGGGGTGTGCGACCGGCGAACCGCTGCGGGCGGCCTTCACCTCGACGCGCAGGGGAAAGTCCTCGCGAGCGCGAACACCCCGCGAATCCTCGCTGCGAGCCTCGCGTCGGCCAAGCTCGAAAGCATGCACTCTGCATCGAAAAACAAAGACGGTCTCCGACGCGCGAAGGTGGCCGTCGTGGAGATCGACGTCCCGCCCGGCCTTTCGACGCAACCACCCATCGCCGGCCTGCGCGCCGCTTCGTACGCGGACGGCGCTTCCTACGAGGCCCTCTCCCCTTACCCGAAGACGGCGCCCCGCGGGTTCCCCTCTCTTCCACGCACGTGGGTCGTCGCCATCGAGCCGATCCCGAACCCCACGAACGTGGCCTGGCCATGGCGCGCGGCGCTGACGACCGACGACGTCGGCCTCGTCTACAACCGCGCGAACGTCGTCCTTCCCGCGCGCGCAGGGACCCGCACGTGGCGAGTTCCGATCCCCGGCGATCCGAACGCACCGGCGCACGTGCGCGTCACGCTCCTCGAGGGCGGCGAGCCACGCGGCACCCCCATCGAGATCCACGAAGGAGCGACTCCCGCGACGCCCTCGACGCCCGACGTGGGATCGCCGCCTCCTTCTCCACCCGCGACGCCCGACTCCGCTACGCTCGGTGCTCGATCTCCGGCGGCACCTTGAAGAACGCGTTGCGCTCGGGATCGTTGTAGCTCGCCCAGTCCGGCTCCCACGGCGCGAGCTTCGCCGGCCCCACGCCGTCGAGCGTCACGGTGAGCACCATCGGCGTCACATCGCGGTACGCGCTCGACGACGGCAGGTCGCCGTTGTCACGCCCTCCCGCCGAGAACAGCGTGAAGAGCCGCGCGCCGTCGTCGTCGACGTACGAGCCGTGGAAGCCCTCGAGGATCTTCTCGTGCCCGCGCACCATCGTGTGCGCCCCGATCCGCTGCATGAACGCGCGGAACTGCATGCGGCCGAACGCGAAGCGCGACGCCTGGTCTTGGAGATCCGCGGGGATGACGTCGGCCAGGCTCGGATCGCTCCACATCATCTGGAAGCGCACGTCGGGATCGTTGAGCGTCGACAGATCCTTCCACCGCTCCTTGACGAGGCGATCCTTCGGGATGCCGCCGTGCACGAAGAGGAACCGGTCGAAGAGCAACATGTTCGGCATCTCTTCGAAGAGCGTGCGGTAGTGGCGGAACACGTCGACCGGCAAGAGCGGCTTGAGCGAGTTGATCGCCTCGGCGGGCTTGACGCCGCCGTACATCGTCCCGTTCACCTCGACGTAGTACTCGTGGTTGCCGCGCAGGAGCACGACGTGCTCGGGCGCCGTCACGAAGAGCTGGAGCACCGTGCGGAGGACGCCGTTGAGGCTGAAGAGCCCGCGATCGATGTAGTCGCCGAGCAGCACGAGCAAGGGATAAGGCTTCGTCGGATCCTGACGGTACGCCTCCACGCGCTCCATGAACTTCGACTGGAGCACCGTGGCCTTGAGGATGCTGTAACAGCCGTGCAGATCGCCCAGCACGGTCAGCTCGTAGCGCTCCTTCGGCTTCGGCACGCGCACGTAGACGTGGCCGTCGAGGAACGGCGCGCTCCCCGCGAATTCGGCGATGCTCTGCTTCCCTTGAAGCTTGCCCTCGCCCTCTTGGCGCTGCTTGGCGATGACCTCGAGCGCGCGATCGATGAGCGCCCGGTCGGCCGCGACCTGCCGCGCGATCGTCTCCGGATCGCGCGAAAAGTGGAACTCGAACGGCTTGAAGAACGGGTGGTCGATCGTCGACGTGACCGCCTTCCGAGCCTCGGCGACCTGGATCTCCTTCTTCGCGGACGACTCCCCCTCCTCGAGCACCTCCACGTCGAGCTCCTCCTCGAGCAAGTGCGCGAGCTCCGCCCGGAACTGCACCTCCGCCGGATGCGCGACGCCGTCCGCGAGCAGGAGCGTGTCGATGAGCGACATGAGCTCTTCCTGACCTTTCTTGTCGAACTCCTGGAAAATCTCGAAGCAGCGAACCTTGAGCCGCGCGTGCACGAACGCCTTCGGGTCCTCGCCCTCGGAGACGCTCTCGGTGAACAAGTCGCGGACGTTCTGATCGATGCCCTCGAAGACCTCGTGGAAGTGTTTCGTGTACTTTGCAATGACCTCGGAGCGGACGACGGCGTCCGCGTCGGGCATCGCCACCTCGGCGCGGTGCGCGATGAGGCGCTCGATCGTCGCGCGAACGAAGCTCTTCTCCGCGGCGTCGAAGTCCCCGTCGATGTATCCGAACGTCACGAGATAGAAGATCACCGCGCGCATCTGCTGCTCGGCGCGGTTACCGTCGCTGCTGAAGGTGATCATCGGCGAGCGAGAATACAGAAGCCCCACCGCCCCGTCACGACACCCAAACGCCGGAACGTCGTTCCTGACGCGCGGGCACGTGGCTCATGGCGTGCTCGGCCATCGCCGTGATCGTCAGGCTCGGATTCACGCCCAGGTTCGCGGGGATGATCGAGCCGTCGACGACGTAGAAATCCTCGTAACCGAACGCGCGGCTCATCGGATCGACGACCCCGTCCCCCGGCGTCTGACCGATGGGACAACCTCCGAGCACGTGGGCGGTGGTCGCCTTGTTGAACAGCACCTCCGCCGTCCCGCTCTGGGGGATACCGTCGCCCATCTTCTCCGCCATCTTGCGCGCGACGAGGTTCGCGACGGGGATGTAGACGGGCACCGGCGGCCCATCGCCGCGGTCGCTGTCGAGCTTCTTCTTGAACGGCCAGTACCACGGGCGACGGAGCGTGTACCGGAGGTGGCTGTCGATGGGCTGCATGACGAGCAAGATGGCGCTGCGCTGCGCCCAGCCGAACGGGAAGAAGGAGCGCACCGCCAAGAGCGGGTGCCGGACGACGTTGCCGATCCACCGGAGCCAGCGCGGGATCTTGCCGCCGCCGTCGGTGAGGACCGTGGCGAGCACGCCGAGCGCGTCGGAGCCCTTCGGGTAGCGGACGACCTCGATGTGCGTTTTGTCCTCGACGAAGACGCCGCTCGTGATGGCGATGCCGCGCGAGTAGTCGACGTCCTTCTTCCGCGAACGAACGCCGAGGATGGCTTCGCTGTTCGTCCGCAAATAGCGCCCGAGCTGGTCGGAGAGCCGCCCGAGCGAACCGCGCTCTTTGCAACGGAGCAGGAGGTTCGCCGTGCCGTACGAGCCCGCGGAGCAGACGAGCCCGCGGACGCGCATCGTCGTCCTGGGATGCAAGAGGCCCGTCGACCTCTCCATCGTGAGCTCGTAGCCGCCGCCGTCGAGCGGGCGGACGTCGACCACGCGCGTCTCGGGGAAGACCTGGGCGCCCTTTTTCTCTGCAAGATACAAGTAATTACGATCGAGCGTGTTCTTCGAGCCGTAGCGGCACCCGACCATGCACCCGCCGCAGAGGACGCAGCCCGTGCGCTCGGGGCCTTCGCCGCCGAAGAACGGATCGGGCACGGTCTTGCCGGCCTCGCCGAAGTAGACGCCGACGTTCGCGTGGTGGAACGTGTCGCCGCGCCCCATGTCCTCGGCGACCGACTTGAGCATGCGATCGGTCTCGACGACGACGGGGCTCTTGACGGCGCCGAGCATGCGGAGCGCGGTCTCGTAGTGAGGCGCGAGTGCGGCCTTCCAATCGAGCCCGACCCACCGCGGATCCTCGAAGGCGTCGTTGGGCGGGACGAGCAAGGTGTTCGCGTAGACGAGGCTGCCGCCGCCGACGCCCGCGCCGTGCAAGAAGAGCGCGTCCTTCACGAGCGAGAATTGGAGGATGCCGTAGAGCCCGAGCGACGGACGCCAGATGTACTTTCGGACGTCCCAGGTCGACTTCGGGAAGTCGTCCTTGTTCCAGCGCTTGCCCATCTCGAGCACGGCGACGCGGTAGCCCTTCTCGCTCAGCCGGAGCGCCGACACGCTGCCGCCGAACCCCGAACCGACGATCGCGAAATCGAAATCGAAACCTGAACTCATCGCATCGACACTCCCGCCGGACTCCCGCCGGACGGACCGCGGGCGCGGCAAAACCAGGCGAGCGTGGGCAGCGTAAGCCAGATTTCGAGCGACCGCGATGGCGATGAATTCTCGGCAGGGCACCAGGGCACGCGCCGGGGCACGTGCCGTGCAGTCCTCTTCTCCATGAGCGACTGGCCCGAGCTCCCCCTCGCCGCGTGGCGCGACACCTACGCCACGCTCCTGCTCTACACGCAAATCGTCGGCAAGATCCGCCTCACGCTCACGCCGACGGTGAACGAGTGGTGGAACGTCTCGCTCCATGTGACGACGCAGGGGCTGACGACGGGCCCGATGCCCTACCGCGATCGGCTGGTCTCCATCGACTTCGATTTCGTCCACCACGAGCTCCTCGTCCGAGACTCGAGCGGCCGCACCGGCGTGCTCCCGCTCGTCCCGCGATCGGTGCGCGACTTCCACGACGCGCTGTTCGCCGAGCTCGCGGCGATGGACATCCAGGTCCGTATTTCCCCGGAGCCGCAGGAATGCCCCGTCACGACGCCGTTCACGGAAGACGTCGAGCACGCGAGCTACGACCGCGACCGCGTCCGGAGCTTCTGGGAAGCGCTGAGGCGCGTGGAGCCCGTGTTCGAGACGTTCCGCTCACGCTTCCGAGGCAAGTGCAGCCCCGTGCAGTTCTTCTGGGGCGCCTTCGATCTGGCGGTGGCGCGCTACAACGGCAAGCGCGCACCCGCGCGCAAGGGCCTCGTCGAGCGCCTCGCGTACGACGAGGAGGTCTCGTCGCTCGGGTTCTGGCCGGGCGATCCATGGCGAGGGACCGTCGACGCTTCGTTCTACGCGTACACGGTCCCCGAACCGCCGGGCTTCGCCGCTGGAAACATCCGCCCCACGGCGGCGTTCTTCGATGACACGTTGAAGGAGTATCTCCTTCCCTACGACGTCGTGCGGCGCTCCGACGATCCCGCGCGGACGATCTTGGAATTCGCCGAAAGTACTTACGATATCGGCTCGAAGCTCGCGGGATGGGATCGCGCCGCGCTCGCCTATCCGTGACGCGGCGAAGGCGCGGGCGCGATACGATGCGAATGTACGTTTCCATCCGCGCACGACACGACCGCGTCCGCATTGAATGGGCACGACCCGTACCGTAACCTTTTCCTCATGGGCAGGGTTTCGGCGCTCGTCCTCGCGACGATGGTGGGCACGTTCTCGTGTGGTGAATCCGCGAGCACGAACGACGACGGGAGCGACGACGGCAACGGCGCGACCGATCGCCGGCCGAACTCGACGTCCGACGACGGAGGCGACGCGACGAACGACGGCGACGACGACGCGACAACCCAACCGAAGACGCCGCCGCTCGCCGCCGGCCTCGCGATCGACGAGGTCGCCATCTACCAGGTGCTGAAGATCGATCTGGTCGCGAACGGGAAGGCTGCGAAGCCCTCGCTCCCGATCATCGCGGGCCGCGAAGCCCTCTTCCGCGTCTTCGTCCGCCCCACCGACGCGTGGAAGCCGCGGTCGGTCACGGCGCGGCTGACGCTCACGACGAAAGGGCAGGAAACGACGTTCGAGAGCAAGCGAACGCCCGCCGCGACCTCCACGGACGGCGCGCTCGATTCCACGTTCTCGTTCGACGTCCCCGCGGAGAGCATCGACGCGAGCACGACGTGGAAGGTGGGGCTCTTCGACCTCGCGAAGGGCGCCGAGGAGGGAGATGCGACGGCGAAGTGGCCGCGCGACGACGAGGAGGGCGTGGCGCTCGGCGCGAAGAGCGTCGAACGCCTCAAGCTGCGCGTCGTCCCCATCAAGACGTCGAACAACCTCATGGCCGACCTCGGCGCGAACGCGCTCCAATCTTATCGGGAATACCTCCGACGGATGTATCCAATCTCCGATATCGACGTCGCCATCGCTCCTGCCTATACGTATTCGGGGACCATCCCGAAAGCGAACGGCGACGGTTGGAGCGCGATGCTGAACAACCTGACGTCGAAGCACAAAAGCGACCGCGCGCCCGACGACACGTATTACATCGGCGTCTTCCGGCCGTCCGCGTCGTTCACCGAATTTTGCCGACAAGGCAGTTGCGTCAGCGGCCTCGGTTACATGCTCGAAGACCAGTACGTCCACGACGTGCCCGAATACAAAACGAGCATCATCGTGGGATTCACGTCCGCCGACGCGCACGTCGTCCAGGACTCGCTCCCTCACGAAGTCGGACACAACCACGGGCGGAAGCACGCACCGTGCGAGAACCGCGCGTCCGATCTCGATCCGAACTTCCCCGACAAGAGCGGCGGTATCGGGACGTGGGGATACGACGCGACGAACGCGGTCTTCTTCGATCCGAAGGCCAGCAAGACGCCGCCGCGGGACGTCATGTCGTATTGCAGTCCTTATTGGGTCAGCGGCTACACCTACGCGCACCTCTACGATCGCGTCGTCGCCATCGGCTCGTGGAAATCGACCACCTCGTCGGCGCCGCCGGTTCGGTACCGTGAAATGCAAGTCCACCCGGACGGCAGCATCGCGATGGGAAGCGTCGTCGAGCGGCGCCCCATCCACGCGCTCGACGAAGACGTGGAGATCGTCGACGACCGCGGCCGAACCCGCACCGAAAAAGGCATTTTCATTCCGTACGATCACCTCCCCGGTGGCGCGCTCCTCGTGCCGGAGTCGGCGGCGGCGACGTACGTCCGCGGCCGTCTGCTCCGACCGTTGCCGTCCGTCGAAGAGCTGCGCGCTCACTGATCGTGCCTCGCGAGGCGCGACGAGGCGCGTTTCGGTGAGTTTCGACGTGCGACGGTCCGTCGTCCTCTCGGCTCCGACCGTGCGCGCAAGCCCACCACTCGTCGACATTCTGCGGCGCGTCGGCGCACCGGATGCTAGAGTGCATCTGCTGGTCTTGCTTCATGATTTCGGATGCTCGAGAGCTGGGCGCGGACGCGTCCTTGACGGCAGATGTTTGCATCGTCGGCGCGGGAGCGGCGGGCATCACGTTGGCGCTCGCGCTGCGTGATTCGGGCCTCTCGGTCTGCGTCCTCGAGGGCGGTGGGTTCGAAATCACGGAGGCGTCGCAGGCCCTTTACGAAGGGACGATGAGCGGCATCGACACGTGGACGCTCGACAGCATGCGGGCGCGCGTGTTCGGCGGCTCGACGACGTGGTGGAGCGGTTGGTGCCGCCCCCTCTTGCCCGACGATTTCGAGGTTCGACCGTACATCCCGAACAGCGGCTGGCCGCTGACGTACGCGGATCTCGTCCCGTACTACGAGCGCGCGCACCGAACGCTCGAGATCGGCGACGACTTCGAATACGACCCGGCCGTCCTGAGCGCGAAGGTGGGGCGGCCGCTCTTGCCGTTCGACGCGAACGTGATCGAGACGCGCGTCTACCGGTTCAGCCCGCCGACACGTTTCGGTTCGCGCTACCGCGAAGATCTCCAGAACGCGGAGAACGTGCACGTCTACGTGAACGCGAACCTCCGCAAGATCCGCCTCGCGTCGGCGGGCGGCCCCGTCTCGCACCTGGAATGCGCCACCCTCGACGGCGGCCACTTCAAGGTCGAGGCCAGCCGCTATGTCCTCGCGTTGGGGGGCATCGAGAACGCGCGCTTGCTCCTCGCCTCGAACGACGAGCAGGCCGCAGGCGTCGCGAATGGCTCGGGGCTCGTCGGCGTGTTCATGGAGCACCCGCACTTCTACGCGTCCGGATCGATCGTGTGGAAGAACGCGCCGGATCTCGGGTTCTACGAGGGGCAGTCCCTCGATACGCAAGTCAACGGCGAGAGCGGGAAAGTCAACCTCGTCGGCGGCCTCGGCCTCGCGCTCCCCGTGCGCGGCTCCGAACGGCTGCCGAATTTCACGGCGACGCTCACGGAGCGGCCGCTCGATCCGGAGAACGACGATTCGACGCTCCTCAGTCCGAAATCCACGACGGCGGTCTTCGGCCGTAGCACGGCGACGCCGTCGTTCGTGCGGTTGACCTATCGCTGCGAGCAAACGAGCGACGATGCCAGTCGTTTGAAGCTGACCAACGAGGTGGATGCGCTCGGAATGCCGAGGCTCGATCTGCATTGGGCGATCGCCGATTCCGACGAAGAAGCGCGGCGGCGCGCGTTCGCGATCATCGCGCGCGAGCTCGGCCGGCTCGATCTCGGACGCTTCTGGGAGGCGCACCTCACGCCGGGACTCGAGATCGTGGCCTCGCCGGGCGGACACCACCTCGGCACGACGCGCATGAGCACCGATCCCAAGAACGGCGTCGTCGACGGCAACGGGCGCGCGCACGAGGTGTCGAACCTCTACATCACCGGCGGCTCCGTGTTCTCGACGGGCGGTGATTCGAACCCGACGCTCACCATCGTGGCGCTCGCGCATCGCCTCGCCGACCACCTGAAGAACACGGGGGAAGCATGAGTCGTCGCTTCGAACGGCGCGACTTCCTCAAAGCCGCCCTCTCGTGCGTCGCGCTCCTGCCGCCCGTCGCGTCCATCGGTTGCAGCGACGGATCGTCCACGACGCCCACGCCGCAAGCGACGACGTCGCGCGCCCGCCGGATGACGGACGGCTTCTTCGACGAGACGAAGATCGAAGCGGCGGCGCTCATCGGTCAGCGTTACCTCGCCCTCGTCGCGCCGAACGCCACGGACGCCGACGTCGACGCCCTCGTCGCGCCGACGGTCCAACTCTTGGAAGCGGACGACGACGACGACACCGTGCTGGAGACCGTGCGCACCCACGTCCTCGCGGACTTCGGGGAGGCGTCCACCACCGTCGTCGACGGCTGGACCTTCGCGACGACGGAGCTGCACCTCTGCGTGCTCGCGCGCTCGCTCGTCGTTTGACCGAACGGCCCCACGACGAGGCGCTTCGTGCAGACAACTTGGCACGCCCGGCAGGATTCGAACCTGCGACCCGCGGCTTAGAAGGCCGCCGCTCTATCCAACTGAGCTACGGGCGCTCGCGCGATGTTCACGCTTCGGGTGAAGTGTTAGCACAAAGGCCGCTCATCGCCTGCTCGTAGTATGCTGATCCGACGCCCATGCGGATGGCCGAAGGACTACGAAGCGAACTACTGAGCGCCGCGCTCGACGAAGCCATCGCGGGCAAGCCGGATCGGCTCTATGCCCAGCTCGGACTGCATTCGGGACTTCCCGGGACGCGCGCGAACATGACGCTCGCGAACGCGTTCGCGGTCGAGTGCGCCGCCCGAGGAGCGAAGGCCGATCGGCTCGTGTTCACGCTGGTCGGTCTCGATCCCGACGTGGCGCGCGGCGCGACCGAGCACGAGTTCTTGCCGCTCTGCGGGGTGCTGGCCCTCGGCGCGCGCGCGAGCCGCGATCCGGCCGTGCGTCGGAAGGCCATCGAGGCGCTGCATGACGCGGCGGAAGATCCCCGGTTCCGAGTGCGCGACGTCGTCCCCGTGGCCCTCGCGCGCATCGGCGAAGCGATGGGCGACGAGCTCGTCGGGCTCACGGCGTCGTGGACGGACGGCTTTTTCCAAGCGGCGGCCGTGCTGCGCGCGCTCGCGGAGAACACGTGGCTGTCGGCGACGAAGGACGCCGACGGGGTCCTCGCGCGCCTCGACGAGGCCTTCCTCCTCGCGGAAAAGGCTCCGCGCGCGGCGTCGCGCTACCCCGGTCGAAAGGCGCTCGTCGACGCCCTCGCGACCGCGCCGGCCGCCGTGGCGACGAGGTACGGCGCCGCCGTGTTCGAGCTCCTCGCGCGGTGGTCGAAGACGAAGATGCCCGAGCTCCGCGAGGCCATCGAGAAGAACCTCCGCGCGAAGGCGCTCGCCGGTCGTTACGGCGACGAGATCGCGGGCGTCCAAGGGGCCCTCACGGCGAGCCGGACGCCGCCGCGCGATCCGACGCTCTTGGTCGAGGGCATGCGGAGCCGCGGAAAGAAGCGCGGGCGCCGCTAAGGACCTCCGCGGCCTCGAAGACCGCCGTCGGCGCTTCGGTGGCCTTCGGCGGCGGATCAGCGGCCGCCGAATTTCTTCAGGACGTCGCGCCCGATCGACACGTCGACGACGAGCTCGCCGCCGTCGATCTTCGTGCGCGCCTTCTTGTACGACGGCGCCAGCGGGCCTTTGGCCGTGGCGGTCGTGCGCTTGAAGAGGTCGCGGAGCTTGTCCGTCTGGCCGGCGAGCGAGCGAATGCGCAACGACAGGCCGACGCCGCGACCGACCTCGTCGACCCGCACGTGGACGGAGACGATCCCGCGAGCGTCGGTCTCCGCGTGCCGGGTGAGGACCCAGGCCTCGGCGAGGAGCGCGGGCGATTCGACGAGCGACTGGCCTCCGAGCGCGACGGGATGCCCGCGGTTCGATGACGCGACGGCGTTCGACAGCGCGTCGACGCCGCTCTGCTTCGCGAGGGCGACCTCGTACGACGAGAGCACGACGAGGGAGACGTCGTCGCTGCCGGTCGCCGAGACACGAAGGCCCAGGGCGTTGGGCTTGGCCCGCGCGGAGAGCGCCTCCGTGCCGCCGTCGATCCGCGCGAAGACCGTGCTGCCTTCCATGCCCTTGCCTTCGCATCGGATCAGCACGGGGCCGTTCGGCGGGCCGGCGGCGGCAGAGAGCACGTCGCGCAAGCTCCGCGCGTCGAGGAAGAGGCCCGTGAGCTCGGGGGGCAGAAGCGACGCGATCGGATCGAGGAGCGGCTCGAGCGGGACCTGCGATCCCTTCTTCGAGAGCACGAGCACCGCGTCCGATCCGTTCGGTAGCCAGCGGACGAGCGCGTCGAGCGGCGGCATGGACGCCTCTGCGGACGACGACGTCGCGGTCGCCCCACCCCCGCCGGCCGCACCGTCCGACGTGTCAGGCCCGGAGACGCCCCGCGCACGCGAGCCGAACCCCGGTCCGCAACCCGACGCGTACGCGCACGCGACGACGGCGAACGCGGCGACGGCGAACGAGCTCGAGCGGATCCGTGAGAAAAAGCGCATGCGGCTACCGAATCGACGGAGGAACCGAAGGACGGCCCGGACGAAGGGACGGTGGGACGTCGTCGTCGCGCACGAGCGCTCGCGGCGGCATCGAAGCATCGAGCCGCTCTCCCCGCTCCGTCGCGTCGCTCACGATCTTGGTCGCCGCCGCGGTGCGCGCTTGGGTCGACGAAAGCGTCGCGTGATCGACGACGGCGTGGCTCTCGAGCAGATCGAGGTACTCGAGATCCAGCTCGCCTCCGCTCGGCAGGATGAACACACCGAAGAGGTGGGCCTGCGCGCGCACCTCTTGCACGAGCGAACGCGGGACGTGGAGCGCCGCGTGCGTGATGAGGTGCACGACCGGATCGCGTTGATCGCGCATGCGGAGGAGCGAGAGCTCGGTGGCGAGCTGAGCGAACACGCGCGCGGGGTTCCGACCTCGTTCGCCCTTGAACCCGAGCACGTGCGCGATGGGGAGCTGCCCGGCGCGCGCCCGTTGGACCTCGTAGAGGCGCGAATCGAAGAACCGGAGCCACACCTCTTCGCCGGCGAGCTGGAGCTTCTTGGCGAGCGCGACGGCGAGGCCGCGCGCGAAGACCTGCCGATCGCCGCGCATCGACGCCGACGCATCGATCAGCAAATAGTGGAGCCGGCGCGCCTCGGCCGAAGCGCGTTCGCGCGCGTAGTAGAGGAGCTCGTTTTCGACCATGCGCCGCGCGAACTCGTCGTCGTCCCACGCGAGCTCGGTCAAGACGAGCGAGTCGAGCGAGCCCTTGTTCCCGACGCCCGCGTAGCCGTCGGTCGCGTACGTGCCCGCGGCCTTCGCGCGGCGCGTCTCGAGCACGCTCGGCAAGAGCTCGAGCGAGAAGTTGACGACGTCGTTCGCCGCGGGGTTCGAGAGCGCCGAGAGCAGATCGACATGGGCGAGCGCTCCGGCGGCGGACGACTCCGGCCCGAGCATGCCGAGCAGGCGCAAGGTGTCGAGATCGAGCGCGTCGGCGAGCGTGAGGACGTGCAGCCGCGCGCTCGCGAGTACGTCGAGCATCGCGACTTCGAAGTCGCGCGGCATCGCGAAGAAGAACGCGGCGAGCTGCCCGTCGACGTCGCGCACCATCTCGGGATCGATGGGCAATGCCGCGGGGTACGGCGCCTTCAGGGCGCAGCGCGGGACCAGCGAGCCGAGGATGCGCGCGAGGACGACGACGACGAGATCGTCCGGCAACCGGAGGCTCCGCGCGCGCTTGCTCGCCTCGCTCTCGGCGATCTCGGCGAGGATGTCGTGGTAGGCGAGGAGCCGCTCGCGCAGGGCGGGCGCGCGATCGACGACGGCCTGGGCGATCGGACGCGTGCCGCGCTCGAGGTGCTCCGGCGCGGCGACGTAGAGGAGCCCGAAGTCGTGCACCATGAAGAACGGCAGGTGCACGCCGAGGCGCGCGAGATCGCGGTACCAGCGGACCGCGCGCACGACGAGCATCGGCGACGACGCGCGCACGCCGGAGAGCGCCAGGCCGCCGAGAGGCCCCACGACGATCGGATCCCTCGACTGCGCGGCGCTCGCGGGCATCGAACCCGTATTACACGTAGTCTTCGATGGGCGGGCAAGAGCAGACGAGCTTCCGGTCGCCGAGGGCGTTGTTGAGACGCCCGACGCTCGGCCAGAACTTGTGCTCGCGCGTCCACGGCGCAGGGAACGCCGCCAGCTCGCGCGGGTACTCGTGCGGCCACTCGTTCGACGTGCAGGCCGCGATCGTGTGCGGCGCGTGCTTGAGCGGGTTGTCGGTCTTCGACGCCCGCCCTTCTTCGATGTCGCGGATCTCCTGGCGGATCGCGATCATGGCGTCGCAGAAGCGATCGAGCTCCGCAAGCGACTCGCTCTCGGTCGGCTCGATCATGAGCGTCCCGGGGATCGGGAACGACATCGTCGGCGCGTGGAAGCCGTAGTCCATGAGCCGCTTGGCGATGTCGTCGACCTCGACGTTCGCCGTCTTCTTGAACGGTCGGACGTCGATGATGCACTCGTGCGCGACGCGTCCTCGCTCGCCGCGGTAGACCACCTGGAAATGCGGAGCGAGGCGCTCGGCGACGTAGTTCGCGTTGAGGATGGCCACCTTCGTCGCCTCCGTCAGCCCCGCGCCGCCCATCATCTGGACGTACGCCCACGAGATGAGCAGGATGCTCGCCGATCCCCAAGGCGCCGCCGCAACGGGGCCGACCGGCGTGCCCGCCGGCTCGATGACGGGCTTGCCCGGCAAGAACTTCGCGAGGTGCGCCGCGACGCCGATGGGCCCCATGCCGGGACCGCCGCCGCCGTGCGGAATGCAGAACGTCTTGTGCAGGTTGAGGTGGCAGACGTCCGCGCCGATGTCCGCCGGGCGGCAGAGCCCGACCTGTGCGTTCATGTTCGCGCCATCCATGTACACCTGACCGCCGTGCTCGTGGACGATCGCGCAGACGCGCTTGATCTCCTCCTCGAACACGCCGTGCGTCGACGGGTAGGTCACCATGAGCGCGGCGAGGTTCGTCGCGTGCTCCTTGGCCTTCTCCTCGAGATCGGCGACGTCGATGTTGCCGTGCGCGTCCGTCTTCACGACGACGACGTTCATGCCCGCCATGACGGCCGACGCGGGGTTCGTCCCGTGCGCCGACGACGGGATCAGGCAGACGTTCCTGTGCGTGTCGCCGCGCGTCTCGTGGTGCTTCTTGATGGCGAGGAGCCCCGCGTACTCGCCCTGCGCGCCCGCGTTCGGCTGGAGCGAAATCGCCGGGAATCCCGTGATTTCCGACAGCGCCTGCTCGAGCTCACGGAAGATCGTCGCATAGCCCTTGGCTTGCTCGACCGGCG
This sequence comes from Labilithrix sp., assembly GCA_044226145.1. GTDB lineage: Bacteria > Myxococcota_A > Polyangia > Polyangiales > Polyangiaceae > Labilithrix. The sequence goes on along the minus strand of JBGAHN010000016.1, from coordinate 20,797 downwards.
CGAAGGGGTGGATGCGGTTCCACCACGGATCGGTGATCGGCATCATCTCCGACGTCGCGTTCAGCTTCATCGTGCACGAGCCGAGCGGGATCATCGAGTGCGCGAGCGACAGATCGCGGCCCTCGAGCTTGCGCAAGTAGCGCAGCATCGACGTCTCGGAGTGGTGCGTGCGGAACACCGGGTGCGTGAGGTACGGGCTCGTCCGCGCGAGGCCCTTCGGGATCGCGGACGACGGCGTCTCGGCGATCGTCTCGAGCTCCTCGACGTTCTTCGCGGCACCGCCGAAGACCGCTGCGATCGCGCCGACATCGGCCAGCGTGACGGTCTCGTCGAGCGCGACACCGAGGCTCGTCTCGTCGATGCGGCGGAAATTCATGCGACGGGTACGCCCGGCCTGGACGAAGCCGTCGATGGCGCTCTTGCTGCCCTCGATGCGGAGCGTGTCGAAGAACGCGTCGTGCGCGACGCGAACGCCGGATTTGACGATCGCGTCCCGCAGCGCGCAGGTGTGCGCGTGGACCTTCGCCGCGATCGCGCGGACGCCCTTCGGCCCGTGGTAGACCGCGTACATGCTCGCGACGACGGCGAGCAGCGCCTGGGCCGTGCAGATGTTGCTCGTCGCGCGCTCGCGGCGGATGTGCTGCTCGCGCGTCTGCAAGGCCATGCGCAGCGCGGGCTTGCCGTGCGCGTCTTCGCTGAGGCCGATGATGCGCCCCGGGAGCTTGCGGACGAAATCGGCCTTCGTCGCGAAGTACGCCGCGTGCGGTCCGCCGTAGCCGAGCGGGACGCCGAAGCGCTGCGTGCTGCCCACGGCGACGTCGGCGCCGAACTCGCCCGGAGGGACGAGCAGCGCGAGCGCGAGGATGTCCGCGGCGACGACGAACAGCGCGTCCTGGGCGTGCACCTTGTCGGCGAACGTCGCGTAGTTGCCAATCGCGCCGTCGGTCGCCGGGTATTGCACGAGCGCGCCAAACGCGCCGATACCTGCAAGATCCACGTTTTCGTGGTTGCCGACGACGACCGTAACGCCGACGGCCTCCGCGCGCGTGCGAACGACCTCGATGGTCTGGGGATGGCAAAGCTCGGAGACGAAGAACGCGTTCTTCGTGGCGCCGCCCTTGAACTCACGCGCGAGCGTCATCGCCTCGGCGGCGGCCGTCGCTTCGTCGAGGAGCGAGGCGTTCGCGACGGGGAGCGCGGTCAAGTCGCTCACCATCGTCTGGAAGTTGAGGAGCGCCTCGAGGCGCCCTTGCGCGATCTCCGCTTGGTACGGCGTGTATTGCGTGTACCAACCGGGGTTCTGCAGGACGTTCCGCAGGATGACGGGCGGCGTGATGCAGTCCGAGTACCCCATCCCGAGGTACGAGCGGAACACCTCGTTCCGGTGCCCCAGCTCGTGCGCCTTCTCGAGGAGCGCCGATTCGGTGATCCCCTCCGGCAGATCGAGCTTGCGCGTCAGTCGAATCGACGCGGGCACGATGGCGGACACGAGCGCGTCGAGCGAAGCGACCCCGAGCGTCGCGAGCATCCGGGCCTGCTCGTCCGGGTTCGGACCGATGTGACGACGAACGAACGACTCGTGCTGCTCGAAGGGGTTGGACATGTCACTCCGCGTTTACCGCAGAGTCCGCCCTTCTTCTAGAGCAGCCGCATGGTTTGGGAGCGGCCGCGTGGTTTGGGCGCTGCCGCGGTTTACCAGCGATGGAACGCGGGGTGTCCCTCTTTGACCGCCACGAAGGTCCCGCGGCACGTGGCCGTGATCTTCCCTTGGGCTTCGAGGGTGGCGTCGATCGTGGCGCGATCGGCCGTGGCTTCGACGACGTGCGCCCGGAGCCGGAGCGTCGTGCCCGTCGGCGTCGGACGCTTCAGCTTGACGTCGAACTCCGACGTCACCGTGCAAGGCGGCGAATCCGCACCGGATTCCTTCATCAGGTGCCACGCCGCCGTCCAATTCGAGTGGCAATCGAGGAGCGCGCCGAGGATCCCGCCGTTCACGACGCCGGGAAACGCAACGTGATGAGGCTCCGGCAAAAACTCGGCGACGAGCTCGTCACCCTCGACGCGGCTCTTGATGCGGAGCCCCTTGTCGTTCGCAGGCCCGCATCCGAAGCACATGCTCTTCGACGCGAACTTGTCTTGCAGTGCTTCGCCGGCCTGCAGCGCTTCGCCGGCCTGCAACGTTTCGTTCGCCATGCGCCCGCCGTCAGAAGTCGCCGGTCGAGTCCGAATCGGGATCCGAGCCGTTGATCGACTTCAGATCGGGCTTCATGTTCGTCTGCTTGACGTTGTGCCAGTCGCTCCCGGTCTCTTCTTCGCCGAGGCCGAATTGGCCGTCGAGGATGGGGTGGCCTTCGGCGTCGATCTTGTAGACGAAGAAGCCCTTGCCCTGGGACGTCGCGCTCGGACCGACCATGCCGATCTTGTGCTCTTTCCACGTGTAGTGGGCGACGTTGCCGTCGATGGTCCCGCTGAGCTCGCCCCACTTGCTCTGGTCGGCGCTCTTCCAACGGCCGATGAGATTCCCGCCCTCGTCGACGAGGTGCAGGTAGCCGTAGACCGGGTGGAAGTAGACGCCGTCCCAGGTCTCGCTTTCCGGCATGGGTCCGGGCTTCACGTTCGCGGCGTTGGGCTCCTTGCCGCCGCAAGCGACGACGCTCACGGTCGAAAGGGCCAGGGCGAAAGAGACGGCGGACACGCGGAAGAGGCGGGAGAGGTTCATGTCGGCCGCGAAGTGTACACCAGGCCGGAACGACGGGAAGACCGTTCGCACATCCGCGCGAGCGGCCGCATCACGAGCGGGCGCGTCACGAGCCGCCGCCTCACGGGCGCAGGTCGAACGTCCAAACCTCGCCCGACACCAGGTTCGACCAGACGAGCCTGGAATCCGTGGCCGTGTAGCTGAACGTCGCGCTCGGTCCCGAGGACGGGCAAATCGCCGCCGTGACGAGGTCGGTGCCGCTCGTGACGAAGCTCGACGTCGTGCGAACCACGGTCGTCCCGGCGTCGAGCGTCGTGCCCGAGCGCTGCTCCTCGAGCACCTGCTGCACGATGCCGTCGGCGATCGAAATCACCGAACGATAGGCCTTCCCGGTCAACCCCGGCACGCCCGTGCCGACGTAGATGCGGTAGTCCGTGAGCCCGTACGTCCCGTCGACCACCGCCCCCCCGGTGCCGACCGGCGGATCGCCCGATGCGGCGATGCCGTCGACGAGCGAGACGTCCTCCTCGAGGTCATTGCAAGATGCAGGCGTCGCGTCGTCGTCGAGCTGGTCGCCGTTGGCGTCGCTCGCGTCTTGCGGCGTCGAGCTCCCTCCCGAACCGCCGCCACCACCCCCGGTGTTGCTGTCCTCGGCCGGCCGAAGGGTCTCGTCGTCCGAACAAGAGGCCGCCGCGCCCCCCAACACGAGGATCGCGACGGCCACCGTCTTCCGCAGCATCACGGCCTGCGTCGTTGCATACGTCCGCACACGGGAAGCGTAGCTCAGGCCTGCGCGTCGTCGGAAGCTTCGTCCCCGAGCGCCGCGCCGTGGCACTTCTTGAACTTCTCGCCGCTGCCGCACGGGCAGAGATCGTTGCGGCCGATCTTCGGCGACTCGCGGCGAACCGGCTCGATCGACGGCCTACGGCGCGGAGGCGGCGCCGACGCCGCAGCGGGAGCCTCGCCCTCGCCTTCGGTGACGTCCGAGCCGTGTCGGAGCTGCATCGACCGCGCGGCCGCCGCGTGGCGCGCCGCGTCTTCGCGCTCGAGGCGCTCGATCTCGCTCTCCTTCTGCACGCGCACGCCCATCAGCTTCGTGAGCACGTTGGAGCTCGTCGCCGCCATCATGTTCACGAAGATGTTGTAGCCCTCCTTCTTGTATTCCTGCTTCGGATCGCGCTGGCCGTAGCCGCGCAGACCGATGCCGTCACGGAGGTGCTCCATGTTCGTGAGGTGCTCGACCCACTGCTTGTCGATCTCCTCGAGGTAGAAGTGGCGGAAGACGCGGAGCAAGAGCTCCGTCCCCATCTCCTTCTCGCGCGACTCGATGAGCTCCGACGCTTGCGTGTAGAGTGCATGCGCCAGATCCGAGACGTCGTGGTGGTGGTCGTAGTCCTTCGGCTTCGTCTGGAAGTGCTCGACGAACGCGCCGCGGATGCCCTTCCAGTCCCAGTCGTCGGGCTGCTTGTTCGGCGGGCAGCTCTCCTCGACGATCGCCGAGACGATGCTGTCGACGAGATCGAGGAGGCGCTCGCGCTGCTGCGTGAGGCTGTCCGGGATCTCCTTCATCAAGCGCTCGAAGACGTCCTTCGGCTTGTCCTTGTCGCTGTCTTTGAAGTCGACGCGGTAGCCCCACGCTTGGTAAATCTCGCCGCGGAGCTGCTCGAGATCCGTGAACGACGCGATGTCGTCGATGCTCTTCGGCGGACGCGGCTCCTCGCCTTCCTTGAGCTTCGCCGTCCCGAGCGCGAGCAAGAGCTCGGTGATCGCGGGCTTCACTTCGTCGGCGATGCCCGGGCGGACATCGATCGCGCGGAGCTTGCCGGTCGGCTTGCCGTCGTCGTCGAGGATCTCCGGCGTGTAGATGCCGAGCAGGAGCTGCTGACGGATCTTGTAGACCGTCTGCCGCTGCTGGTTCATGACGTCGTCGTACTCGAGGACGTTCTTGCGGATGTCGAAGTTGCGGGCCTCGACCTTCTGCTGCGCGTCGCGGATGCTCTTCGAGACCCACGGGTGCTCGATGGGCTCGTCGTCGGGCATGCCCATGCGCTCCATGAGCGACTTGACCTTGTCGCCGCCGAAGATGCGCATGAGGTCGTCTTCGAGCGACAAGAAGAAGTGGCTCGAGCCCGGATCGCCCTGGCGCCCCGCGCGGCCGCGGAGCTGGTTGTCGATGCGGCGCGACTCGTGGCGCTCGGTGCCGACGATGTGGAGGCCTCCGGCGTCACGGACCTCGTTGCCCTCTTCCTTGCACGAGATCTCGTACTTCTTCACGAGCTCTTCGAACGCCTCGGTCTCGGCGTCGGGATCGCGTCCCTGCTCCTTGAAATCGAGCTTCGCGAGCATCTCGGCGTTGCCGCCGAGGATGATGTCCGTGCCGCGACCGGCCATGTTCGTCGAGACGGTGATCGCGCCTTTGCGCCCCGCCTGCGCGACGACGTAGGCCTCTTTTTCGTGCTGCTTGGCGTTGAGGACGGCGTGCGGGATCCCCTTCTTCTTGAGGATCTTCGCGACCGCCGCGCTCTTCTCGACGCTCGTGGTGCCGACGAGCACGGGGCGCCCCTTCTCGTGCGCCTCGAGGATCTCGCTGACGAGCGCGGTGAACTTCTCGCGCTCCGTCTTGTAGACGAGGTCCTCCAGATCGACGCGCTGGATGCCGCGGTTCGTCGGGATCTGGACGACCGAGAGTTTGTACGTGTTGTAGAACTCCTCGGCCTCGGTGTCCGCCGTTCCGGTCATTCCGCCGAGCTTCTTGTAGAGGCGGAAGAGGTTCTGGAACGTGATCGTCGCCATCGTGCGCGTCTCTTCCTGGATCGGGACGTGCTCTTTGGCTTCGACGGCTTGGTGCAGGCCGTCCGACCAGCGGCGCCCGGCGAGGACGCGGCCCGTGAACTCGTCGATGATGAGGACCTTGCCGTCGTCCGTGACGAGGTAGTTCACGTCGCGCTTGTAGAGCGCGTGCGCGCGGAGGCACTGGTTGAGGATGTGCAGGCTCTCGAGGTTCACCGGATCGTAGAGGTTCGAGATGCCCATCAGCTTCTGGGCCGCCTCGACGCCCTCGTCGGTGAGCGAGACCGAGTGCGCCTTCTCGTCGACGACGTAGTGCTCGTCTTTGTGCAGGCGCGGGATGATCTCGTCGATCGTCTTGTACTTCGCGCTCGACGTCTCCGCCTGGCCGCTGATGATGAGCGGCGTGCGCGCCTCGTCGATGAGGATCGAGTCGACCTCGTCGACGATGGCGTAGTGCAGCGGGCGCTGGACGTAATCGAGCGCGCTGAACTTCATGTTGTCGCGCAGGTAGTCGAAGCCGAACTCGTTGTTCTGGCCGTACGTGATGTCCGACTTGTACGCCTGGATCTTCTCGCGCTCGCCCTGCTGGTTGACGACGACGCCCGTCGAGAGGCCGAGGAAGCCGTAGAGCTTGCCCATCCACTCCGCGTCGCGCTTGGCGAGGTAGTCGTTGACCGTGACGACGTGGACGCCCTTGCCCTCGAGCGCGTTCAGGTAACACGCGAGCGTCGCCACGAGCGTCTTGCCCTCGCCCGTGCGCATCTCGGCGATCATGCCCTTGTGCAGGACCATGCCGCCGATGAGCTGCACGTCGTAGTGGCGCATCTTGAGGACGCGCTTGCCGGCCTCACGGCACGTCGCGAACGCCTCGACGAGGATGTCGTCGACCGTGGCGCCGTTGTCGAGCTTCTGCTTCAGCTCGACGGTCTTCGCCTGGAGCTCGGCGTCCGAGAGCTTCTCCATCGCCGGCTCGAGCTTGTTGATCTGCTCGACCAGGGGCTTGAGCTTCTTGACCTCGCGCTCGTGGGAGGTGCCGAGGATTTTCTTGAGGGCCCACGTCAGCATGGTGAAGTTGTCGAACCTTTCGTAGCGGGGGCGTCCGGAACGGGACTCGGGTGCAAACTCGAAATGGGAGGGCTCGAATTCGCGGTCGTTCGCCGAGGGACGCCGCCGGCCGCAGGCCGCCAACCTAGTGAGGCTGGGCCCCGATGGCAAACCCTCACGGTAGGGACCAAACCCACGCGACCGGCCCCCTGTTCCCGAGGGGTCCGGATGGGATGGCCAAAAGCCCAGAAAAAGCCTCGTCCGTTGGAACCGTCCGGGAAAAATCGGTTACGCTCGACGTACGCCCATGACGTGTCTTCGAAGGGTCGCGAGCGTCGTTTTTGCCGTGGTTTCGACGGTATGGGCGACCGGTTGTGGCGCGACGGACGAATCGGACGAACCGGCGGCGACGCTGCCGTCCGGGACGATCGCGTCGGCGGCGTTCGAGGGGGCGGCGAGCTCCGGCTTTTCCACCGTCTACCCAGCGGGGAGCACGAACAACACGAACGATTTCCCCGTCACGGTCCTCACCCTGGTCTTCGCGTCGAAGCCTCGGGGCATCGACTATTGCGGCACGTACATCACGCGACGCAAGGACGAGACCGTGGTGATCGCCCAGATCGCGGCGCAAGGCGAGAGCCTCGCCCCCGGCACTTTCGCGCTCGTCCCGTCGGGCCAGAAGGTCGCGCCCGGCGGCCTCACGACGACGTCGGCGCACCTCGACGACACGTGCCGCGGGGAAGGCGATCCGAACGCCGAGGACGCGACGAAGGGCACGCTCACCGTCGACAGCGTCTCGTCGACGGAGATCCGCGGCACGCTCGACCTCGAATTCCCGTCGGGCGCGCTGAAGGGCGCCTTCGTGACGAGCCTCTGCGCGAAGACGGCCACGGAGCTCGCGCAGACGTCGTCGACCTGCATGGATTGAGAGACGGAGCGATCGGCACGTATCGGCACGGGCCAACCCATGCCTGGCCCGGCCACCGACGAGGCGCGCGGCGCGACGCACGAGCGCCAACGAATTCGCACACTTCCCACGTCGTGCCTCCACGGCACGAGCGCTGCAATCCGGCACGTCATGCACGTCCGGGCAGCCCGCGGTACCATGAGGAAGATGCAGCCTCCTGGCATTCGACACGTCCGCCCCGTCCGGCCTCTTTCGTTCCCTGCGTCGGATCCGGAGTGGGAGATGTCCGAGAGCACGCGTCATCAACTGCTTTGCGAAGTCCTGCGGAAGATCCTTCGCCAAGCGGCGGGCGATTCCGCCACCGCGGGCAGCGATCAGTTCGTGTACTTCGACGCGTCGAACCCGAAGCGCAAATGCGCGCCCGACGGGTACGTGAAGCTCGGGGTGCCGTACCACAAGGTCTACTCGTGGAAGACGTGGAAGACCGGCGTACCGGAGCTGTGCGTCGAGATTTTGAGCCCGAGCGACACGGAGGAGAAGCTCACGCTCGACGAGAAGCTCCGACGCTTCCACACGATGGGCGTGTCGGAGGTCGTGACGTTCAACGTCGACGCGCCGAAGGGTCAGCGCCTGCGCGCGTGGGATCTCATCGAGGGCGATCTCGTCGAGCGGAAGATCGACGGCGAGCGAACGCCTTGCCTGACGCTCTCGTTGTGGTTCGTCATCGGCACCTCGGAGGAGGTCGAAGAAGACGCCGTCTTGCGTTTGAGTCGCGATCCCGAGGGGCGTGATTTGATCCCGACGCCGTTCGAGATCGAGCGCGCCGAGAAGGAGCGTCTCGCCGATGAGACGGAGCGGCTCACCGATGAGACGCGGGCGACGGTCGCCGAACGAGACGCCGCGCTCGCACGGGTCGCCGAGTTCGAGGCGCAGCTACGCACGAAAGAACGCGGTCACTGACGCGCGACGCGCCGGCGAAGGAAGTGACGAAGTCGAGCCGCGACGTCGCGACTCACAGCCAGCCGTTGTCTTGGTACCACTTCGCGGTGCGGCGCACGCCGTCGGAGAAGCTCACTTCGGGGCTCCAGCCGAGGTCTTGCCGCGTGTTCGCGCTCTCGCAGATCCAGTGGTGGCTGAGCATCTGCACCTTCTCGCGCGTGAGCATCACGGGCTTGTTGCGCAGGCGCCCGTAGGTCTCGACGCCGAGCGACGCGAGCCGCAGCACGGGGAACGGGATGCCGACGCGGAGGAGCGGCGCCTTGCCGATGGCGTCGGGGAGCACCTCGCCCATCGCGCGGGCCATCGTGAGGGGCTCGCCGTCGTCGACGCAGTAGATCTTGCCGCTCGGGACGTCGGCGTCGATCGCGAGGATGCACGCGCGCGCGCAGTCGGGGCCGTAGACGTAGCTGCCGTACATGCTGCCGTCGCCGATGACCGGGTACTGGCGCTTTTGCACGGCGCGGAAGGCCTCGAGGATCTCCACGTCGCGCGGGCCGTAGATGGCGGCGGGGCGAAGGACGACGACCGGGAGCTCGTCCTTGCGCGCGAGGCACTCTTTTTCGGCGGCGAGCTTCGAGCGGCCGTAGGCGGTGACCGGCTTCTCTTGCGTGACGGGGACGGGCTTGCCGTCGAGCGAGGGGCCGCACGCCTCGAGGCTCGAGACGTGGACGAAGCGCTTGAGCTTCGGGGCGTGCGCGATGGCGGCCTCGAGGAGGTTCACGGTCCCTTGCCTGTTGCACTCGAAGAACTCGGCTTCGCCGCGCGCCTTGACGAGGCCGGCGGAGTGGACGACGGCGTCGACGTCTTTCATCGCGGCGTCGACGCTCGCGCGGTTCTCGACGCTCCCCTCGGCGAACTCGAGGTTCGGCAGCGTCGCGAGGAACTTGCGGTTCGACGACTTGCGCACGAGCGCGCGGACCGTGTGGCCGGCGTGCGCGAGCTGCTCGGCGACGTGACTGCCCAGAAAACCGCTACCGCCCGTGACGAGGACCTTCATCGGCGACAGCTATGGCGCGAACCCGCGCGCAAATCAACCGCTGCGAGCCGTCGAGCTCGTTCGGTAGAGATCCGGTTCGAGGTAGATGCGACGCGCCGCGGGCACCGCCGTCCGGACGCGCACCTCCGCCTCGTCGATCGCGCGCGCGATGCCCTCGATGTCGGAGCCGGGGACGATGCCGATCTTGGCCGCGAGGAGGATCTCTTCGGGGCCGAGGTACTGCGTCTTCATGTGGATCACGCGATCGATCCGGACGCCGTCGACGAGGGCCTCCTTGATGCGCTGCTCCTCTTCGGCCGTCACGCCTTCGCCGATGAGCAGGCTCTGCATCTCGACGATCAAGACGACCGCGATGGCGCCGAGCAGCAGACCGATGGCCACGGTGCCGATGCCGTCCCAGATGGGGTTGCCCGTGATCATGGTGAGGCCGACGCCGGCAAGGGCGAAGACGAGCCCGATGAGCGCGCCCGTGTCCTCGAGGAGCACGACGGGGAGCTCCGGCGTCTTCGCGTTGCGGATGAAGGCCCACCACGTCGCGTTCCCCTTGAGGGGCGCCGACTCCTTCATGGCGGTCATGAAGCTGTAGGTCTCGAGCGCCACGGCGACCGCCAGGAGAGCGACGGCGATGATCGGCGAGGTGAGCGGCTCGGGCTCTTGGATCTTGTGGATGCCCTCGTAGATCGCGAAGAGCGAGCCGAGGGTGAAGAGCACGAGCGCGACGACGAACGAGTAGAAGTAGCGGCTGCGGCCGTACCCGAATTGGTGGACCGAATCGGCCTCGCGTTCGGCGTTGCGCTGCCCGACCAAGAGGAGCCCTTGGTTCGACGTGTCGGCGACGGAGTGCACGGCCTCGGCGAGCATCGACGCCGATCCGGTGAGCAAGAACCCGACGAACTTGGCGACCGCGATCCCCGCGTTCGCCGCCAGCGCCGCCAAAATCGCCTTTTTTCCGCCACTTGCCGACATCGATTCCGTCCTCTGCGTGGGTCCCGTGAGCGCGACGAGTGCCGGCGGAGCCCGGGCCCCGCCGGACGCCGCTACGCCGTCAGCGCTTTTTCATAGACGCGGTACGTCTTGTATTTCTTCGCGCCCATCATCCGAATTCCGGCGTTGACCGCGCCGTTGTCCTCGAGCGTCCATCCGAGCTCGCCCCACGTCATCCCGACCTTCCGCGCGCCGTCGTTCATCGCGGCGTACAGGTAGAGCGACAGGCCGGCGTATTTGCGGGTCATGCGGTACTTCTTCTTGATGCCGAGGATGATGAGGCGGCCGCTGCGGGTCCCTTCCACCTTGAGCCGCCAAAGGAGCTTCGCGATCCCCGTCGGGAACAGCCGGCCGCGCAGGTCGCCGATGATCTCGTTGACGTTGGGCAGCGCGAGGGCCACGGCCGCCGGCACGCCGTCGATGTGCACGATGGCCGTGACCTCGGGGATCATGAAGAGCTTCAGGTCGGACGCCATCTTGTCGGCCTCGCGGCGCGACATCGGGACGAAGCCCCAGTTCTCGCTCCACGCGTCGTTGTAGATGTCGAGCGCGGTCTTCACGTCCTCGTCGAGGGTCTTCTTCGAGAACGGGCGCACCGTGATCTCCGGCATCGCCTCGATCTCGTTCGCGGCCTTGCGCACGCGCGCGTTCACGTTGCCGACCTCGTAGCGCCAGCCGAAGAAGTCTTTGACCTTCGCGTAGCCGGCCTTCTCGATGAGGCCGCCTTGGTAGGTGCGATGGTGCGGGTTCATCAACGTCGGCGGCGAGTCGAACCCCTCGACGAGGCAACCGAGCTCTTCGTTCACGTTGAGGGACAACGGGCCGCGGCATTTCTGCATGCCGCGATCGCGGAGCCACTCTTCCGCGCGGGCGAGCAGCTCGCGGGCGACCTCTTCGTCGTCGATCGTGTCGAGGAAGCCGAAGAAGCCGACCTTCTCGTCGTAGCGTCGCAGGTGCTCGCGATCGATTTGCGCCGTGACGCGACCCACGCACTTGCTGCCGCGATGCGCGGTGAAGACGACGCCCTCGCCGTGCTCGAAGAACGGGTTCTTCTTCGGGTTGAGGCGATCGCCGACGTCCATGTCGAGCGGCCGAACGTACCGGGGATCGTCCGCGTAAATGCGATCGACGACGTTCAGAAAGTCCTTGAGGTTACCGCCCATCGGCGTGGTGCGAATCTCGACCATGGCGGCGTGACTTTTGCCTGGGATGGGAGGGCGCGTCAATGAGCGGCGCGCGTGCGCACCAAGCGTGGCACATCCTTTTCATCGGAGACGGCGCGTGAACGTCAAGAATGCGCTGCACGCCGCGCATCCACCGCGCGGAAGGGCGGCGAAACGCGCGGCCGCGAAGGAAGAGGCGGCGGTCCCGCTCCGGGGCTTGCACGCGTCTCCTTTTTCGGCGGCCGAGCTGCGCAGCCACGCGCCGAGGATCGTCGCGCTCGTGCTCGCCATCGTCGGCGTGCTCTGGGTGTCGATGACGGACGAGTTCCTCCACCGGTTCGTCGACGACCCGAGGACGTTCGTCCGTCTCGAGACGGCCAAGGGGTGGACGTTCGTCGCGATCGCGGCCCTGACGGCCTACGTGACCACGGCACGGTGCCTCGACCGGCTCCACCGATCCGAAGCCACGCTGCGCGCCATTTTGCGGAGCATCGGCGACGGCGTGCTCCTCGTCGGAGGGCGCGAACGGCGCGTACTCGACGCCAATCCGGCGGCGTTCCGCATCTTGGGGGTGCGCTCGCACAGCGAGCTCGTCGGTATGGATGCCGAGGCGTTCGCGCGGACCTTTCGGCTCTCGACCCTCGACGGCAAGCTCATCGCGCCGGAGGACTACCAATCGCAGCGGGCGCTCCGCGGCGAGAACGTGCACGCGTACCGAGCTTCGATCCAACCCGCGTCGAACTTTCCGCTCGCGGGGCCCATCTCCACGCTCTCGATCACGGTCGCGCCCGTTCCCCCGGAGCGCGGGGAGACGCCGACGCTGGCCGTGTCGGTCCTGCACGACGTGACCGAAATGACCAATTTCGAGCGCATGCGTGACCGGTTCTTCTCCGCGGCAGCGCACGCCCTCTTGACCCCGCTCTCCACGCTCGTGACGCACGCCGAGCTGCTCTTGCGCTCGGACGTGGGCACGGCGCGCGAGCGACGACACTACGCGGCGATCGACCGGCAATGCATGCGGATGGATCAGATCGTCAAGAACCTGCTCGTCCTCTCGAGGCTCGACGGCGGCAAGCTCGAGCTGCACATGACGGAGCTCGAGCTCGCGCCGCTGGTCGAACGCGTCGCGCGCGAAATCGCCGAACGCACGGGGGCCGACGTGCGCGTCACGAAGGCGGCGTCACCGCTCGTGTTCGGAGACGAAGAGAGGTTGACCCTCGTCCTCCGCAACATGTCGTGGTTGCTCCTTTGCGGGACGGCGGCGACTCCGACGATCGCCGTCGAGATCACGGAACATAAAGGGCGAACGCGCGTCGTGTTGTCGGCCCCCGCGGGGATCGACGTGCGCGCGTACTCGCTGCGCGAAGAGATGGATGCCGCGCTGCACGTGAACCGCGAGCTCGTCTCCGCGCACGCCGGGACGAGCGACGTTCAGCTGTCGAATCAGCCACCGATCGCTTGGTTCGAGCTCCCCTCGCTCGACCACCGATCCAACGAGTGAGGTCCGCCGATGCCGGTCGTATCGCCCAGAACGGAGAGTCTTCGAACGCCCGAGCCGGACGCCGACGCGCGACCATCGCGCACGCCGCGACCATCGCGCGCGCCGAGCATCGCGGAGCAAGCCTACGTTCTGGTCGTGGAAGACGATCCGGATTTGGCCGACGTGATCGCCATGAGCTTGGAGAGCGAAGGGTACGAGGCGAGGATCGCGAACGACGGGAAGAAGGCGCTCGACGTCGTGCGCGCGCAGGTGCCGGCGCTCGTGTTGCTCGACATGCGCATGCCCGTCATGGACGGATGGGCGTTCGCGCGGGCGTTCCGAGATCTCTACGGCACGCGGACGCCGGTGGTCGTGATGACGGCGGCCGAGAGCGCCGCCGCGCGGGCCATCGAGATCGACGCCGAAGCGTCGCTCCACAAACCTTTCCACCTCGACGCGCTCCTCGCGACCGTGGCCAGGTTCGTGCCGAAGGCGCGGCGCGCGTGACGCAGCGCCTTCGGGCACCCGATCACTTCTTCATCGTCGCGTAGAACGCCTGATCGCGGCGGCGGACGCGGACGAGCAGCTCGCCGTCCTTGGCCGCGTCGACGAGCTGCGCGGACGTCGGCTCCGCGATGCCGTCCACCTCGACGATGACGTCACCCGGCTTGAGCCCCGCGCGATCGGCCGGCGAACCCGGCACGACGCTCGTGAGGATCGGGAGGGCCTTCGCGGGCAAGCCGGCCTGCTGCGCTTGCTGCGGAGACAGGTCGCGCACCGTGAGCCCGAGGCCGGACTGCGGCACGCCCTGCTGCTGCACGGGCAACGGGGGGACCGCCGCTTCGGGTCGCATCGCGAGGGCCGCGCTCGAGCCGTAGCGCTTGCCGTCGCGAACGATCTCGAGCGCGACGGACTCACCGACCTCGTGCGCGAGCGTCTCGCGAATGAGCTCGCGCGTGTCCCCGACCTTCTTTCCGGCCACGGACGCGATGACGTCGCCCGCCTTGAGGTTCGCCTTCTTCGCGGGTCCGTTCGGATCGACGGAGTTGACGAGCACGCCGGAGCGCGGATCGAGCTTCATCGCCGCGGCCAGATCCGGCGTGAGGTCTTGGATGCCGATGCCGAGCCACGCGCGCTGGACGCGCCCCGACTTGATCAGGTGCTCGGCGACGCGGCGCGCGAGGTTCGACGGGACGGCGAAGCCGATGCCGCTGCCCTTGCCGACGATCATCGTGTTGATGCCGAGGACGTTGCCGTTGAGATCGCAGAGCGGACCGCCGGAGTTGCCCGGGTTGATGCTGGCGTCCGTTTGCAGGTAGTCTTCGATGGCGTTCATCCCGAGGCTGCCGCGGCCCTTGGCGCTGAGGACGCCGGTCGTGACGGTGTAGCCGAGGCCGAACGGCGAGCCGATGGCGACGGTCCACTCACCGACGCGCGCGGCGTCGGAATCCGCGAATTTGGCGGCGGGGAGGCCCTGCGCATCGACCTTGATCACGGCCAGATCCGTCGCCGGATCGCGCCCGAGGAGCTTCGCCGGCAAGAGGCGGCCGTCGCGGAGACGGACGTTGATCGTCAGCGCGTGATCGATGACGTGGTTGTTCGTGAGGATGGCGCCGTCGGCGCTGAAGACGACGCCCGAGCCCGTGCCGCGGGCGATCGGCGAGTCTTGCGTCTTGCCGAACATGCGGAGGATCTGGTCGGCCTGCTCGTCGCGCGCGGTGGTGTCGATCTGGACCACGCTCGGGCTCACGCGCTCGGCGACGGCCACGAACGCGTCGGAGAGCCTCCGGGCTTCGGCGACGGCCCCGGGCGCGACGGCCTGCGGTGACGGGGGAACGGCCGCGCGCGCCGTCGGAGCAGGAGCCGCCGGCGCAGGCGCGGCTTGGGCGAACGCGTACGTCGGGATCGAAACGAGCGCGCCGGCGAAGAGCACGGTCCGAACATGGGCGAACGCGCGGAGCCGAGGCGTCGGTCGGGTGCCGAACCGCGCGGCAAGGTCGAGGGAGCTGTCTGCGATCGAAGGACGAGCCATGAGGCCTCCAAAAGGTAGTGGGCCGAACCGTAGCAAAACCCCAGCCGTTCGGGCCAAGCGCCGGGGATCTCGGACGGCGCCCGAAACGGGAAAGAAACGCCCCAAAGCCAAGAATATTCGCTAGAAGACGAAAGAGAACGCACCGTCGTGGTGCGACATCCCCCTTCGCGGCTCGATCGTTCGACGAACCATCGGTCGCGACCCGACGAGGTCGACCCGTACCGGGACACGAAAAGACGGGCCGTGATGGAGGCGTCATGGCTTGGTTTCAGCTCGCGGTCGCAGGAGTGCTCGAGATCGTGTGGGCGCTCGGGCTCAAGTTTTCGCGCGGTTGGACGCGACCGGTGCCGTCGATCGTCACGTTGGTCGCGCTCGTCGCCAGCTTCGTTTTGCTCGGCCGCGCCACGCGGACGCTCCCCATCGGCACCGCCTACGCGGTCTGGGTCGGTATCGGTGCGGTCGGCGCGTCGATCGGCGGGATGACGCTCCTCGGTGAGCCCGTCAGCGCCGCGCGCATCGCGTTCCTCTTGCTCGTCGTCATCGGCATCGTCGGGCTGAAATTCACCGCGCCAGCGGGGTGAGGCCGTGCGATCGCGGGTGTTGTCCCGCGTGCACGCGGGGTGAGCGCGCGCGATCGCGTCAGGATGGGCCCACGTCACGCGAAGCGTTGCACGATGCGCGACCAGGGCTCGGCGCCCGCCGCCATCACGGCGTCGTGGAGCGGTTCACCCGGCGCGTCGAGATCCGTGAGCTCGAGGGTCGAGGCTTGGCGCGTGCGCGCGATCGCCTTGCCGAGCTCCAGGATGGGTTCCACGAGCGGGGCGGGGTCGAGCGCCGGATCGAGCGCGAAGCGGCCGAGCAGACCTCGACGCGCCGGCACGAACGGCGGATCGAGCGACATGACGGCCAGGCTCGCGCTCGCGCGCACGACGCGTTGCCCGTCGACGACCACGAGCTCCGACGCGTCGGAGGACGCGAACGGCCGCGCGAGGTGGGAGGCCAGCGCCCCCACGAGGGTCGCGTCGACCACGCGCGGTCGATCGAACCGGAGATCTCCTTGCAAGCGGCGGCGCGACGCGAGCGCAGGATCCAACATGCACATGCCGAGCGCGTCCGTCGGGGCAGCGCGTCGAGCGAAGAATGGGCTCTTCCCGCCAGGCGCGGCGTCGGTTCGAACGCGCGCGTTCCACGAGACCGGGACGTACCCGACCCGCGCGTAGAACGCGTGCGCGGGGTTCGGCTCGAGCACCTCCGCGGCCATGACGACCGGAAGCCCGCGGCTCATCGTCTTGGCGACCGACGCGAGTCGATCGAGGAGCATCCGCCCGACGCCGCGCGTGCGAGACCGCGCCGCGACGATGAGCGATCGCACCTCGCAGGTGTAGGGCGTCTGCTCGTCGATCCCGAAGCGCTCGAACCACCCTTCGACCTGGCCCACGATGCCGTCGTCCGTCTCGGCGACGAGATGGATGTGGCGGCCGAGGACCGGCTGCCCCGCACGCACGCGCGCGTCTTCCGACAACCGCACGGCGAGCTGCTCGTACACCCGCGGATCCCGCGTGCCCTCGTAGCCGCCCCACGCTTCGTGGGCGTCCCAGAGCTCCCGCCAGAGATCCGCGACGGCGTGCCCCTCGCCGGGCAGCGCCGCGCGAACGGACACGTGTCCCGATGACGTCAGAGCGGCCAAGGCGCGCCCGCTCCTTCGGGAAGATCGACCTCCACGCGTTCGAGCAACAGGCCGTGCGCGGGCGCCGTCTGCCCCGCGAGCGCGCGATCCTTGCCCTCGAGCGCGCGCGCGATCGTCCCTTCGGGCAAGTGCCCGCGCGCGACGTCGACGAGCGTGCCGACGAGGATGCGCACCATGTTGTAGAGGAACGCGGTGCCCTCCACGGCGATCGACCAGACGCGCTCGTCTTCGACCGAACGCGTGACGTAGACGCCCTCGATCGTGCGCGTCGTCTCCTCGCGCTCGTCCCGCGACGAACGGAACGCCGCGAAGTCATGGGTGCCGACGATGGCGCGCGCCTCCCGCGCCATCGCCTCCATGTCGAGCTCGTAGCCGACGCGCCACGCGCAGCCGTCGAGCAACGGATCGCGCACCTTGTCGAGGTAGAGCGCGTACCGATAGCGCTTCTTCCGGTTCGAAAAACGAGGGTTGTACGCGACCGGGACGGAGCGCGCGGCCCGCACACAGACGTCGTCCGGCAGGTGACGGTTGAGGGCGAGCACCCACCCGCGCGGCGGGATGTCGAGCGTCGTGTCGAAGGCGGCGAGCTGACCACGCGCGTGCACGCCGGCGTCCGTTCGGCTCGATCCGCGAGGCCCCTGGGCGCGCGGATCGAGGGCTCGAATCGCCCCGCGGAGCGTGTCTTCGACGGTGCGCGCGTCACGCTGCGACGCCCAGCCGGAGAACGCCGTCCCGTCGTACGCGACCGTGAGGAGCACGCCGCGCACGGGATCCCGGAGCGAGGGCGTGCGCTCCTCGTCCGACGCCGCGCGCGGGGGTTGGTCGGTGCTCATCCGTTCTCGTTCCCGCCGTCGGCCGCGATCGAACCGGCTTCGTCCGGAATATCGGGCTCGTCGCTCGGCGACGTCGACGGTCCGCCCGTGCTAAACGTCGGCGAAGGCACGCAGACGCGGTCGGAGCAGACGTTCGACAGGCAGTCATCGTTGCGAAGGCACGCCTCGCCGTTCGAAAGGCGCGATTCGCCGCACGCGCCCAGCAGCGTCGCGATCGAAGCCACGACGACGACGAATGCGCGAGCCTTGCCCCGACGAACCATCCTCCACCCCGAGCGTCCGTTACTGGTTGGAAACCAAGTTGATGGGGACGTTCACCTGGACGCATCCCCCCTTCGGCGCGGGGAACGGCGCGCTCCGGTAGCGATCGACGATGCAGTTGGCGACGGCGCTCGATCCGAGCTCGTTGCTCGCGACGTTGACCGAACAAACCTGACCGGTCGAACCGACCTTCAACGCGAGCGTCAGCTTCCCGTGGAGCGTCGGATCTTGCGCGAGGACGCTCTCGTAGCAGCGACGCGCTTGCCGCGCGCGGAACGCGAGCGCGTTGTTCAACTCGGACGTCGCCGCACCGCCGCAGGTGCGCGCTTCGCAACCGGTGCTGGCAGCGACGACCTTCTTGCCGGCGTCGCTTTCGGGCGGTCCCGCTTCCTCGACCTCTTCGGGCAGCGGGATGTCATCGTCCGGCGGGGTGGTCGTCACGGGCGGAGGGGCCGCATCAGGTACGGTCACGGTCACGGGCGCCGGCTTCTGGCACGTCTTCCACCCGATGAGCGCGGCGACGCCTCCGAGGAGCACGATCGCGAGACCGATGTATTTGCCGTTGCTGCTCGGGACGCCGGCGGGGGCGGTCGACGGACGGGACGGAGGAGGGTTCGAAGCCATCGAAAAAAACCTGCTGGTACGACGAAGGAAGAGGGTCGTTCGCGAGAACTCGGTCCCGGCGCTCCGTGGGTGAGGACCTGGACCGCGGCCCAGTATACGGGAGGAACGAAAACGGCGACAGGTCCGATCCTCGGGAGCGACGTTCCGTGTCGCTCGTCAAGAACGCCAATGAAACGTCAACGCAGTGTCGCCGTAGTGACGCGTGCGATCCCTTCGCATCGACGCGATCTCCGGCGGCGCATCAGACGACGCGTGCTCGAGGACGAGGCACCCGCCTTCCCGGACGACGTCCGCCGCCTGCGACAGCAGAGCTGCGAACGCCGTCGTCCTCACATCGGCATACGGTGGATCCACGAACACGAGGTCGAACGGCCCGAGGGCGCGCACCTGCCGAGGGAGGACTTGCTCGACGCGCCCCACCACGAGACGAACCTGCGCCTCGACGCCGAGCGCGCGCGCGTTGTCCCGGATCACCGCCGACGCCTCGCGACCTTGCTCGACGAGCACGGCCATCGACGCGCCGCGCGAGAGCGCCTCGAAGGCAAGCGCGCCCGTTCCCGCGAAGAGATCGAGGACGCGCAGCTCCGAAGGCGCCGCCGGATCGCCGACGCCCTCGGCCGCGGCATCGAACACGCCTTCGGAGGCCAGCATCGAAAAAAGCGCCTCGCGCACGCGGTCGGAGGTGGGACGCGTCGCCGGCCCTCGCGGAGCCTTGAGCGCGCGCGACCGAAAGGTGCCGCCCGTGATTCGCACGAGATCCACCCTACCTCTCTTTGATTCGGAGCGGAAAAGCGCGTTACGCTGAGCCTCGATGCTCCGCCCGTGGCTTTCGTTCCTCACCACCGTCGTTGCTCTCGTCGCGCTGCTGCTCCCGCGAGCGGCGCATGCGGACGAAGCCGGCGCGCACACGGTCCCGATCACCGTCCTGGCGCTCGATACCGACGACGCCGACGAGAACGCCGACGCGCTGACGGGCGCGCTGCGATCGCAGATCCGCGCGGCGGAAGGTTGGTCGTTGAAGGAGACGACGCAGTCGCTCAGCCTCCTCACCGCGGCCCTCAAGTGCTCGTCCCACCCGAACGCCGACTGCCAGGAAAAGATCGCGGATCAAATCAAGAGCGATCGGTACGTCTGGGGCTTCGTCACCAAAGGACCGAGCGCCGGACAGGTCACCGCCGAGATCCACCTCTACCAGCGCAACAAGCCGGACACGACGAGCCGCGCGAGCTTCGCGAGCAACCTCAAGGACGCGAACGACGACGCGCTCCGCGAGATCGCCAAGCGCATCGTGGGCGAGCTCGGAGGCAAGGCGCGCGGTGTCGTCGTCGTCCACGCGGGCGAGGCCAACGGCGAGGTGATCGTCGACGGCGACAAGCGCGTGCCGCTCACGGACGGCGAGGCGCGCATCGAGCTCGCCGAGGGCAGCCACTCGATCGAGGTCGACGCGCCGACGATCGCGCGCGCGAAGCGGACCGTCCTCGTCACGTCGGGCAAAGAGACGACGGTCGACGTGGCGGCGATGACGCAGATCGCGCCGCCGACCGCCCCGAGCGCGTCGTCGAAGGCGCCGACGCGGAAGATCGTCGGAGGCATCGTGCTCGGCGCCGGCGTGATCCTGGGCGCCGTCGCGATCCAGCAGGGCTTGCTCTACATGGATCTGCAGGACCGCGGAGACGTGGTGCGCGATCGGCTCTCCAAGCAACCGGCCATGGCGGGGAAGAAGCCTTGCGAGCTGAACGGCGATCAAGAGTTCTGCACCATCAACAACCGATCGGTCACGGCCTCGGCGCTCGCGATCACCACGGGCGCCCTCGCCGTGGTCGGGGTCGGCATCGGCAGCTACTTGCTCTTGACCGACGGCGGGAGCGAAGACTCGTCCTCGACGGCGAAGTCGCACAAGCCGCGCATCGCCCCCATGCTCTCGACGACCACGGGCGGGTTGATGATGAGCGGTACGTTCTGAGCGACGAAGCTCGGCGGCGAAGCCCTGTGAGCGGCGGTCGGTCGAGCGGTCAGCGCGCGACGTCGTTCATCATTTGCGCGAGCGTGTAGCGGCCCGGTGCGCGTCCGGCCAGCCAACGCGCCGCGCGGATCGCTCCGCGCGCGAAGAGATCGCGGTTCGACGCGCGGTGCGTGAGCTCGACGCGCTCGCCGTCGCCGAAGAAGAACACGGTGTGGTCGCCGATGACGTCGCCGCCGCGCACGGCGTGGACGCCGATCTCGCTGGATTTTCGGGCGCCCGGACGGCCTTCGCGACCGTGCACGAAATCGCCGCCGCGCGCGTTGCGGACGACCTCC
>JBGAHN010000218.1:0-7712 GCA_044226145.1 Labilithrix sp. | reverse complement strand
CCGACCGTCTTCGATCGCGACGACGCTCGCGCCCGCGCCCAGGTGCGCGGCGACGACGCGGTGCGGCGCTTCGGGTCCGAGCACCGCCATCACGTGTTCGTACGAAAGGCCATGGAAGCCGAAGCGACGGAGTCCGTCTCGAACGAACCGATCCGGCAGCGGCAGCCGTTGCGCGACCTCCGGCATGCGCGCGTGGAACGCCGTGTCGAAGCACGCGATCTGCGGCGTGATCGGCGAACGAGCGATCATCGCCTCGAGGCACGAAAGCGACGCCGGCAGGTGCAACGGCGCGAGGGCGACGAGCGATTTCAGGCCCGCGAGCACCTCCTCGTCGACGACGACCGGATCGACGAAGCGCGCCCCGCCGTGGACGATGCGATGCCCCACGCACGTGGCCTCCGGCGCGCCCGCCTCCTCGAGCCACGCGAGCGCCGCCCGGAGGGCCTCGGCGTGGTCGGCGTACGTGCCGCGCGCTTCGCGACGTGCCGCACCGTCCGAACCCTGGAGCCATGCGACGCCGTCGGGCCTGCCGATGCGCTCGACCGCGCCCTTGGCGAGCGCGCGCGGTTCGGACCCGTGCGACGCGCCCTTCGCGAAGAGGGAGAATTTGAGCGACGACGAGCCCGCGTTGACGCAGAGGACGATCGGCGCCTCGTCGCTCGTCGTGATCGCCCTTCGCTCACCCGTCATGGATTCGTCCACCGCCAGTCGCGGATCTCGGGCATGTCCTCGAAGTGCTCGCGCACGTAGGCCGTGTGACGCTTGAGGGTCGCGTGGAGCTCTTCGACGAGCAGCTCGGCGCGTTCGACGGGGCGACGCGATCGCCGGAGCGCCTCCATCGCCAGGTGGCATCGGCTCATTTCGTTCAGGACCACCATGTCGAACGGCGTCGTGGTCGTCCCCTCCTCGCGGTAGCCGCGCACGTGGAAGCGCGTCGGATCGGGCCGGCCGTGCAGGGCCTGGTGCACCGCGCCCGCGTAGCCGTGGAACGCGAAGACGACCGAGCGCCGACTCCATGTCGAGCCATTGGATCTCGGGCTGCGTGTCGATGATGAGGAGGTTGACGACGTCCTTCGTCCGCAAGCACCGATCGTCGATGGCCAGGAGGCAGTTCGCGTCCGGCGGCAGGTACACGCGCGCGATGGATCCCTTCTTCGACACGACCGTGTCCATGAACCCCGGTCCCTGATGGCTGAAGCCGTTGTGGTCGTTGCGCCAGCACGTCGACGTGAGCAGGACGTTGAGCGACGGGACGGGCGCTCGCCACGGCAAATCCGCCGTCATTTCGAGCCATTTCGCGTGCTGGTTCACCATCGACGCGACGATGAGGGCGAAGGCCTCGTACGTCGCGAAGAGGCCATGACGCCCGGTGAGGACGTAGCCCTCGAGCCAGCCTTCGCAGTTGTGCTCGCTCAGCACCTCCATGACGCGACCGTCGGGCGAGACGTGATCGTCTTCGGGGATCGTGCGCTCGACGAGGCACCGGTTCGACGCCTCGAACACGGCGCCGAGGCGGTTCGAGTTCGTCTCGTCGGGGCAGAACAAGCGAAACCGCGTCGGGTTCTTGCGGTAGACGTCGCGCAGCATCTGCCCGAGCCGCTTCGTCGACTCGGCGAGCTCCGCCCCTTTCTTCTCCACGGGCACCGCGTAGTCCGTGAAATCGGGGAGATCGAGCGGCTCCGACAGTCGGCCGCCGTTCGCGTTCGGGTTCGCGCCCATGCGTCGATCGCCCTTCGGAGCGAGCGCTGCGACCGTGTCGACGAGCCTCCCTTGCGCGTCGAAGAGCTCGTGCGGGCGGTAGCTCCGCATCCATCGCTCGAGCATCGCGAGGTGCTCCGGGTTCGTCCGCACGCCGGCGAGCGGCACCTGGTGCGCGCGGAACGTCCCCTCCACCGGCACGCCGTCGACCTCGCGCGGCCCCGTCCAACCCTTGGGCGTCCGGAGCACGAGGGCCGGCCAGCGCGGCCGCTCCCGAAGGGTCCCCGAGGCGCGCGCCGTGCGCTGGATGCGGTCGATCTCGTCGAGGATGTCGTCCATGGCCGCGGCGAGCGCCTCGTGGACCTTCGCCGGCTCGTCGCCCGAGACGAAGCGCGGGGCGTATCCGTGTCCGCACAAGAGCCGCTCGACGTCTTCTTGCGACGCGCGCCCGAGCACGGTGGGACCGGCGATCTTGTAGCCGTTCAGGTGGAGCACCGGCAGGACCGCGCCGTCGCGCACGGGGTTGAGGAAGCGGATCCCCTTCCACGAGCCCTCGAGCGGCCCGGTCTCGGCTTCGCCGTCGCCCACCACGGCCACCGCGAGCAAGTCCGGTCTGTCGAAGACTGCGCCGAACGCGTGCGTGAGCACGTAGCCGAGCTCGCCGCCTTCGTGGATCGAGCCTGGCGTGTGCGGTCCGACGTGGCTCGGGATGCCGCCCGGCGTCGAAAATTGCCGAAAAAGCGCGCGAATTCCCGCGGCGTCGCGCGTCACGTCGGGATAGACCTCGGAGTACGTCCCTTCGAGATAGACGTTCGCGACGATGGCGGGGCCGCCGTGGCCCGGACCGACCAGCAAGATCGTATCCCGATCGCGCGCGGTGATGACGCGGTTGACGTGCGCGTAGAGGAGGTTCAGCCCCGGCGACGTCCCCCAATGACCGAGCAGCCGCGGTTTGACGTGCTCGGGGCGCAGCGGCTCGCGCAAGAGCGCGTTTTCCTGCAAATAGATCTGGCCCACGGTCAGGTAGTTCGCCGCGCGAACGTACGCGTCGATGCGGGCGAGCTCCTCTGCCGTCGCGGCCTTGCGGGGCTTGTTCATGGGGCGTTCTTTCTTGCACATCGCGAACCCCCCCGCCGCTCGCGCACCGCCGCGTCATCGTCGCAGCGGCCGTCCTGGGGCATCTTTTCGCGCCCGAAAAATCCCCGAAACATGACGCTGAGCGGCATGCGGTAGGTCTCTTGACCGCGCCTTCTTCGGGTGAAAAGCTCCGGTCGCTTTTTCCCTCGGCACGCGATTTCGAGCCAGCGCTCTCGGATCGTCGTGACGTCGTCCGTGGCCGGCGAATCCGCGCCGGCTCTCCGTCATTTCGTGCCCGCGTGCGCCCGGCGATCCCTCGATCGCGAAGAGCGCGACCCAGCAGAGGAACCATGCAGAAGTACTACGTCGAGAAGGTGAAGAACTACGTCGGCGGCGAATGGACGCTCTCGTCGAGCAGCACCTGGACGAGCGTGACGAACCCGGCGACGGGCGACAAGCTCGGCGACGTTCCCGCCGGCACCTCGGCCGACGTCGACGCCGCCGTCGCGGCCGCGCGGAAGGGCTTCGAGACCTGGCGCGAGGTCCCGCCGCCGGTCCGCGCGCGCTACCTGTTCGATCTGCGCAACTTGATGGAGAAGCACTACGACGAGCTCCTGTCGATCTGCACGCAGGAGCACGGCAAGACCTTCGAGGAGTCGAAGGGCGACGTCCGCCGCGGCATCGACAACGTCGAGACCGCCGCGGGCATCCCGATGATGATGCTCGGCGACTGCCTCGAGCAGGTCGCGACCGGCATCGACTGCGTCTCGTTCCGCCAGCCCATGGGCGTGTTCGGAATCATTGCACCTTACAACTTTCCGTCGATGGTGCCGCTCTGGTTTCTCCCCTACGCCATCGCGTCGGGCAACACGGTCGTGGTCAAGCCGAGCGAGCAGGTGCCGTTCTCGCAGTACCGGCTCTTCGAGCTGCTCGCCGAGCTGAAGCTCCCGCCGGGCGTCGTCAACATGGTCCACGGCGGCAAGGACGTCGTGAACGGCCTGCTCGAGCACGAGCACGTCGCCGGCATCTCGTTCGTCGGCTCGAGCCCGGTCGCCCAGCACGTCGCGGCGCGCTGCGGCGCCACGGGCAAGCGCTTTCAGGCCCTCGGCGGCGCGAAGAACTTCACGTTCGTCATGGACGACTGCGATTGGTCGCGCTCGGTCGCGAACATCGTCGACAGCGCGTTCGGGTGCGCCGGCCAGCGCTGCCTCGCGACCGCCGTCGCGGTGGGCGTCGGCAAGAAGGCCTACGACGAGCTCCGCACGCGCATCGTCGAGCAGGCCAAGGGCGTGGTCGTCGGCGAAGGGCACCAGCCCGGCGTCACGATGGGCCCCGTCATCAGCGCGAAGCACAAGGAGCGTGTCCTCGCGTACATCGAGAAGGGCATCCAGGAGGGCGCCAAGCTGTTGCTCGACGGCCGCGACTGCAAGGTCGACGGCTACCCCAAGGGCCACTTCATCGGACCGACGGTGTTCGGCGACGTCACGCCCGAGATGACGATCGGCAAGGAAGAGATCTTCGGACCGGTCCTCTCGCTCATGGAATGCCGCGATCTCGACCACGCGCTCACGGTCGCCCGGAATCACCCGCTCGCGAACGCCGCGAGCATCTACACGTCGAGCGGCGCCTCGGCGCGCAAGTTCACCCGCGCGATCGACGCCGCGATGGTCGGCGTGAACATCGGCGTCGCCGCCCCGATGGCGTACTTCACGTTCGGCGGGAGCAAGGGTTCGTTCTACGGCGACCTGAAGGCCCACGGCCGCGAATCGATTGCGTTCTACACACAAAACAAGACGGCCATCCAGCGCTGGTGGTAACGGAGCGAACCATGCCGCGAAATGTGAAGATCGGTCTCATCCAAGCGAAGACGCCGTACGAGCCGGGCTGGAGCATCGAGAAGACGAAGAAGGCCGCGATGGACGTGCACGTGCCGCTCATCGAAGAGGCCGGCAAATCGGGCGTCCAGATCCTCGGCCTGCAGGAGATCTTCAACGGCCCCTACTTCTGCCCGAGCCAGGATCCGTTCTGGTACGCCGCGACCGAGACCGTCCCCGGCCCGACCATCGAGCAGATGCAGGCCTACGCCAAGAAGTACCAGATGGCGATGGTCGTCCCCGTCTACGAGCGCGAGCAGGCGGGCGTCTACTACAACACCGCGGCCATCCTCGACGCCGACGGCACGTACCTCGGCAAGTACCGCAAGCACCACATCCCGCACACGAACCAGTTCTGGGAGAAGTTCTTCTTCAAGCCCGGAAACCTCGGTTATCCCGTGTTCCAGACGCGCTACGCGAAGATCGGCGCCTACATCTGTTACGACCGGCACTTCCCCGAGGGCGCGCGCGCGCTCGGCCTCAACGGCGCCGAGATCGTCTTCAACCCGTCGGCGACGGTCGCGGGGCTCTCGCAGTACCTCTGGAAGCTCGAGCAGCCGGCGCACGCCGTCGCGAACGGCTACTTCGTCGCCGCGTCGAACCGCGTCGGCACCGAGGCGCCGTGGAACATCGGCAAGTTCTACGGGACGAGCTACATCGTCGATCCGCGCGGCCAATTCCTCGCGACGGGCTCCGAAGACCAGACCGAGCTCGTCACCGCGGTCGCCGATCTCGACCTCATCGAAGAGGTCCGCAAGACCTGGCAGTTCTTCCGCGATCGGCGCCCCGAATCGTACGGCGATCTGGTCGCGCCCTGAGGCGTCGGTGACTGATCTGCCCCCGTCCCGCGTCGGAGCGCGGGCCCACGCCTGACGAACACCGAGGATTCCCATGAGCGAGACGAAGCCCACGAGCGCCACGATCCGCGAGAAGCACGCGAAGTACCTCTTTCGGAGCGTCGGCACGTTCTACGAGGAGTCCGTGGTCCTCGATCGGGGCCACGGCACGCGCCTGACGGATCTCGACGGGCAGCAATACCTCGACTTCTTCGGGGGGATCCTCACCGTCTCGCTCGGTCAGACGCACCCGAAGGTGAACGCGGCGCTGCACGCGCAGATCGATCGGCTGGGGCACGTCTCGACGCTCTACCCGACGGTCGGCATCGTCGAGCTCGCGGAGAAGCTCATCGGGCTCGCGCCGGGGAAGATCGGCAAGGCGGGCAAGGCGTTCTTCACGGCGAGCGGCACCGAGGCCGACGAGACGGCGGTGGCGCTCGCGCAGCTCGCGACCGGGCGGCAGGAGATCGTCGCCCTCCGCAACGGCTACTCGGGGCGCTCGATGCTCGCGCAGTCGCTCACCGCGCACGCGAAATACCGCGCGGTGACGACCCAGGTCGCGGGCATCAAGCACGCGCACGCGCCGTACTGCTACCGATGCCCGTTCGGCGCGACGAAGGAGCATTGCAGCTTCCGGTGCGCCACCGACATCGAAGATCTCATCCAGACGACGACCACGGGGCAAATCGCGGGGTTCCTCGCCGAGCCGATCCAGGGCGTCGGCGGCTTCGTCGTCGCGCCGGACGGCTATTTCAAGGTCGCCGTCGACATCGTCCGCAAGTACGGCGGCCTCTTCATCTGCGACGAGGTGCAGACGGGGTTCGGGCGCACGGGCGGCAAGATGTGGGGCATCGAGCACCACGACGGCGTCGAGCCCGACATCATGACCATGGCCAAGGGGATCGCGAACGGCCTGCCCATCGGCGCGTGCCTCGCGACGACCGCGGTGGCCGACGCGTGGACGGCGGGGAACATCTCGACCTTCGCCGGCAACCCGATCAGCACGGCGGCGGCGAACGCGACGATCGACGTCATCGTCGAAGAAGCCTCACGGACAACACTGTCATGAGCGGAACACCTGCGTGACGGCCTCGACGCCCTCAAGCGCAAGTACGGCAAGGTGATCGGCGACGTGCGCGGGCGCGGGCTCATGCAGGCATCGAGCTCGTCAAGGACGAGACCGCCAAGGACCGCACGCCCGACGCGGCGTCGACGAGCCGCCTCTTCGAGGAGACGAAGAAGCGCGGGCTGCTCATCGGCCGCGGCGGCCTCTACAACAACGTCGTCCGCATCGCCCCGGCGCTCAACGTCACGCGCCAGGAGATCGACGAAGCGCTCACGCTCCTGGACGCCTCGTTCGGCGCGTTCGCGGAGACCACGGCATGACGACGATCCCGTCCGATCGGCTCGAACGCGAGCTCCCGGACCAGAAGCCCGCTCTACACCGCCGCCAGGCGAAGGCGAAAGCCGACCGGCTCTCTACTGCTCGGACGCTCCGTGCATCCAGGCGTGCCCGACGGAGATCGACGTCCCGACCTTCATCAAGAAGATCGCCTCCGGCAACGTGCGCGGCAGCGCGCGGACCATCTTCGAGCAGAATTTGCTCGGCTGGTCGTGCTCGCGCGTCTGCCCGGTGGAGGTCTTGTGCGTGGGTAGCTGCGTCTACAACGGCTGGGGGCGCGAGCCGATCGCCATCGGGCGCCTCCAGCGCTTCGCGACCGAGACGGCGACGAAGGGCGGCGCGTCCGTGCTCCCGAAGCCCAAGGCGAAGAGCGGCAAGAAGGTGGCGTGCATCGGCGCGGGGCCGGCCTCGCTCGCGTTCGCGGGCTACCTCGCCCTCGAGGGGCACGAGGCCGTCGTCTTCGAGCGGAAGGCGGTGGGCGGCGGGCTCAACACGACCGGCATCGCGCCGTACAAACTGCACGCCGACGACGCGCTCGCCGAGCTGTCGTTCGTCGAGGAGCTCGGCGTCGAGGTCCGGACGGGCGTCGAGGTCCGGACGGGCGTCGAGGTCCGGACGAGCGACACCCGCACGACGGACGGCGAAGGCCACGTGACGGCCAAGGAGCTGCTCGAGCGCTACGACGCCGTCTTCCTCGGCGTGGGCCTCGGCGCCGACACGAAGCTCGACGTGCCCGGCGAGTCCGGCCCGGGCGTCTTCGGCGCGACGGCATGGATCGAGCGGATGAAGCTCGAGCTCGGGCGCGACGCTCGGACCGAGCTACAG
>JBGAHN010000217.1:0-8089 GCA_044226145.1 Labilithrix sp. | reverse complement strand
GAGCGCGACGCCCTTCGCGGTGGCGACGCTGCCGACCGCCGTGAGCGTCCCTTCCCACGCTTGTTCGTCGGCGACGGCGGTGGCGACGGCCTCGGGCGGAGGACCGTTCTTCTCGGCCTCCGCGCCATAGGCGATGAGCTTGCCGATCTGAGCGCCCTTGACGGCGGCGAGCGCTCCGATCGTGACGACGATACCGAGGATGGTGAGGATCCAGCGCACGCGGGTTCGTTCTCCGAAAGGGGCGGCGGACGTTAGCCGCGGCTTCGATGCCTGGAAATGGCGGAGCGTCGCGCGAACGACGAAAGGAGGCTTCCGCCGTCGCGCATGAGCTCGGCGTGCGTCACGGAGGTGCGCCGGGGGAGCGTCGGAGCCGCGGGGATCGTGGCTTGTTGCAACGGGGCCTTGGTCGGGCGGCGTGGTCGGGCAGGCGGCAACCGTGTCTGGACGAAATGTCTGGATAGACTGGACGAGAACGGAAGGCGCGGACAGGAGCCGCCCCGTCGCGATACGCTTTTTCGACGTTGGCTTCGCCTGCTGGCCCGCCCCCTCGACGTTTCCACTGCGGCGCTCCTCTGATGGTCCTCGTCGAGAAGGACGGGCTCCCCCGGAATTCGGCGACGACGTTTTCTCCGACGCCGTTGGAATTGAACCATGTCGCACGTCCCCGAAATCGTTCCCCACACCGAAGAACATCCCCTCGCCGACGGCGAAGTACGCCTCCTCGGTGCCGTGCGCCAAGTCACCGGTGCGATGACGCGCGTGGAGATGGGCGGCCGACGACTGCTCGTCGACTGCGGCATCGCCCAGGGACGCGACAAGATGGTGTTCCCCGACGCGGCGCGCGACGTCGACGCGCTCGTCCTCACGCACGGCCACCTCGACCACATCGGCAACGTGCCGACGCTCCTCGAAGGCGGCTTCGATCGCCCCATCTATGCGACGCAAGCGACGCTCGAGATCGCCCGCCTGTCGCTCGAAGATGCGCTCGGCATGCAAGGCGTGAAAGACCGGGAAATCGAGCGATTCCTCGATCGTTTTCGCCAGTTGTCGCGGCCCATCCCGTACGGCGAGCGCGTCGACGTCGAGGGCATCGCGCTCTCCCTCCACGAGGCCGGTCACATCCTCGGTTCGGCGAGCGCCGAGCTGTCGAGCGCGACGAGCCGGATCATCGTCTCGGGCGATCTCGGTCGCCAGGACAGCCCGATCCTCCGCGATCCGAACACCGATTGGGCGCGTGGGGCGCCGGTCGACGTGGTCGTCATGGAGTCCACGTACGGTTCGCGCGACCACGCGCACACGCATGGCGACATCGAGCGCGATCTCGAGGCGATCGTGAACGAGGCCGTGTCGCGCGGCGCGAAGGTCCTCGTCCCCGCCTTCGCGATCGGTCGAACGCAGGTCCTCCTCTACTTCTTGAACACGCTCGTCGAGGCGCGCCGCATCCCCGAAGTGCCCGTCATGATCGACACGCCGATGGGCCTCGCCGTGACGAAGACCTACCAGCGCTATCGGCGCCTCTTCGACAAGGAAGCCCTCGACAAGCTCGCGCGTGGCGACGATCCGCTCGACTTCGAAGATCTCTTCCAGATCGAGCGCGGCTCCGATTCGCGAAAGATCACGCAGATGCCCGGCCCGATGATCGTCATCGCCGGCTCGGGCATGTGCACGGGAGGCCGCATCCTCCATCATTTGCGCGAAGGGCTGCCGAGCGGAAGGACGACGGTCCTCTTCGTCGGCTACCAGGCCGAGGGCACGCCCGGGCGGCGCATCCAAGACGCGGCGGCGCGCGGCGGTCGCGTGCGTATCACCGGCGAAGACGTCCTCGTGCGCGCGAAGATCGCGACCTTGAAGGGGCTGTCGGCGCACGCGGATCGGCGGGAGCTCCTCGCGTGGCTCGGTCACGTCCCCGATGTGAAGCGGGTCGCGCTCCACCACGGCGACGTCGAGGCGCAAGAGGCGTTCGCGTCGTGGGCGACGCGCGAACCTGTGAAATCGCAGTAAAAATTGATCTCGAAGACGTGCGAACAAGCCCCTTTCTGCTAGAGCACCGACCACGATGAAGCGCCTCGCCGCACGAATCCTGCCCGTGGCGTTCGTCCTTTCACCGCTCGCGGGGTGCACGGCGACCTCCTCCGCGCCCGTCTCCGAGGAAGACGACATCCAGAGCGGCCGCCGCGAACGTGGCTATCCCTCCGTCGGCGTCGTCCACATGGCGACGTCCCAGACGTTTTGCAGCGGGACGCTCATCGCCCCCGACGTCGTGCTCACCGCCGCGCATTGCGCCGAAGGCGACGAGGTCGTCGACGCCTTCTTCACGGGCGACGGCCAGGCCGTCCCCAGCGACGACGTCGACCCTTCGACGCTCGGCATGATCCGGCACGAGGTCCGCGACGTCGTGCTCTACCCCGGGTACGACTATTTCTACACGTGCCCGAATCCGACGCCCGACGTCGCGCTGGTCCGGCTGAAAGAGCCGATCGCCGACGTCACGTCCGCCCGGCTCGGCAGCGCGCCGAGCTCGGGCGCCTCCTGCCGCGCCGTCGGATTTGGTCAGCACGACACGAAGGCAGGGCCGCGCTTCCTCGAGAAGCGCTCCGCGACCGTGACGATCGGCGACGTGCGCGCCGCGAGCTTCGACGTCACCGCGAAGAGCGGCCTCTCCGACCACGGCGATTCCGGCGGACCTCTCTATTGCGATGGCATCGTCGCCGGCGTGACGTCGTGCTTGCCCGATTTCCCGGTGGACGCCGTGTCTTACGTCGCGACGGCCGCGGTCGCCGATTGGATCGCCGAGACGCTCGCGCAGCCTTGAACGCGACGCTCGCGCCGTGACGGCGAGCGCTCGTCGCAAGCTCGACGCCTTCCGTCATGCACGCGAGTTGCATGGTCTCCGGACATGAGCCACTTCAAAGCCGCGCGCCGACGCATCCCGTTCTTCCCCGTTTTCCCGCTCGTTCCGCTCGCGGTCATCGCCGTGAACGTGACGGCGCTCGTGACCTTGTTTCGCAGGGTCCGCCGTCTCGAATTGGACGCGGAAGGAATCTAGATTTCCCCCGTCACGATGCCGCGGCCGATTCGATACCCGCGCTCGCGCTGATTCGACACCCGAGCTCCATTTCGTTTGCGATCGCGGCGCGCGCGTACGTCGAGCGGGAAGGCTCGAAGGCCCCGTGCTCGACGCGGCCGCCTTCACGGCCCTTCAGGGCGACGTGACATGGAGCGCAGTGTCGCGGACGTACGCCGTCGCTTTTTCGGAATAGCCA
Organism: Labilithrix sp.; assembly: GCA_044226145.1. Taxonomy (GTDB): domain Bacteria; phylum Myxococcota_A; class Polyangia; order Polyangiales; family Polyangiaceae; genus Labilithrix. Next base: position 4,826 of record JBGAHN010000217.1, on the reverse strand, counting down.
TTCACCGGGTCCCAATTGTTCAATTGCAAAATAGGAATGATGCCGGTGGGGACGATGTCCGTCCCGCCCGGAGCCCCGAGCGCACCGTCCGCCCGATAGGTGTTCTTGACGTCGAAGTGCATCTCGAGGTGCGTCCAGCCCGTGCTCCCGAAAGGGACGTTCAGGCGTCCGACGTCGTCTCCACCGAATTCTCCCTGCAACTCTTTGATGCGCCCGGCGTCGCCGTAAACGTCGACGAACAATTGCAAACCACCGCCGTGGCCGTCGCCGATGGTCGAGGGGGTCACCCATATCCAGGCACCGTAGACGACGTGGTCGCCCGGCTTCACTGGGACGCGCCTCGTTCGATGATCCCTCGGGCACGTGACGGCGTCGGAATCGCACAGCATGCCGTTGATTTCGTTTTCTCCCGTCCAACCGTGGTCTCGTTGGTATTCGATGAACGTCGGATTGGGGGCGATCCGGAGACAATTCCCTTGCCCTTGCCAGGTCTCTGGAAAAGCGTTGTAGCCGTCGTTCCAGCCGAGCCACTTGCTGTCCCAGAAATCCGGCAGGATTGCGAGGTTCGTGCTCCCGGTCGATCCGTCGCTCGGATCGGCGTCGGCGATCGGCGTGGAGTCGGCATCGGCCTCCGCGTCGCCCGGCGAAGGGGTCGCGGTGTCGCGTCCATCGCCCGAAGAGCCGCCGTCGGCGGGAAGGTCTGCGTCTTTCGTCGCCGGATCCGTCGGCTCGTCCGAACGGGACGCGCACGCGATGGCGATCGGGGGGAGCACGAACGGAAGGAGCGCGAGCCACACGCCCGAGGATGTTCGGCAACGTCCCATCCGTTCGCTCCCTCCTCTGGCGGACTCTCGTTTGGCGGACTCTCGTTGCGGCGCTCGCCGCGCTCGCTCGCCGTCGAACGATAGCAGCCTATTTCGGTTTTTTCGCGTCGAGCGTGACGACGTCCGTCATGTAGGCTTCGTCGAGCGCGTCGCGGGCACGTTCGTCGCCGAGCAGCGCGAACGAGTAGAACGCGGCCGCGTAGCGCTGGGCGAGGCGACGTGCCTTGTCGTTTTCCAGATATGTGAATTTCTCTCCGCCGAGCTTGCTCTGGCGCTTTCCTTCGCCACACCCGGCGACGAAGTCCGGTGTCATGCCGGCGATGTCCGAGAACGACCAGTGTCCGGCGTCGGCGACTTGGATCATCCACGCCGGCGGGTTCGAGCTCGAGTAGTTCGCGCGAATGAGATCGTTGGCGACCTCGGGAATGCTGTTGTCTTCGCGCGCGACGAAATACATCACCGGGACGTGCACGTCGGCGGGGTTCGCGCCCAAGAGGATGGGCGCCGCCATGAAGAACACGGCCTTGAGGCGCGCGTCGTCCTTCACCACGCGGCCCATCGTCACGCTCCCGAAGCTATGGCCGAACCCGCCCACGCGTTCGGCGTCGAAATGCCCGCGCAGGAACTCCGGGACCTCCGTGTTCGTCGGCGACAGGAGCACGTCGAGCACGCTCTCGATGTCCGACGCGCGCACGCCGAGGAAGCCGGGGCCGATCGAGGCGGTGTTCTCGTAGATCGTGTTCGTCAGGTGATCGGGCGCAGCCATCGCGATGCCGTGACTCGCGAGGCGCTCGGCGACGACGGCCTCCGAGAACCGCGCGCAGCCGTGGCAATGGGAGAAGACGACGAGCGGCAGGCCGTTCGACGGCAACACGGGCGGCGCTTCCGCGACCGAGTGAATCCGCTTTCGCGTGCAACTGTCCGGCGCGGCGGCGACGAGCGGCGCGAGCTTCGCGCGCTCCGGGCTCCCGTCCGGTTCCAGCGTTTCGAGACCGCTCCCCGCCTCGAACGCCGCGCGTGCGCCCTCTTGCGCCGGGTACCAAACCTCCACGGGCAGATGGCGTTTGCCCGTGCGATCGGTCACGACGAAGCGCGTATGTCCCACGGGGTAGGGGCCGTTCTCGTCGTAGTCCGGCAAGCCCGGTGCGGCGTCGTTCGGTGGCGTCGTCGTGTCGCCGGCGTCGCTCGGCTCTCCGTCGCCGTCGTTCGGTGTCCCGGTCGACGCGTCGTCCGTCGCGATGGCTCCGCCGCCGGCGTCGGCGTCGTCGGAGATCGTCGCTGCCGCATCACTGCCGCAGGCGGCGAGCGAGAGCAAAAGGACCCCGAACCATTGGCTGACGCGCTGCTTCATCTCCTCGGCACTATTCGCGATTGTCGATGCTCGGGCAACCGGATGTGTCGGAACACGCGCACATCGGCGCGCTCGATTCCCCGCGATCTGCGCTCTCGATGGCTACGGTCGTGCTCGATCTTCCGCGGCGACCTCGGGCCGGTGCACCTCGCTCCGCGGTATACTCCGCGCCCACGGATGCCCATGGACACCTATCGAGATCTTCGCCGACGCTTCGATCGCCACTACCTCCTGCGGAGCTCGGCCGATCTCCTCGAATGGGACGCGCAGGCCGTCATGCCCGAAGGTGGCGGCGATCTCCGGGCGGCCCAGCTCGGCACGTTGCGCCTCCTCGCGCACGAGGCCATCGCCGCGCCCGACATGGAAGAGCGCCTTGCCCAGGCCGAGGCGTCGCCGCCGGAAGACGTTTGGGAGCGCGCGAACCTCGCGTCGATGCGTCGCGCGTGGGTGCACGCCGCCGCCGTCCCGGCCGACCTCGTCGAGGCGCGGACGAAGCTCACGTCGAGCTGCGAGCTCGCGTGGCGGACGGCGCGCAAGAACGACGACTTCGCGAGCTTGCTCCCGAAGCTCACCGAGGTCGTGAACCTCACGCGGCAAGTGGGGCAGGCGAAGGCCGCCGTCATGAAGCTCTCCGTGTACGATGCACTCGCCGACGAGTACGAGCCCGGCGCACGAGAAGCCGTCCTCGCGCCGCTCTTCGCGCGCCTCGAGCGGGAGCTGCCGCCGCTCGTCGACGCCATCGTCGAAGCGCAAGCCCGCTCGGGCGCGGTGCCGGAGCTCGCCGGTCCTTTCCCCATCGATCGCCAGGCCGCGCTCGGACGGCACCTCTCCGGGCGCATGGGGTTCGACTTCTCCCGCGGCCGACTCGACGTGAGCGCCCACCCGTTCTGCGGTGGGGCCGCCGAAGACGTACGCATGACCACGCGCTACGACGAGCGCGATTTCCTCTCGAGCACGTTCGGCGTGATCCACGAGACGGGGCACGCGCTCTACGAGATGGGGCTGCCGCGCGCGTGGACGCGCCAACCCGTCGGCCACGCGCCGGGCATGGGGCTCCACGAGAGCCAATCCCTCTTGATGGAAATGCAAGCCGCGCGAACCCCGGAGTTTTTGGGATACCTCGCGGATACCCTCGCCGAATACTTCGATTCGAATACCGATTTGCCGAATCGCGAAAAGCTCGCGCGCCACGTCCTCCATGTCGAACGGAGCCTCATCCGCGTGGACGCCGACGAAGCCACGTATCCGCTCCACATTGTCGTCCGATTCCAGCTCGAGCGCGCGCTGATCTGCGGCGATCTCGCCGTGAAAGATCTGCCCACGGCGTTCCGCGACGCGATGGCGCGGATCGTCGGGCTGCGACCGAGCGACGACCGCAATGGCTGCCTGCAAGACGTGCATTGGCCTTCCGGCGCGTTCGGATATTTCCCGAGCTACACGATCGGCGCGATGGCGGCCGCGCAGCTCTTCGAGGCGGCGACGAAGGCCCGACCGGGGATCTTCGCCGAGCTCGCGCGCGGGGAGTTCACGAGCCTCCGTGACTACGCGCGAGAGCACGTCCACGAATACGGTTCGCGCTACGACACGAACGGCATCCTCGAGCGCGCGACCGGACGCGGGCTCGACGTGGACGTCCTTTTGAAGCACTTGCGACGCCGCTATTTGGGAGTCTCGACTCCCACGTCGTAGGTAGGGAGGGTCTTCGACATGTTGGGATACGAGAAATTCGGCTCGGGGCCGCGCTCCGTCGTCGTGCTGAACGACTGGCTCTGCGACACGTCCACGTGGGAGCCAGCGCGCGCGTACCTCGATCGGAGCAAGCTCACGTGGCTCTTCGCCGACGTCCGCGGCTATGGGCGCTCGCGCGGGCAGACGGGAGCGTTCGACCTCGAAGAGATCGCGTCCGACGTCCTCGAGCTCGCCGACGCGTTGGATTTGCGGTCCTTCGCGGTCGTCGGGCATTCGATGAGCGCCTACGCCGCGTTCCACCTCGCGCAGCACGCCCCCGATCGGATCGAGCGGCTCGTCATGGTGGGGCCGCCGCCGCCCGCCGGCTTCGGCGGCGACGACGCGGTGGTGGCGTCGCTCCAAACGCTCGCTCGGAGCGACGACGAGGCGCGCGCCGCCGGCCTTCGTCCGATGTACGGCGAACGGCTCGTCGAGGGATGGCTCCGGTTCAAGGTCGAGCGTTGGCGCGCGGCCTCCGATCCCGAGGCCTCGGCCGCTTATGCGCCGATGTTCGCGCGTCGCGGGTTGCCCGACCGATCGACGCGCGTGCGCTGCCCCGTGCTGGCCGTCACCGGCGAACAAGACATGGAGTTCATGCGGCAGGCCGCGGTCACGACGTCCTTCTCGCCGCTCTGCGATCGCCTCACCGTCGCCCCGCTCGTCGACTGCGGTCACTACCCCATGCAAGAAGCACCGCCGCTCTTCGCGACGCTCGTCGAGCGCTTCCTCGGGTGAGCCTCGCTCGTTGCGTCTTGTCGAAGTTGTCTTGGCAAGTAGAGAAGACGAGGGCGAACGAGGCGGCGCCGAAAGAATCACCGAGGCGATGAGGCATCATCAAGGGGCCTCGAGGAATTCGGCGGCTTTGCCGTCGATGCCGTCGTTGGAGCCGGGAGCGCCGCCGGTACCCTTGTTTCCCTTCGAGC
>JBGAHN010000216.1:0-8428 GCA_044226145.1 Labilithrix sp. | reverse complement strand
CGGCCCGTCCGCGCTACGCGTCACCTTCACCCGCCCTTGGCGCACGGTCGCTTCCGTCGGCCCATCCTGCAGCACGCCGCGGAGCTCGTCCGGCGAACGCACGCGCGTGCTGTCGCCGCGCGCGTAGGGATCCTCTTCGTCGTAAGCGAGGTTCGGCAACCCGTGGCCGTGCATGGCCGCGGTGAGCGCGTCCGACAGATCGCCCATCGTCGGAAATCGGTCCTGGGGACGCTTCTGGATGCACCGCATCGTGACGGCGTCGAGCACCGGCGGGATCGACGGGTCCAAGCTCGAAGGCGGCGGCGGCGTGACGTGCAGGTGCGCGTGGATGAGCGAGGGTACGCCGCCGTCGCGGAACGGCGCTTTGCCCGTGAGCATCTTGTAGAGCACGATGCCGAGCGAATAGATGTCCGTGCGCGCGTCGACGCGCCGCCCGAGGATCTGCTCCGGCGCCATGTACTCGATCGTCCCGACGAGCATGCCGCTGCGCGTGAGCTTCGTCGTCTGATCCGGCGCGTACGACTTGGCGACGCCGAAATCGAGCACCTTGACGAAATGGGCGTCTTCGCCGCGACGGACGAGCATGACGTTCGCCGGCTTCAGGTCGCGATGGACGATGCCCGCGGCGTGCGCCACGTGGAGCGCCGCGCAAATCTGCCGGGCGATGTGCACCGCCGCGTTCTTGTCCAAGCGCTCGCCGCGACGGAGACGGACCGACAGGCTCTCGCCTTCGAGCAGCTCCATCACGAGGTAGAGATCGCCCTCCGCCGTGCGCCCCATGTCGAAGACTTCGACGATGTTCTCGTGATGCAGGCGCGCCGTGTTCTTGGCCTCGCGCAAGAACCGACCGACCATCTCCTCATCCATCGGCGCGCCGTCGGACGTACGGACGACCTTCACGGCGACGGGACGCGCCATCGTCCGATCGACGGCGCGGTAAACGACGCCCATGCCCCCGTGTCCGATGGTCGCTTCGAGCCAGTAGCGATCATCGAGCAGTCGAGGAACGGATTCGTCGGTGAGGATGGGCATGTGCGGGCCGCGGACGCCGCAGCCCCTTCAGCTTATCGCAGGGAGGCGAAAGAACGCCGCCATTTCACGCGCCGTTTCACGGACGAAGCCCCCGAATCGGGACGAAAAAGCGCCTCCACCGGCGAGGTCCATTGCGAAGCCGGGACCGCGTACGTAGCTTCTCGGGGTTTTCCTCCGCGACCTCGCGCGCACGATCCCGCAAGCCCGCGCGCACGCACGACCCCGCACGACATCCCCATGACGCCCGAAAAGCACCGGCAGTACCTCGACTACCTCGCCCAGCACGAATACTTCGGCCGCCGCTTGCAAAAGCTCGGCATGGCCGAGTTCGAAGCCTTCGACCGCGAATACCAAGAGCTCGCGTCGCGAACGACCCGCGACGACGAGCAAGAGGCGCGCTTCGACGAGCTCGCGAAGCTCCTCCTGCGCGACTGAGGGCGAGACGGCGCGCTTCCTCCGCAACGGAGGGGCCGCGCGACGGACGCCTCGGGACGGACGGCTCAGCCGGCCTTCTTCACGAGCGTGACGCCCGGCTCGCCTTCGCCGTCCGCCGAAAAGCTCACGCCCGAGCGCCGCGACGCCCGCGCGGACGACTGGATGCCCGCGTGCAGCGAGGCGCTCTCGAGGATGGCTTCGCAGAGCGCGCCGTAGTCGATGCCCGCGTGCTCGGCGATCTTCGGCAAGAGCGACGTCGGGGTCATGCCGGGGAGCGTGTTGACCTCGAGGACGTACTCGTTTTCGCCTTCCGTCACGAGCAAGTCGACGCGCACGGCGCCCGTGCAACCGAGGGCGCGCACCGCGCGTTCGGCGAGGTTCATCACGCCACGCACGCGGGTCGGCGCGATGCGCGGCGGCAGGATGTACTCCGTCTCGCCCGCCGTGTACTTCGCCTTGTAGTCGTAGAGGCCGCTCTTCGGCGCGACCTCGATGCAGCCGAGCACGCGGCCGTCGAGGATGCCGACGTGGACCTCCGTGGCCTTGATGAACCGCTCGACGAGCGCGAACGCGTCGTGGGCGAGCGCCGCCTGGATGCCGGCGCGGAGCTCGTGCAGGTTCGCGGCCTTCGTCAGGCCGATCGACGAGCCCTCGCTCCGCGGCTTGATGATCACCGGGAAGCCGAAGCTGCCGTGGATCTCCTCGAGCTCCGGCAGATCGCCGTCCGTGACGACGTAGTACGGCGGCGTCGGCACGTTGTGCAGGCGAAACATCTCCTTCGCCTTGAGCTTGTCCATCGCGAGCGCCGAGGCGAGCACCGACGAGCCCGTGTAGGGGATGCCGAGCAGCTCGAGCATGCCCTGGATGCAGCCGTCCTCGCCGCCGCGCCCGTGGAGCGCCAGGAACGCCACGTCGATGTTCGCGTTCCGGAGCGCGATGTCGACCGGGACGTCGCCGAGGACGACCCGCGCGACCTCGTGGCCGCGGGCTTCGAGCGCCCGCGCGACGCCTTCGCCGGTCCGGAGTGAAATCTCGCGCTCGCCGCTCGAGCCGCCCATCAGAACCCCCACGCGCCGCTTCGTCATTCGTGATTCCTCGCTGGGCGGGCGACCTTCAAGATCCGCGCCGCATCGGACGTTGCGCCTAGGCCTTCGAAAGCTCGGGAAAAGGCGGGCGGTTCATGGCCGCCTGACCACGCACCACGTGTCCGGCCGACCACGTGGATCCCGCCGCAACGCGGGCCGAACGGGTGACTGGACGGTGGCTCGAACGTGACACGAGCAAGCTCGTTCCCACGTACCAGGAGCGAGGTCAAGAGGACAAATTTTACGGCTTGCCCGCCTCGATCTCGACGACGACCGCGGTGATGTTGTCCTTGCCCCCGCGCTCGTTCGCGAGCTCGATGAAGGCGCGCGTCGCCGGTTCGCGCCCCCGCGCGACGATGGGGACGACGTCCTCTTCTTGCAGGTAGCCGTGCAAGCCGTCGCTGCACAAGAGGAAGCGGTCGCCGGCCCGGAGCGACGAGAGCATCGTGTCCACCTGGACGTAGTCCCGGTTTCCGACCGCGCGCGTGATGACGTTGCGGTGCGGGGACTTCTGCGCCTCTTGCGGCGTGATGAGGCCCTGTTTGAGCTGCCAGGCGATGAGCGTGTGGTCCTCGGTGAGCTGCTCGACCTCGCCCGACCGAACGCGGTAGATGCGGCTGTCACCGACCTGCGCGAGCACCGCGAAATCGCCCAAGAAGAGCGCCGCCGAGAGGGTCGTGCCCATGCCGGCCTTCCCGCGGTCCATTTCGGCCATCGAGAAGACCATGTAGGTCGCCGCTTGGATCGCGCTCTCCATGAGCCGGCTCGCGGCGCGCACGTCGGCCTCCGCCGGCGGCTCGACGAGCTCGTGGAGGTTGCCGATGCCTCGCTTGACCATCCCGTAGACCGTCTCGACGGCTTCTTGGCTGGCGACCTCGCCGGCCGCGTGCCCGCCCATGCCGTCGCAGACGATGTAGAGGCCGAGGGCGTCGTCCACGAAGAACGCGTCTTCGTTGACCTGACGTTTGCGCCCGACGTCGGAGAGCCCGGTCCCGATCCAGCGAAGCGAACGTGAAGCGGACTTCGTCATCTGCGCGGGGCCGTTCGTTCAAGCGCCGGCGGGAAAAAGAGCCTCCGCGGTCATCGTCGAGCCGCGGACGGAGGGCAACGCCGGATTCGGCCATGATAGCCACAGTCTTCGGTATCGCACGAAAATCTTCGGACGCTCGGGATCCGCCCTTGGGATAGGCTCACGGCCCGTGAATCGAACGTCTGCGAATCGTCCGGGAGATCACCTCCCGCGCCATCGCTTCCGGGGGGCCGAGCTGGTGCTCGCGGCGCTCGTCGTCGCCGTCGTCGCGATGATGATCGTGCCGCTACCGACGTGGCTGCTCGACGTCTTGCTCGCCACGAACCTGTCGGCGTCCGTCGCCATCCTGCTCGTCGTCCTCTACGTGCCGGACGCGCTGTCGATCGCGACGTTCCCGACGCTGCTCCTCTTGACGACGCTCTTCCGGCTCGCCCTCAACGTCTCGACGAGCCGGCTCATCCTCCTGCAAGCGAACGCCGGCGAGGTCATTCGCGCCTTCGGCAACTTCGTCGTCCGCGGCAACTACGTCGTCGGCGCCGTCGTCTTCCTGATCCTGACGATCATCCAGTTCGTCGTCATCGCGAAGGGCTCCGAGCGCGTCGCCGAGGTCGGCGCCCGGTTCGTGCTCGACGCGATGCCCGGCAAGCAGATGGCCATCGACGCCGAGCTCCGGTCCGGCGCGATCGACGGCCACGAGGCCCGGCGGCGACGGCACAAGCTCGCGCGCGAGAGCCAGTTCTACGGCGCCATGGACGGCGCGATGAAGTTCGTCAAGGGCGACGTCGTCGCCTCGCTCGTCATCACCGTGGTCAACGTCCTCGGCGGGCTCGGCATCGGGATCGGGCAGCGGAACATGGCGGCCGTCGACGCGCTCAAACGCTACGGCCTGCTCACGATCGGCGACGGGTTGGTCTCGCAGATCCCCGCGCTCGTCCTCTCGACGGCGGCCGGCGTCCTCGTCACGCGCGTCGCGAGCGAAGATCCCGGCACCTCGCTCGGCGAAGAGCTCGCCGGTCAGTTCCTGGGCTTTCCGAAGGCGCTCCGTGTCGCCGGCGCGTTCGTCCTCGTGCTCGCCCTCTTGCCGGGGCTCCCGGCGCTCCCGTTCCTGGTCCTCGCGGGGCTCTTGTTCGCCGTCGCGTACGCGCGCGACGAGCGCCTCGCGCGCGACGAGCGGCGCGCCCTCGTCGACCCGATCCCGGCGCCCTCGTCCACGCGGAGCGATCCGCTGTTCTTGCCGATGGTCGTGCCGTGGAGCGTCGAGATCTCCGAAGATTTGGCCACGCTCGTCGATGATCGACGCGGCGCGGAAGGCCGTGATCTCCGCGCGGCCGTCTTCGGGCTAAGGGATCGCGTCTTCGCGGAGCTCGGGGTCCCGCTCCCCCCGCCACGCGTGCGAGCCACCTCCGGTCTGCCGTCACGGCACGTCGTCGTTTCGCTCTTCGAGGTGCCGGCGAAGGTCGTCGCGATCCCGGTGGCGCTCGACGGCCCCGACGCCGTCGCGTTCGTGGAGGCGACGACGCTCGACTTGCTCCGCGCGCGGTGCGCGGACTTCCTCGGTCTCGCCGAGGTCCAGCGCATGCTCGTCGAGCTGGAGCACAGTTCGCGCCCGCCACGGTGCGGAGCGTCGTGCCGAAGCCCGTCGGCCTCGCGCTCCTGACGGAGATCCTGCGGCGCCTCGTCGAAGAGCGCATCTCGATCCGCGATTTGCGCGCCATCCTCGAGGCGCTGGCCGTCGCCGCGCCGGCGGACAAGGATCAGCTCCACCTCGCCGAGCTCGTGCGCGCCCAGCTCCGGCGCGCTCTCACGTTCAAGCTCACCCGCGGCGCTTCTCAGCTGGGCGTCGTGCTGCTCGATCAACGATCGAACGCCTTCGGCGCGCCGTGACGAAGACGCCGTCGGGGGCGTTCCTCGCCCTGCCCCCCGCCGCCTCGCGCGACGTGGTCGCCGCGCTCCGAAGGGCCGCGGCCGAAGCGTCCGGGGAGAGCGCCGGCGCCACCGTCTTCCTCACCCAACCGGACATCCGGCGGTTCGTGCGCAAGCTCGTGGAGGCCGACCTGCCCGAGGCGACGGTCGTGAGCTTCGCCGAGCTCTTGCCCGAAGTCACCCTGAGGCCGCTCGCGCGCGCGAACCTCACCGGCATCGGGGCCTGAGGGCCGCTCACATGCGCTGGCGGTCCGCGCCAGCTCGATACCCGACGCCCCTCACATGCGCTGGCGGACCATCTTGCGCGGCACGATGCCCATGCGCATGACGATCTGCTTCGCTTCGCGCTCGAGCAGCGGGTGCACCTTCTTCTGACCGACGAACATCCCGAGCAGGTGCGGGTTGATCTCGGACATCTTCTTGACCGCGCGCGCCACGCCCTTCGTGTCGTTCACCGCCGCGTACGCGAACGCCCGCGCGCGCCATAGCTGGGCGCGCATCTCGCCCATGTCGGGCGCCTCGGGGTTGAACAGCTCGAGCGTGTCGACGGCCTTCTGCCCCTGCCCGGTGCGCGCCCAGGCCTCCCCGGCGACGGCGGCGAACATGACGCGCGTCTTCGGCTCCTGCTGCTTGCCGAGATCCAACTTGTCGGCGAGCGCGCGCGCCTCCTTGGGCTCGCCAATCGTGAGGTGGATCATCGCGCGCATGGCCCGGATCTGCCCGGCCACCGGGGCGAGCTGCTTGTCGAGGTTGACGGCCTCGAGGGTCGCGATCGCCGCGCGCGGATCCTCCTGCATCTGGAGCTGCGCCTTGGCGAGCGCGGCCTGCGCGTCGTCCTTCTTGAAATCTTGGCTCAGCTTCTCGAGCGCTTGCTTGCGGCCTTCGTCGGTGTCGGCACCCTTGAGGAGCGCGCCGAGCGCGAGCTGCTTTTTGACGTACCGATCGAGCCAAACGGCCACGCCGATGGCGATCAACGTCAAGACGCCGGCGACGGCCTTCGGGATCCACCCCGGGATGATGATCGCGATCACCCAGACCACGAGCGCGACGAGCCCGATGCGCACGTAGACCTTCTTGAGGTCGACGGGCGGACGCTCTTGGCCGCTCGAGATCTTGCGGAGCTCGGCCTGGACCTCGGCGGCCCGCTGCTTTTTCTTCTTCGTCGGCTTGCCGCTCGGCGTCATCGCGTTCGAGGTTTCGGCCGGTTTTTCGTCGGTTCGTTCGCTGGGCACGGCGCCCCTCCTACCCCGGCTCGTGCTTTCCTGCAAACCAGGCCGTGACGCCGCGGGTCCGGCGCTTCGTCGCACGCGCAAACCATGCGCGAAAACCGGAAAAATGTGCACGAGCGGTCCGATTCCGTCGACGACCGGGGACGGGATGGGGCGCGAGCGCCACAAACGTTATGCTCGCGAAACGTATGTCCCGCGACGAAGTCTCTGCCCGCGACGAAGCCTCTGACGGCGACGCGCCCGCGAGCGCGACGGACGCCAAGGAAGCGGCCGCGTTCGTTCGCGACGTCGGGGGCGTGCTCGCCACCTGGTTCGTCCTGTTCACCCTCGAGAATCTGGTCACCACGCGGGTGCGTCCCGCGGGGTACCGCTTCGGCGACGGGATGGCGACCGAGCTCCACGTCGTCACGGCGGCGCTCGCCCTCGGCATTCCCTTCGCGATCGGGGTGGTGGGACTCGGGCGCCTCGTGGCGGCGCGGAGGAGCGTCGTCGTCGCGGCCCTCGCGGCGGCGGCCATGGGCGCCGTGGCGTACGGAGTATCGACGGGCCGGCACATGCAGAACCCCGCGACGAGAGGCGCCTTCGTCGTCGCGATGGCGGTCCTCGCTTTCGGCGGCGCGTACGTCGCCGTCAAGAGGCTCCCGTTCGACCGTCCGTGGCGCATCGCCGCAGGGGGAGCCGTTCTCGCGGTCGCGGCGTGGCTCGGCGACGCGTTCGTCCTCCGGCAGCTCTACCCCGCCTTCCACTCCGCGCTCTTCGTCACGACGCTCCTCGGCGCGGCCACGACGTGGTCGGCCGTCCGCACCGCGCGCTTCGCTCGAACCTCGTCCTTCGCCGGGCTCGCCGTCGGCGCTGCCTCGTGCGCGTGGATCGTCGGCGCCGTCCGCGCCATCGCCAACGACGAGCCGCTCCGCGAGACGCTCCTCTCGGCCGCGCCCATCCTCGGGCGCACGACGGCGTTCTCGATGCGGTTCGCGCCGAAGGCGCCGCCTCCGACCGACGACATCGAGGCGCGGATCGCGGCCGTCATGACCTTCGCCGAGCAACCGCGCACGCTCGACTGGTCCGGCAAGGACATCTTGCTCGTGACGATCGACGCGCTCCGCGCCGATCACCTCGGCACCTACGGCTACGCGCGCCCCACGTCCCCGAACATCGACGCGCTCGCGGCCCGCGGCGTCCGCTTCGACCGAGCTTACAGCCCCATCTCGAACACGTCGTACTCGATCACGTCCCTGATGACGGGAAAGTACATGCATCCGCTCCTGACCGGCGGGGTCGAAGGCGCCGACCGCGCCGAGACGTGGGCGAGCCACCTTCAACGCAAGGGCTACGCCACGGGCGGCATTTTCCCGCCGGCCGTCTTCTACGTCGACACCCACCAGTTCCGCTTCTTCGAGGAGACGGCCTACGGCTTCGCGCACAGCGAGGAGAGCTACGCCGAACCCCCGAAGCGCCGCGACGACGTCGCGCATTTCCTCGCGACGGTGCCGGCGGACAAGCCCGCGTTCGTCTGGGTGCACATCTTCGAACCGCACGAGCCCTACGTCGTGCACCCCGACTTCCCCTTCGAAGGGAACCGGCCCATCGACGCCTACGACAGCGAGATCGCCGCGTCGGACGCGCTCGTCGGGGAGATCGTGAAGCTCGTCGACGCGCGGCGACGAGGCCCGGTCGTCATCCTCACCGCCGAT
>JBGAHN010000015.1:0-60214 GCA_044226145.1 Labilithrix sp. | reverse complement strand
CGCGGCGCGTCGGGCCGCACGTGCGCACGGTCCTCAACGGGTACGTCCACGGGCCGAAGCTCCTCGGCAGCGTCTACGAGTTGTTCAACGGCAGCGGGAACGGGAACGACCCGGGTGGCGAGCCTGGCCGTCCGCCGGTCGCGATGGATGGCGGGACCGCCGAGCCCAGTCCCCCCCTCGACGCCGGCCAGCCCACCCCCGCCGAAGACGCCGGGAGCGCCGAGCAAGACGCAGGCAGCGCGGACGAAGACGGCGGCGCCGCGCCGGACTTCATGAGCCTCCACACGACCGACTGGACGCCGGGCAAGTACCCGACGACCGGCAAGGAAATGATCCAGGCGCTCGAAGAGTTGCGAAAACGCAACCTCGACCTCGTCAACAAGAGCCAGCTCTCCGATTGGCTCCCCTACTCCTTCGTGAAGGAAGGTGCGCAGACGACGGCGCAGACCGTCGCGTGCGGTGACTTCTACATTCCGACCATCGGCTCGACGGAGAGCGGCTTCACCGAGGTCGCGTCGATCGATCTGTCGAACCCGGCCGCGGCGCCGAAGGAGACGGCGATCCTGGGCCAGGCCGCGACCGTGTACGGCTCGGCCGACACGCTCTACCTCGCGACGAACGCGTGGGTCGAGCCGCCCGTCGCGTGGGCGACCAATGGTGGTGGAGGTACCGTCGCGTCGCCGCCGCCGAGCGCGAGCGGAGGCACGTCGAGCAGCGACGGATCGACCGGCAGCGGCGGCGCGTCCGACACGCCGAGCGCCGCGCCCGTTCCGAAGCCCTTGAGCGTTCGGCCCCTCGCCGAGGGAACGCCGCAAGCCACGATCGTGACGTCCACGAGCAAGACGCACGTGCACAAGTTCGAGTTCGCGAGCGATCCCACGTTCCCGAACTACGTCGCGTCCGGCACCGTCGTCGGCAGCGTGAAGAACCAGTTCTCGCTCGACGACAAGGACGGCAAGCTGCGCATCGCGACCACCGAGAGCCGCATCTACACGACCGCCGACGGGCAGTGGGTGCAGTCGTCGTCGGATCCGGGCAACACGGTGAATCCCTCGAACGTCAACCACCTCTTCGTGCTCGGGCAGAACGGCGGCTTCCTCGACACGATCGGCGACGTCGGAGATCTCGCGCCGAACGAGCAGATCTACAGCGCGCGCTTCGTCGGGACGCGCGGCTACATCGTGACCTTCCGTCAGATCGACCCGCTCTTCGTGATCGACCTCGCGAACCCGGCGCAGCCGACGCTGCTCGGCGCGCTGAAGATCCCGGGCTTCAGCGAGTACATGCACCCGCTGGACGACAACCACCTCCTCACGATCGGGCGCAACGCGACGAACGAGGGGCGCACGCAAGGCCTCGCGCTGAAGATCTTCGACGTGACGAACGGCGCCGCGCCGAAGGTCGACTTCGAGTTCAACTACGACGGCGATGAGTACGGCTCGAGCGACGCGGAGTACGATCACAAGGCCTTCACGTACTTCGCCGACAAGAACCTGCTCGCGTTCCCGTACTACGCGTACACGCAGAACGGCGCGAAGAGCACCCTCGAGCTGTTCCGCGTCGACCTCACGACGGGCTTCTCGAAGCTCGGTAGCATCGACGCCTCCAAGACGGTCACGAACCCGTACGGCTACTGCGGCGGGTACTACGGCCCGTCGGTTCGCCGCGGCTTGTTCCTCGAGAACTTCGCCTACGCGATCTCGTACGGCGGCATCGTCGCGAAGGACACGAACGACCTCGGCGCACCGGGCGTCGAGCTCCCGCTCCCCGCGCCCACCGTCGACCCGGGCTACTACGGCGGACCGGTGTGCGGCGGCGCCGACCCCACGGTGGGGGTCGAAGACGAGCCCACGCCGCCGCCGGACCTTCCCGACAGCGACGGCTGAGGCGAACGACGAGCCCGTCTCTTCGCGCCAGGCGTAGGTGACGGGCTCGGGCAACGATTCTCGAGGGCCGCGGCATGCGTCGCGGCCTTCGCGCATTTCGGCGACGGCACCACGCCGCGGCCGCGAGAGCGCGTTCAGCGGCGCGCGAGGAGGCAGCCCGGGTTGAGGATGCCCTCGGGATCGAGCTCGTGCTTCGTGGCTTCGAGCGCCTTCGCGAACAGCGACGCCCGTTCCTTCTCCCACGCGTCACGGTGCACGCGACCGACGGCGTGGTGATGGGTGATCGTGCCGCCCGCCGCGAGGATCGCCGCGTTCGCCGCCGCCTTGATCTCGGCCCACTGTTCGAGCTCGGCGCCCTTTCGACCCTTGGCGATGAACGTGTAGTACGGCGCCGGGCCGTCCGGGTAGACGTGCGTGAAGCGGCACGTCACGAGGCCCGCGCCGGCCACGCGCTGCAGCGCCTCCGTCACCGACGAAACGACCGCCGCGTGCAGCGACGCGAACTTGTCCCACGTGCACGCCGTCTCGAACGTGTCGCACACGACCCCCATGCTCACGAGGGCGCTCTGCAGGTACGGCGCTTCGAAGAACGCCTGCTTCCACGTGCCCGACGCGGTGCCGTCGTGGTCGACGGGCGGTTTGCGCGAAGGAACACCGACACCGAGCGGCGGCGGCGGACGGCTCGTCGGCACGGCCCGCAGCGGACGCGGCGAGATCGAGTGGACGACGTCCGTCGTGTAGCGCGGCTCTTCGGCGCAATGGCCGCCGAGGTCGGTCGCGATCGAGAGCGCGCGCTCCATGGCCGACTCGACGGGATGATCCGCCGACTCGAAGCCGACGAGGAGCACGGATTTGCCTTCGCGGTTCACGTCGTGCACGAGCGACTCCGTCGCGTCGAGCAGGCGGCAGTTCGCGGGGTGGAGCCCCGACTGCGCGAGGATGCGCGCAACCTCGACCGCGTCTTCGAAGCTCTCGAACGCGACGCTCGCCGACGCGCGCCAGCGCGGACGGGGTTGAAGACGCATCCACGCGTCGACGACGATGCCGAACGCACCCTCCGATCCGAGGAGGAGGCGGTTCGGATCCGGACCGGCGCCCGACGCCGGGAGCCGCCGCGTCTGCACGACGCCGGCCGGGGTCACCATGCGAATGGATTCGACGAAGTCGTCGATGTGCGTGTGGAGCGTCGCGTAGTGGCCGCCCGCGCGCGTCGCGATCCAACCGCCGAGCGTCGAGAGCTCGAAGCTCTGCGGGTAGTGCCGGAGGGTGAGCCCGAACGGCTCGAGCTGCTCGGAGATCTTCGGGCCCGTCGCGCCCGCTTGGATGCGCGCCGCGCGCGACACCTCGTCGACCTCGAGGACGCGGTCGAACTTGCCGAGATCGACGGACGCCACGCCACGGAAGCGCCCGTCCGCCGCGTACTCGACGCCGCCGACGACGCTCGTGCCGCCGCCGTACGGGACGAGCGCGATGGATTCTTTCTCGCAGAATCGGAAGAGGAGCGTGAGGTGCTCTTCTTCCGTCGGATGAAACACCCAATCGGGCGCCGCGCCGAAGTCACCGCGAAACCCGCGGACGAGATCGCGGTAGCCACGTCCGTACGTGTGGAGCGCCCGCTCTCGCTTGTCGGTGGTACCGAAGGCGCGAAGCTCCATCGGCGGCGCGTAGCGAGGCTCGGGGAGCCGCACGGTCTCGAGCGAGGGGAGCGGCCCGAGCGCCGGTCGCTCTCCCAAGACCGGCTCGAGGCGACGCGCGAGGCGCTCCCGAGCCTGATCGTCAGGAAACCGATCTTCGTACCCCCACGCCCAATAAACTCGTTCCGGATTCATCCCGATCCGCCAACGTATCAGAGAGCGCAGGCGAAGCGAAACAGCCGATCCACGACCGGCCCGGGCGAGCCGACCGGGGCGAAGGGCGAGGGACGGTCGAAGCTCAGAACGTCACGCTGGGGGCCGTCTGCGCGCCGCTCGAGGCCGTGAAGTAGACGCGCGGCTTGAACGGCTGTCCGGTCGCCTTGTTGACGACCGAGCCACGGATCTTGCCGAGCTCGGCGTTGTAGTCCTTCACGGCCTCGTTGTACTGCTGGCGCGAACGGAGGATGCGGTTCTCCGTCCCTTCGAGCTGCTTCATCAGGTCGGTGAATTGACCGCTCGCCTGGAGCTGCGGGTAGTTCTCGTTTGCGACCAAGAGGCGCGACAGGGCCGAAGTGCTGAGCTTGGCCTGCGCGTCCTCGAAGGCCTTCATCTTCTCCGGATCGCTGAAGTCGTCGCCCGTGAGCTTGATGCTCGTCGCCGCGGCGCGCGCCTGGGTGATCTTCTCGAGCGTCGACTGCTCGTAGTTCGCCGCCGCCTTCACGGTCGAGACGAGGTTCGGCACGAGATCCGCGCGGCGCTGCAGGTCGGCGTCGAGATCGGCCCACTTTTGTTGGCAGATCTGATCTTTCTCGATGAGCTCGTCGTATTTCTGGCAACCCACGAGCGTCGCGGCGCCGAAGGCCAGGGCGAAGAAGAGCGAAAACGCGCGAACGATGCCGAAAGCTCGATCGATCATGCGCGCACCGTAAGGAGGATGCGGCGGTCGTGCAAGCCTTCGTGTGCTCTCGAACGAAGCCGGCGTGGCGAGGGTACGCAGCCGCGGCACGAAGCCCGCGCGCTCGTCCGTGAAATCGGCGATCAGCGGCGAAGCGCGCGGGCGAGGCGCTCGACGAACGGGTCGGACGTGTCGAGCTCGGCGAGGGCGCTCGCGAACGCGACGTCCGGCCGGAGGAAGAGGCGCGCGAAGGCGTGCTTCAGGCGCGCGATGGATCGCGCCGGAACCTCGCGACGCTCGAGCCCGACCACGTTCAGGCCGCGCACGCGGGCGCGATCGCCCTGCACGATGACGAACGGCGGCACGTCGCGCTCGCACATCGCGCCGGCGGCGACGAACGCGCTCTCGCCGACGCGGCGCCACTGCCCGACGCCGGCGCCGCCGCCGAACGTGACCCAATCTTCGACGACGACGTGGCCGGCGAGCTGCACGCCGTTCGCGACGACGCAGTGCGATCCCATCACGACGTCGTGCGCGACGTGGGCGCCGGTCATCAGGAGGTTGTGCGAGCCGATCGTCGTGGGTTGTGCGCCGCTGGCGACGTTCACCGTCACGTGCTCGCGGAACACGTTGTGCGCGCCGATGACGAGCTCGGGGCCGTCTCCCGACCGACGCTCGAGCTCCGGCTTTTTCGGCGTCTTTTTCAGCGCTTTCTTCATCTGGGGCCGGCCGCCGACGACGCAGAACGGATGAAAGACGTTCGCCTCGCCGATGGTCGTCCACCCCTCGAGCACGACGTGCGACGCGAGCTTGCATCCCCGCCCCACGCGGACCTTCGGACCGACGATCGCGTACGGTCCGACCTCGACGTCGTCTTCCAAGATGGCGCCCGGGTCGACGACGGCGGTCGGGTGAACGGTCACGCGCGGGCTCACGTCACGGCTCCAACGACGGCGTCACGGTTTTTCCTTCGGCGGGCTCGCGGTGCCGGCCGGAGGACGCGTCGATGCGGGGGACTCGCTGGAGATCCCGGCGGCAGGCGTCAACTTCGGGGAGCGAATGATCGCTTCGGGGCGGAGTCCCGCGACGTTCGAGCGCGTCCTCGGAGCGGCGGGGATGCCCGAGCCGCCGGGGATGCTCGGCACGTTGGGGTTCGTCGGGAGCGTGACGGCGGCCATGGCGGCCGTGGAGGGATCGCTCGAAGCGACCGCGGGCGGGACGACGGACGGCGTGGGACGAAGACCGCCCGCGGGATCCTTCGACGCGCGGTGCGACACGAGGCGGTAGAGCTCGGCGAGGCCGCGGAGCCAGCGCTGGCGCTCGACGGCGGGGTAGCCGGCGACGGTCGTCCCCGGCGCGATGTCGCCGATGACGCCGCTCTTGGCCGCGATCCGCGCGCCGTCGCCGATGCGCAGGTGGTCGGCGACCCCGACCTGCCCGCCCATGAGCACGCCGCGACCAACGAAGACGGAGCCGGCGATGCCGGTCTGCGCCGCGATGACGGTGCCTTCGCCGATCTCGCAATTGTGTGCAATGTGCACTTGATCGTCGAGCTTCACCCCGCGGCGGAGGACCGTCGGGCCGAGCGTGACGGACGCGATGGTCGAGAGCGCGCCGACGTGGACGTCGTCTTCGATGACGACGCCGCCGAGCTGCGGGATGCGCCGCGGGACACCGCTCTTACCGGTCGCGAACCCGAACCCGGCGGCGCCGATGACCGCGCCCGGACCGATCACGACGCGCGCGCCGATCTTCACGCGCGGCAGCACGATCGCCCCCGGACCGATGATCGCGGTGGGGTCGATGTCCGGCGGCGAGTCGGTCGTCTCCGCGAGATCGAGCAGCTCGGCCAGGGCCCAGCCACCGAACGGATGGAACCAACCCGGCAGCTTGCCGATGTCGGGTCGCGACGCGAGCGACTCGTCCACGAGCAAGACCGCGCCGCGACCGAGCGCGAGCGCCGCATCGTCGAGGTAGCGCGCATCGAAGAACGGGGCGAGATCGAACGCCTCGGCGACGTCGAGCTTCGCGAGCCGACGGACGGTGCCGCCGGCGCCGTTTCGAAGCACGCCGCCCCATCGTTCGGCGAGCTCTTCGATGCGCCGCGGCGGAATGGGGATTCCCGGTCCACCCATCGACGTCGCTCCTGGAACCGCGCCGCGACCGATCAGGGCTTCGAAGGCGCCGCGGGCGCCGAGCCGCTGCTGTTGTAGAGCTGGATGCACTTGTCCGTGAGATCCAGATCTCCGCGGACGTAGGCGACCGTGGCCTTGTCGACGACGAGGTCGATGTTCTCGTTCGTGGCGACGCGCTTGATGACCGCCATGACCTTCTCGAACACCGGATCCGTGAGCTCCTTCTGCTTCTTCTCGAGCTCGCGGTTGTATTCGACGAACACGGCCTGCAGCTCCATCATCTGCTTCTGCCACTCGTCGACGCGCTTCTGGAGCGCGTCCTTCGACATGACCTTCGACTGCTTGTCGATGTCTTCGCGCTGCTTCTGGAGATCGGCCTGCTTCTTGTTCAGCTCCTGCTGACGGCTGTCGAAGAGCTTCTTCAGCGTGGCCTGGGCGCGGAGTCCGTCCTCGGTGCTGGCGACGGCGCGCTGGACGTCGACGACCGCCACTTTCGTTTGCGCGCTGGCGACGCCGGAGAAGAGGAAGAGCGCGGCGGCGAACGCCGAAGCAAGGAAGGTCGAAAGGGTGCGGTGGACGGTCATGGGCGACGGGGTAGCGAATGCGGCGCAAGGGGTCAAGCCGGGTGCGGCCCGCCGGAGCGGCGCACGGCGTCACGCGATGCACGGCGAACCGGCGGCGCCGAAGGCATCCTCATTCATGCGGGAGGTTCAAAACGTGTCCGAGCGCTCCGAGAACGAAGGTTTACACCGTCGCTGCCAACGCCGCCCTGGCCCGGGCTGGAAACGCCCGTTTGGACGGTGTTTCCCGCGCGAAAAAGACGGAATACGACGTCCGAGCGACGTTGGCACGAGTCGTGGATAGGCGGAGTGCGCATGCCGGTGCGGGGTTCCGACGAAGCGTTCGTGAAGGGATTCCGTCGCCCCGCGCCGAGCGGTCCGCTCACCGAATTTCCAGAGGGTGGTCGGGTCGGCCTGCATGACGTTTCTGCGCTTCCTTTCCTTTCTCCTCTATCCTCTTCGTGACTTTCCCTTTTTTCTTCGTGAGACGTTCGCGCTCGATGCGCTCGGAGGATTTCATGGCGTTCCGCATCTCCTCGTTCGGCACCTTCGGTCAGCGTCTGGCGAAGCGCGCGGGCCTCGTACTCGCCGGCTGGAGCATCCTCGCCGTCGCCTGCGGCCCGGACGCGAGCGAAGACTACAACTACTACTGCGATAGCACCGGCTGCTACACGTGCGACGCGTACGGCTGCTCGCGAACGTCGGATCCGAACACGGTGACGGACGGCGGGTCGGTGACGGACGGCGGCAATGGCAACGGCAACGACGCGGCGGCGCCCGACGCGAACCCGCCGACCGAAGACGCCGCGACGTGCGGAACCGCGACCACCGGACCTTGCGCGTGCGACGCGACGAAGCCGTGCCCGAGCGGGCAGCTCTGCGTCAACGGCGCCTGCACCGACGAGAAGAACGGCTGCAAGTACTCGAGCGAGTGCGGCGACGGCAAGGTGTGCGCGGACAGCCAGTGCGTGAGCACGTGCGACGCGACGTGCGCGGACGGCTTCACGTGCGACAAGGGCGTGTGCAAGCCGTCGGGCCCGGACTGCGTGTCGGGCGACTGCGCGAAGCCTTGCACGGCGGATCCGGAGTGCGGCGCGGGCAAGTACTGCAACCAGGGAGTCTGCGCGGTCGACACGCGGCCGGCGTCGAACTGCACGGAAGACAGCCAGTGCGGAGGCACGACCAACACGCCGAAGAAGTGCGTGCGAGGCTTCTGCAAGTACACGTGCGACTCGGACGCGTACTGCCGGACGATCGACTCGCGCATCGGAACCTGCGCGGCCGACAAGGTGTGCCGCTCGGCCGAAGAGGCGACCGCCGCATGCACCGCGTCGTCGGATTGCACCGGCGGCAAGTCGTGCATCGACAACGCGTGCAAGTAGTCAGCGCGGCGGGCCGTCCGCGTCGACTTGGACCGTGACGTACTCGAGCCGGAACTTCGACCGGAGCGCTTCGCCGATGCGCGCGCCGAGCGAAGGTTCGGGTGCGTCGGTCGACACGTGGACCGTCACGGCGTCGTGCCCCGTGCCGAGCGACCAGACGTGCAGCGCTCGGACGGCGCGGACGTTCGGGAAGGCGGCGATGGCCCCGCGGATGTCGTCGACGGAGAGGCGCGCCGGAGCCGCCTCGAGCAGCACGTGGCCGGCGTCGCGGAGGAGCCGGACGGCGCCGATCAACAGGATGGCGACGACGACGAGGCTCGCGATCGGATCGACGACGGGGGACGCGCCGAACCGAATCGCGAGGCCGGCCGCGAAGGCCGCCAGCGCGCCGAGGGCGTCGCCGATGAGGTGGAGCCAGGCGCCTCGCAAGTTGAGGTGATGGCCGTGCGCGTGCCCGTGGTGCCCATGGGCAGCGTGGGCGTGACCGTGGTCCTCGTGGGTGTGATCGTGCGTGTGATCGCCGTGGGCGTGATCGTGGCAGGCGTGGTCATGGCGACCGTGGGCGTGCTCCGCGTGGGCGGGGACGTCATGCGCGTCGTGGGCGTGTCCGAAATGCGCGTGACCGCCGTGCGGGAGGTGCATCGCCCCGTGGAGCAACCAGGCCGAGAAGCCGTTGACGACGAGTGCGACGCTCGCGACGATGAGCATCAAGCCGGATTTCGGCATCGTCGGCTCGACGATGTGCTCGACGGCGTCGCGCGTCAGCTCGACGACCAACGCCACGACGAGGAGGCCGTTGACGAGCGCGGCGAGCGATTCGGCGCGGCGCAGCCCGAAGGTGAAGCGTTCGTTCGGCCGCGACGAGGCGAGGCGCATCGCGCCGAGGCTGATGGCGAGCGCGAAGACGTCCATCAAGAGATGGTACGCGTCCGCCTCGAGCACGTCGCTCCCGGCGGCCTTCGCGCCGATGAGCTCGAAGACGAAGAACATCGCGACGATGACGAGGACCGCGAAGAGGCGCCGCGTCTGGTGGCGCTCCGTCGAAGCCGCGGACGGCGCGACGGGTGAGGGACCGTGCGGCGCCATCAAACGAGGATGTAGTCTTCCGCCTTCGCGGCCGTGGCCGAGCCGGCGAGCGCGGTCGTCGTCTCTTCGTCGCGCTCGACGGCGACGAGGTAGAGCCCTGCGAGGATCGCCGGGTGGCTCCGCACGAGGTCGATGAACTCTTCGCGCGGCAGATACAACGTGACCGTCGGGTGGACCGCCACGACGTCCGCGTTGGCGTTGCGGCGGAGGACGAGCGCCACCTCGCCGACGGTCTCGCCCACGCCGAGCGTGGCGAGCACGAAGGGCTCCTCCCCTTCCTCGCGACCGAGGACGACGACTTCGCCCGACGCGATGAGGTGCAGGCCGCTCGTCGGCTTGCCTTCTTCGATGAGCTTGTCGCCCTTCTCGAACACCTTCGTCTCGAAGCGCTCGACGAGCGCCGGCCGTTCGTTCGCGGGGACCGCGAGGAGGACCTTCGACGTGCGCACGAGGTTCGCGACCATGCGGCGACGGCAGTGCGCCGCGAGCTCGATGCCCACGTCGGGTCGCCGCTCGGCCACGCTCTCGAGCGCGTCGCGGCGGGCGACGAGCAAGATCGAGGGGCGGCACGCCACCACGCTCGCGGAGCGCGGCGCGCGCGACAAGAGGGCCATCTCGCCGAAGAGCGCGCCGTTCGTCAGGCGCGCGAGCGTGACCGTGCTCCGGGTGTCGGTCGTGCGACGCACTTCCAGCTCCCCGCGCGCGACGATGTAGGCCTCCGCGCCTTCCTCGCCCTCGGCGATGACGGCCTTGCCCGCCGAGACGGTGATCATCTCGAAGCACCCGATGAGGGCGCGGAGCCCTTCCTTCTCGAGCGAGCTGAAGAGCGGCAACGGCGAGACGAGCGGCGTGATGGAGGAGCGCGAGGACGCGTACTCCGTCGAGGCCGCGTGGATGATCTCGGTCGCCTTCGACAAGAGCGCCGGGCCCGTCAAGAAGGAGCTCAAGGGTTGGAAGCTCTCGTCCGTCGGCAGCGGCGGCGGGGGCATCGCGTCCTCCGACAAACGGGGCGAGCCCGCGCAGAACGTCGCGGCGATCTCGTCGTGGAGCGGTGACGGGTCGACGCCGAGGGTGCGCAGGTCGGACGTCGCGGCGATGGCGAGCGGCAGGTTGCTCGCGTCGATCGCGCGCCGGACGCCGAGCTCGAAGCCCTCGATGGCGGCCTCCGTGCGACCGGCGTTCGCGAGCAGGCGGCTCGTCAGGATGAGCGCGCTCGGGACGGTCGCGTCTTGTTGGACGACGGCGGCGGCCCAGCGAAGGGCGGCCTCCGTTTCACCCGCGAGCAGGAGCGCGAGGGCGCGATCGAGCGGGGAATCGATCGAAGGGGCTCCGGGCAGATCCGGCGGGGCCGTACGCATGGCGCGAAACATAACAGAGCGCCGAGCGGTTTGCGGGGCGAGTATGTTGGCGATTTCGGCCGGATCCGAAGGGCGCGCGCGGAGCGCGGAAGACGGGCCGGGTGGCGGCCCCGGTCATTCCCCTTCGTGGCGATCGTCGGGCCGCCGGTCCATGAGCGATCCCATGGCGTTGGCGGCCGCCGTGACGAGCGGGAGGACCTTGGGGTAGTCCATGCGGGTCGGGCCGATGATGCCGACCGAGCCCGCGACGCGCCCGACCTGGTTCCGGTAGGCGGCGCCCACGATGGCGAGCTGGCCGCCCGCGAGATCGCCCGCTTCGTGGCCCACGACGACGGCCATGTTGTTCGCCGCGAGGGTCGCGTCGAGGAGCCGGACGATGGCGTCGACCTCGTCGAGCGCCTGCACGATGCCTTTGAGCTCCTCGGCGCCCGAGAACTCAGGGAGCTCGAGGAGCTTCGAGCGCCCTTCGAGGACGACGTCGGCGCCGGCGCCGGCCGCTTCCGAGAGCGCCGCCTCGCCGAGCTCGAACGCGACCTTGCGCACGGCGTCGTGTCCGCCGGCGTCGCGCTTGCGACGCGTGAACAGGTCGAGCAAGTCGCCGAGCGTGCGGCCTTCGATGACGTCGTCGAGCAGGTTGTGCACCTTGAGGAGGTCTTTTTCCTCGACGGACGCCTTGAGGAACCGGTTCTGGACCGCGCCGCTCGTCATGACGAGGACGGCGAGGACCTCCGTGGCGTTGATGCGGATGAAGCGCAGGTGCTTGAGCGTCATCGTCTCGGCGCGCGGCGAGACGACGAGGGCGGCGGCGCCCGTGAGCTCGGAGAGGAGCTTGCCCGTGTCGCGGAGGAAGTTCGGCCCGACCTCGACCTCCGAGAAGCGGAGCAAGATGTTCGCGTTCTCCTCCGGCGAGAGCGGGTGGACCTGCATCATCGCGTCGATGAAGAGACGGAACGCCTTGTCCGTCGGCACGCGGCCCGCGCTCGTGTGAGGCTGATGGAGGTAGCCGAGCTCCTCGAGATCCGAGAGCACGTTGCGGATGCTCGCGGGCGAGAGCTCGATGCCGCGCTTCGAGAGCGTGCGCGAGCCCACGGGCTCGCCGGAGGCGACGTACTCCGTGATGCACGCGTAGAGGATCTGTCGTCCGCGCTGCGAGAGCTCAGGCATCTCGCTTCCATTCTAGCAGCTCCCCGACGCGGCCCGGCACGAACCGAAAAAGGCTCGAGGGACGGCGCTTTTTCGAGGCGAAGCTTGGCCGAGAAGACCTGCGGACGGCCGTCATCGGCGGCGACGACACCTCACCGGACGCGGCGACCGTTCGCGCTCGGCCCGTCGCCGTACGACGATCGACGATCGGCGCACGAACGCGAAGGAGTGAGCTTCGATGTCACCAATCGATGTCACCGATGCAGCTTACGAAGGCGTTGATCCATGGTTCGTTGGACGTTCACGGGAAACCCACTCCGATGGAAGTCGCGCTCGCACAAAGCCTTTCCTCGCGCGTAAAACTCGCTTTGACGAAGGCTGAAAGCGCCGTCATCGTTCGACCCACATCCCTTCTCCGCGGAGCTCCCACCCATGAACGTGCGCACGACTTCCGTTGTTTCTGCCCTCTTCGTTCTCCTCGCGGGCGTCTCGGGTTGCTCGTCGTCGGACAAGAAAGCCGATGCGCCGGCCGACGACACACAGTCGTCGAACGATGGAACGGATACGGGCGGAGCCGATTCGAGCACGGAGACGCCGTCGTCGAACGATGGTCCCGGCGTGGGCAGCGGCACCGACACGCCGCCCGACGGCGGAACGGATTCGACGCCGCCCGTGACGATCCCGTTCGCTTGCCCCGGCGGGACGGTCGCGCCCGGCTTGAACGAGAACTTCGACGCCGGGGGTCAGAAGCGGAAGTTCTTCGTGGACTTCCCCGCGGACACGTCGAAGCCGATGGCGATCTTGTTCTCTTGGTACGGCTTCGGCGACAACATGCAGAACTTCCACGACGTCCTTTCGTTCAAGCCGGACGAAATTCCGGAGGTCCCGACGATCATCGTCACGGCGTCGGACTTGGGGTACCTGCCGCCCAAGGGGCTCTCGTGGAACCTCACGGATCAGGATTCGAACCCTGACATCGCGCTCTTCGAGGCGATCGTCGGGTGCCTCGCCGCGCAGCAGAAGATCGACGGCTCACGCATCTACGAGTTCGGGTTCTCGGCCGGCGCGGTCCTCACGAACCTCATTTATTCGAAGCACCCGAAGGTGATCGCCGCGGTGGTCTCCGAGTCGGGCGCGTGGATGAACGACGAGGCCGAGCGCAAGCTCGTGAAGATCCCGGCGATGACGTGGAATTGGCCGGCGCTGGTCCCCGAGGATCGCGGCAACGTCCTTTTGACGCACGGCGGGTCCGAGGACATCGCGGCGTTCAACGTCTTCAACCTGGAGGAGTCGGCGAAGGCCGCGGTGCCGTTCCTGACGGCGGCGCAGCGCACGGTCATCGATTGCCCGCACACGAACGCGCACCACCTGCACCCGGAGCTGCTTCAGCCGCTCATCATGAAGTACCTGTTCGCGCATCGGTCGACGGATCAGCAGTCGCCGTTCGCCAGCGGCGGCATCGACTTCTTGCCGCAAGGATGCACGCTGCACAAGCCGTGACGGCGCCGGCGCATCGACGGCGAGCGCGTGGGCGAAGGCTCACGCCTTGCCGTGCATCCACTTCTTGAGCAGCGGCGTCAGCGCGAGCAGGACGAGCGCGGGGCCGATCGAGCTGACGACGAGGAACCCGTAGATGGGGACCTCGACCTTCGTGAGCATCGATTCGAGCGTGCCGGCGAGGTAGTTCGCGGCCGCCGACGAGCCGAGCCAGAGGCCCATCGCGAGCGACGAGACGCGCGGCGGCGCGAGCTTCGTCACCATCGAGAGGCCGATGGGCGAGAGGCAGAGCTCGCCGGTCGTGTGGATGGCGTAGACGGCGCCGAGCCAGGCGGGGCTCGCCTTCGTGCCGGTCGCGATCACGATCTTCTGACCGGCGTAGAGGACGATGAAGCCGAGGCCGAGGATGACCATGCCGATGGCCATCTTCGTCGGCGTCGAGGTGCGGAAGCGGCCGCTGTCGAGTTTGTCCCAGAGCTTCGAGAACGTCGGCGCGAGGGCGACGATGAGGAGCGGGTTGATGGCCTGGAACTGCGAGGCCGGGAGGTTCGGGGAGTCGCCCGTCGCGAACGCGTAGCCGGCGTAGCCGAGCGCGCCGACGCCCATGAGGGCGAACATGACGAAGAGGCTCGTCCAGAGCGCCTTGCCGGTGACCTCGTCCTTCGTCGACCGGCGGAAGTTGTAGGCGCACGCGAAGACGACGAGGGCGATGACGACGAGCGAGAAGGGGCCGAGATCGCGGTTCGTCTGCTCGTCGGCGAAGAGCGTCATCGTCCCGCCGGCTTGCTCGAAGCCCATCCAGAAGAAGATGTTGAACGCGCAGAGGATGATGATGACCGCGATCTGCTGGAACTCGGTCTTCGTGCTGCCGCGGAAGAGCTGGAAGAACACGACGGCGAGCGCCGCGACGAGCACGCCGAACTTGGCGGCGCTGGGCAGGCCGCCCCAAAGGGGGCCTATGCCGGTCCACGCCAAGAGGACGCCCCACACGAGCGCGCAGGTGCCGGCCGCCCAGATGAAGACGTCGACGTAGTCGCGGGTCTGGAGGAGCACGGGCGCCGGGCCGACGTGCTCGGTCTCGCGGTACGGACCGCCGGTGGTGACGGTCTTCGCGGGCACGGACTTCGGGGGGAGGCCGGTGTCGCCGAGGTTCTTCTGACCGAGGACGAACTGGACGAGGCCGAGGATCATGCCGAGCGCCGCGGCGCCGAAGCCGAACTCCCAGCCCACCTTCTCGCCGAGCATGCCGCAGACGATCGGCGAGTAGAGCGCGCCGAGGTTGATGCCCATGTAGAAGATGGTGAACGCGCCGTCGCGACGGGTGTCGCCCTCGTGGTAGAGGCCGCCGACCATCGTCGAGATGTTCGGCTTGAAGAAGCCGTTGCCCGCGATGAGCAGGCCGAGCGCCATCGGCAAGAGCGACTCGAAGCCGAGCGCCATCTGACCGAGCGCCATGACGATGCCGCCGATGAGGACGGCCTTGCGGCGGCCGAGGATCTTGTCCGCGAGGTAGCCGCCGAGCAGCGGCGTGAGGTACACGAGGCCGGTGTAGAGGCCGTAGATCTCGAGGGCGTGCTCGCGCGAATACTTGAGGCGGTTGACGAGGTAGAGGACGAGCAGCGCACGCATCCCGTAGTACGAGAAGCGCTCCCAGGCCTCGGCCCCGAAGAGCGTGTAGAGGCCGGGCGGATGGCCTTCCGGACCGTTCGTGGGCGGAAGCGACGCGTTCGAGGACTCCGAAGATCCCGAGAGCGCCTTTTGCTCGCTGTCCGTGCTCGTCGCTGCCATCGCTCGTTCTCCCTGCGCCGTGGCCCGTGCGCGACGCGTCGCGACGGCCAGGGCGGCGCATCCAAGCACAAAGCCCGCAGCGCTCAAAGCCGGCGTTCCGTCGGTCGTGCTGGCGCTCGGATCGTCGAGGCATCGTCCGGTTCTCCAGGCCCCGGAACGCGCGGTGGGCGCGGTTCACTTCCGGAGGCGCTTCAAGACCGCTTGCATGTCGTCGGGGAGCTCGGAGTGCCAGCGGACGTCGTTCTGCGTGGCGGGGTGCACGAAGCCGAGCTCGGCGGCGTGGAGCATGAGGCGCGGCGCGGCGACGACGATGCCGCCGTCGCGCAGGTAGTCGCGGGTGTAGACGCGGTCGCCGACGACGGGGTGACCGGCTTCGCTCAGGTGGATGCGGATTTGATGCGTGCGACCGGTCTCGAGGACGCAGGCGACGAGGGTGCACGGCGTGCTCGCGCTCGTGCCGGGCAGGCGCTCGATGACCTCGACGTGCGTGACGGCGAGCTGCGTCTTCTCGGAGCCGATCGCGTGCTTTCGTCCGTGGCGGTGCTCGACGGAGCCGCGGAGGCCGTCGCCGCGATCGGGGATGAAGTGCGTTCGGAACGTCGCGCCCTTCATCGCGCCGTGGACGATCGCGAGGTAGCGACGATGCACCGTGTGGAGACGAAACTCCTGCATGAGCGCCTTCTTGGCGGCCCACGTGCGCGTGAAGACCAGGAGGCCCGAGGTCTCCTTGTCGAGGCGATGCACGACGCCGAGCGTCGCCGGAACGCCGCGCCGGTGCTCGCGTCGGGTCAAGGCCGCGCGAACGCGTTCGTCGAGCGCCGCGGCTTCTCCGGGGCGGGCGCGCGTGGCGACGGACGCGCCCATGCCGTCCGGATCGAACGCGACGGTGTCCACGCCCGCAGGCTTTTCGACGACGACGACGTGCGGATCGACGTGCACGAGGGCCTCGCGCGGCAATTCGTTGGTGCGGGGTCGCTGGGCCGCCGGATCGACGACGACGACCGCCCCCGAGCGCACCCGCGACAACGGATCCGTCACGGTCTGGCCGTCGACGCTCACTTTTCCTCGGCGAACGAGCTCGCGCGCGCGACCCCAAGAAAGCCCGAAAAGCGCGCGAACGGCTCCGTCCAGCGCCGTACCCGAGAGCTCCTGGGGGATCGAACCTTCCTGCATGGGCGGAAGGTAGCTTGACACGAGCTGTCTCGGCTTCGCACAATCGATTCCGGAGACGACCCCGTGCCCAAGACCCTGCTCGCTGTCGACGACAGCGTCACGATGCGAAAAGTCCTCGAGATCACCTTCAGTGGGGAGGACTTTCGCGTGATCACCGCGGAAAACTCGCAGAGCGCGCTCGGCAAGCTCTCCGAGAATCCTTCCATCCTGCTCGTCGACGCCGTCCTCGGCGGCGAAGACGGCTACACGCTCGCGAAGGAGCTCCGGAAGCGCAACCCGCAAGCCGCCATCATCCTCTTGTCGAGCCGGTACACGCCGTACGACCAGGCGCGCGGACGTGACGCGGGCGTCGACGACTGGGCCGACAAGCCGTTCGACACGCAGCAGCTCATCGACAAGGTCCGCAAGGTCGCGCTCGCGAAGGAATCGGCGCCCGTCGCCGTTCCCGCGGCCGCGCCGACCCCGGCGGTGGGCGCTCCCCGTCCTGCCGCTCCGCAGGCGCCGGCCGCTCCCTCGGCACCGACGGCGCCAACGGCGCCAACCGCGGGCAACCTCGGGCGTGGAACGCAGCCGTCGCTCGGCACCTCGCCCGGTCGTTCGGGCACGCTGATTTTCGGCGAAGGGATGGCCATGGCGCCGCCGAGCGCGCCGCGGCCCGTCGCTTCCGCCCCCGCGGTCCCCGTGGCGTCGGCTCCCGTGGCTCCGGCGGTCGCGGTCGCCACGGCGGCGGCGACGAACGGCGATTTCGCCGGCAAACTCCACGATCTCGGGCTGACGCCGGCGCAGGCCGACGCGGTGCTCGCCCTCTCGCGCGAGGTCGTCGAACGCGTCGTGTGGGAAGTCGTCCCGCAGCTCGCCGAGACGCTCATCAAAGAAGAAATCGCGCGCCTCACCCGCTGAGGGCGAGACGGTCCGGGCGGCTCGTGCACTACGTCGGCATCGACGAAAACGGCATGGGGCCGCGGCTCGGGCCGCTGATCGTCACGAGCATCGTCGCGAGGGTCGACGAGCGCGGCGCCGCGATCGCGAGCGCTCCTGCGCGCGGCGCGCTCGCCAAACGGATCGGGGACTCGAAGAAGCTCGTCGCGTTCGAGGACAGCACGCTCGGCGAGGCGTGGGCGCGCACGCTGCTGACGCGCGCGGGCACGACCGTGACCTCGCCGCGCGAACTGCTCGGCGCCATACTCCTCGATCGCGAAGACGATCTCCGTGCCCCCTGCCCGTCGCACCACACGAAGCTCTGCTGGGGCGTCGAGGGCGAATCGTTCGCCGCGGACGACAAGCTCCTGAAGTCGTGCCATCGCGATCTCGACAAGCTCGCCGACAAGGGCGTGTCGATCCTCGGGGCGCGCGTCGCGGTCGTCTGCACGAAGCGGCTCAACGAAGCCGCCGCGCGCGGGCTCTCCCGCTTCGACGTCGATCTCCACACGATGGAGCGGCTCGCCCTCCGCGCGCACGAAGACGCGGGCGAGGAAATCCACGCGTTCTGCGGCAAGGTCGGCGGCTTCGGGTTCTACGGGCCGCGCTTCGGGCCGCTCGCGGGACGCCTGCACACGGTGATCGTCGAAGGGCGGGCGTCGAGCGAGTATTTCTTTCCGGGGCTCGGCCGCTTGGCGTTCGTCCGCGACGCCGACGCGTCGGTGATGCTCGTCGGGCTCGCGTCGCTCGTCGGGAAATGGGCGCGCGACCACCTCATGCGGCGCGTGGTCCGGTTCCATCGAGAGCACGACGCCGAGCTGCCCGATGCGAGCGGCTACCACGATCCGGTGACGAGCCGCTTCATCGAAGCGACGGCGCTCTTGCGTCGCAAGCTCCGTGTCGAAGACGCGTGCTTCGAGCGCGTCTCGATCGGCCGCCGGAGCGCGAACGCCACGGCGGCCGACGAGACCTGAGGGACGCGGCCGCTACTTCGCGGACGACGAAGGCGCGGCGGAGGGCGCCGGCTTGGCGGTCGAAGGCGCGGCCGTCGTCGGCGCAGCTTCCGTGGCCTTCGTGACCGTCGGCGCGGGGAGCGCGAGCAGCGCGCGGAGCTTCGCGGTCCGGTCGTCGTTCGTGAGGCGCGCGGCGTCGCCCTTGCCTTCGCGGAGCGCGTACTCCTCGTCGCCGACGCCCCAGATCACGTTGCCTTTGCGCGCGAAGACGAACTCGGGCTTCGGCGCGGACGACTTGCCTTCGTCCTCCGACGTCGCGACGACGGCGCGAACGGCTTCGTCACCGACGTTGGGGACCGGGAGCGCGCCCGGCTTCGTGCGGAGCGTCTTGAAGACGTCTTTCGCTTGATCGGCGTCGGGCTTCACGATGGCGAGCACGCGCCAGCGACGGTCACCGTCCTTGTAGAAGCCCGTCGCCGCGGGTCCGACGCCGTGGTAGCCGAAGACGTCCTTCGGCGCGAACACGATGCCGTTCGGCACGCGGTGCTCTTCGGGAAGCACCTGCGCGGACGGCGGGAGCGCCTTGTCGCCCGGGAGCTTCGCGCCGATCTCCGGCCCGACCTTCGAGAGGATCGCTTCGCTCGATTTCGCGAGCTCGGCCGGCGACTCCTGCTCGTTCACGTACTGGAGCTCCACGAGGTATTCCCCACGCCAGACGTACGCGCGGCCAGTGCCGATCGCGCCAGCGGCGTCCGCGGCGAGGACCTTCGGGGTCGACGGATCGGCCGGATCGCCCGCGACGACGCGCAGCGTGTACATGCCGTACGCCCCCGCCGCGTCGGCGAACTTCGACAAGTTCACCTCGACGCTCCCGCCGTTGCCGCTTCCGTCGACGTAGTGGAGCGACACGACCCGCTTGAGACCGAAGCGCTTGTAGACCTCGCACTCGCCGTCGAACGCCGTCGTGCAGACTTCGTCCATCGAGAGCTTGCCCTTTTCGCCGTACGTCCGCACTTCGCCTTGCGGGTCGATGCAGTAGCCGCCCACGGTCTTCGGGAAGAACGGCGCCGAGACCGGATCGGTGAGCTCTCCGCCGCCGCTCGCGCAGATCGCCGCGGTCTTCGTCGCCGACGCCACGGGAGGAGGCGGAGGCGGCGGGGTGTCTTTGGGCTTGTCCTCGCGGCAGCCCGCAGAGAACGCCAGCACGAAACCGAACAGACAGCGCGAGAGCTTGGCCATGCGCGTGTCATACATCGTCGGGACGCAGGGGTGAACCTCGCCTCCGCGCGCGGCGGCCCCATGAAAGACATTTCCGCGGGGGTCACACTTTTTTGCGGAGCTCCGCAAACGCTTCTTGGCTACCCACGGTCGGCCGCGCGGGCGATGGCCATATGATCGGCAAAAAGACCCTGTTTCACGGATCGATGCCGAGGCACACGCTTTGCTGAACGAAGGTTCGCTTTGGCGGGTCCCGAGATTTCCGAACGAAATGCCACGCATCGAACCACATGCGCCGCGCGTCGGTGCATGGGTGCGTGGGCACGGAGCCGGCGGGCGCGAGGACGGGCGAACGCGCGCGGCTTCACGCTCGTCGAGCTGATGGTCGTCATCGTCCTCATCTCGATCCTCGCCGTCATCGCGGTCCCGACGATGGCCGTCGCGCGCCAAGATCGGCTGGCGTTCCGCGAAGCCGACACGTTCGCGCAGCTCATTCACGGCGCGCGCCTGTCCGCGATGGCGCGCGGCGCGGCGCAGTTCGTCCTCCTGACGTCGAACGGCACGACGGACCGCGGCAAGCTCCTCGTCTTCGAGTCGCTCGATGCGTCGGGCAATCCGCAAAGTCCGTGCAAGCTCTCGGGTCAGTGGGCAGGCCTGCCGGCGGGTAGCACGACGAACCCGATCGTCGGGGGTGAGAACCTCAACGGCGGCGCCGGGTCGATGCAAGAGGTCGCGGGGCTCCAGACGACGCTCACGATCGGCTCGGGCAGCGCCGTGAACACGGTCGGCATCTGCTTCACACCCAGCGGACGGACATACGTCGCGTCGGGCGCGACCCTCGCGGCGGTGCTCACGGCGATGCAGAGCGCGCGGCCGTTCACGTCGGAGCTCGTCGTCGCCGTCCAGCGCAAGCCCGGTGGAGGCACCGCCATCGGCCTCACGCGCAACGTGATCATGACGTCCAACGGCGCCACGAGGATCCTTTCGAAATGAGCGCGCGCCGCACGAAGAGCCGCGAGAGGCGGGGCTACACGGCCGTCGAGGTGCTCGTCGCGATGACGCTCTTCGCGATCGGCGCCGCGGGCATCGTCGGCATGGAGCGCGTGGCCATCCAAGGCAACGCGGAGGCGCGCCGCTTCGACATCGCGACGAACGTGGCGAACGAGTGGCTCGCGCGGCTCCGCGCCGACGGCATGACGTGGACGCAGCCGAACTCCGCCGTCTCCACGAACAACGTCCAGACGGCGACGGATTGGCTGCGCGACACGGACTGGCTCGCCAAGCCGCTCGCGGCGAACACGGGCTGGCTCCTTCCGCGCACGGTCACCGCGCGATCGTACGGGACGTCGTACGCGTTCGACTCGCTCGGCCGCGAGGTCGCCGGCACCTCGGACGATCGCTACTACTGCGTCAACTACCGGCTCGATTGGCTCAAGCAGGATCCCGCGCAGCCCACGCTCGGGCTCCTCATCCGCGCCGAAGTGCGCGTGTTCTGGCCGCGCTTCACGCAGCCCGCGCCGCCCGACTGCGCCCCGGCGACGGCGAACGCCGCGGAGCCTTCGCGCTTCCATTTCCTCTACGCCACGACGACGATTCGAAGGAACGCCACGTGATCGCCCGCGCCGTCCCATCGCCCGAACATCGCCGCGCGAACGCGCCTGCCCGAAGGTCCGCGCGAGCGCGGGTCCGAGGCTTCACGCTCCCCGAGCTGATGGTCTCGCTCCTCGCGGGCCTCATCATCACGTTGTCCGTCGTCGGCCTGGCCAAGACGGCGACGAACACCTTCTACGAGCAGGCCCGCACGACCGCGGCGGAGATGTCGCTCCGCATCGCCTCCCAGCGGCTCGCCAGCGATCTGTCGCGCGCCGGGTTCATGTCGACCGGCAACATCCGCTGGGATCCGACCATCGCGCGCCGGAAAGAGACGCCCGATCCGGCCTCCAACAGCGGCTCGCGGTACACGACGCTGAACAACCTCTCGAGCCTCCGCTTCTACAAGTCGGGCTCGACGGAGGCCGGCTCGCTCTCGCTCGAGACGGACAACGGCCTCAAGCCGCAGGCGATCGACATCGCGGGCAACTTCACCTCGAACGATCAGTACCTCGGGACGATCGGGCCCGGCACGGGTTGCGGCCCGCAGCGCATGACGCTGAACGGCGACGATCCGGCCGTCCTGAAGATGATCCTCACGGCCGACGGCAAGACGGCGCTCTCGGACGCCGCCGCGACGACCATCGTCCAGTCCGTGTTCCTCCCGGTGTCGGGCAAGACGTTCCCGGCGCGGGTCACCGACACGAGCGGCAAGTCGCATTTCGTCGTGGTGTGCTCGGCGGCCGTCTCCAGCGGTCAGGCCTACGTCGAGTTTTCGGCGGCGACCGCGGGCAGCCCCGTGTTGACGGCCACCGAGACGGCGCAGCAAGGCGGCGTCGAGGGTTTCGAACAGTTGCAGATTGCACCCGTTCAGGTCGTGCGCTGGTCGATCCAGCGGCGCGCGAACACGCGGCTCGATCCGGAGGCGGACGCGGCGGCGAAGTTCGATCTGTTCCGCACGATGCTCGACGCGACCGGCGCCGCGGCGGGCGATCCCGAGCTCATCGCCGAATACGTCGTCGATCTGCGGTTCGCCGTGACGTACGACCAATCGCCGCTCGCGCCGGCGCTCGTGAGCACCGATTTCGAGGACGAGTCGTGGATATGGGGCGGCGTCTCGGGGCTCTCGACGTCGCTCGGCCCGCAGCGCGTCCGCACCGTGCGGTTCCGTCTGGCGACGCGCGCCGCCGTCCCCGATCGAACGGCCGACATGGCCGGTCCGGCGACGGGCTACCTCCACCGCTATTGCATCGACGGAGCTCCGACGGACTGCAAGCGCTTCGCGCGCGTCCGCACCATCGTCTCCGAGGCGGCGCTCATGAACCAAGCCCGCATGACGTACTGATCCTTCGCGAGCCATGCCCATGCCCACCCACGAAACCCACCTGCCGAACCGACGAAGCCTGGCGAAGCGGCGCGCCTCCCTCCGCAAGCGGAGCGAAGGCGCGGTCATGTTCGTCGTCGTGACCACGCTCGGGCTCCTCGGGGTCATGGGCATGTACGCGATGTCGACGACGACGCAGGACATCCGCGCGTCGGCGAACCTGAGGCGCGCGTCCCAGGCGCAGCTCGCGAGCGATTTCGCCGCCGTGGCCGCCGCGGACTACATCACCTACGACAACGCCGACTACCTCGTGAACACGCGCATGCTGAACCCGAGCAGCAACCTGGGCGCGGCCGAGAACAACTGCTTGTCGACGCAGAAGAACCAGGCCGGCGTCATCGGGACGGCGCGCGCGAAGTCGTGCGTGCGCATCTCGAAGGCCGAGCTGCGAAAGAGCTGGAACGAACGCGATCCGTTCACGTCGCAGTCGTTCGGCGACACGAGCCTCGAGGGCGACATCTACATCGAGCTCACCAACCCGATGCAGGCGCCCGCGCCGCCCGGCTACGACGTGAACCTCCGGCTCAAGTTCGCGATGGTCACCGTCACGACCTTCGGCATCCTGAGGCCCTACGCAGGGGTCACCTCCGGCGCCGCCGCCAACCGCTCGGACTCGATGCAAATGGGCCGCGGACGCTTCGTCATCGGGCCGCTCAATCAGTAATCCGGACACGACCAGGAGCCCCTCATGCGGACGCATGCACGGCGAACGACGACCCCCTCCCCCTTCGTCACGAATCGCTCGATTCGACGGACGCGCTTCGGAAAGCGCGGAGCGGTCCTCGCGGCGCTCGCACTCCCTCTCCTGGCGGCCTCCGTCGCGCACGCGCAGCCGAGCGGCACGACGCAGAAGGCGCTGCCGAACGTCATGCTCCTCGTCGATACGTCGGGCTCGATGGAGCGCATGACGGACAACTCGCTGCCGGAGGACAACGCAGCGAACACGTGTGCGCCGGGCTCCGTATCGAACCCGAACCGCTGGGGCGTCCTCCTCCAGGCGCTGACCGGCAACATCCAGCCTTACTTCAGCTGCGGCGCGATGGATCGCTCGGACAACGGCGCGCTCGTCAACGAGTACCGGATCGGCACGAAGAAGCCCTACGACATGGGCTACTTCCTTCCGTACCACCGGCCGCTCTCCGGGACCGCGGCGGCGAACGCGTGCGCCATCGGCCCGTGGCGGCTGCCCGGCGGCTCGTCCACTGGCGTCGGTCCGACGAACGAAGCGAGCACGGAAGGGACGACGGCCGACGCGTTCCCGAGCGACGCGCTCCGGCGCCTCAAGTGGAGCGACATCACGACGAACTACCCGGGGGCCGGCGGTGGTTCGGCCATCGCGGTCTCGTCGGCGACGTCGTGCGATTTCCTCCAGGCGAGCGACGGTCAGCTCGACGCGGCGCGCGACTACGTTCGCTTCGGGTTGATGACGTTCGACTCGGACGTCGATGCCGGGATCGGCGTCGGCTCGGTCAACCCGACGACGACGGTGTCGAGCAACCCGTTCCTCGGGCAGTGGAGCTACATCCGCAGCGAGGCGTTCCCGTACACGAGCCCGGGCAACGTCGCCATGGGCCGGCCCGTCGGATGCGCGACGAACTCGCCGTTCGAAGTCGGCGCGCGCCACTGGGGTGCGCCGCCTTGGGAAGGTCGGCTCGTCCCCTTCGGCAGCGGCTTCGCGACGCTCGACGACGTCCGGCGGACGAACGATCAGATCCAGCAGGTCCTCCTCGCGACGCGCCCCTACGGTCCGACGCCGATCGACGGCCTGCTCGACGACGCGCGCGACTACCTCTGGAACCACTCGCTCGGGCCGGAGAAGAAGGACCCTTACGTCTCGGGCGGGTGCCGCGATCAGTTCGTCATCCTCCTGACGGACGGCGCGCCGAACCTCAACCTGCGCACGTCGTGCGAAGGCACCGGTGGGCAGTGCCCCTACCCCGCGAGCACCGGCCCCACGGGCACGCAGCAGTCGATCGCGTGGGACATCGCGCGGAGCCTCAAGACGGGCACCGGGCACCACCCCGTGCCGGTGTACGTCATCGGCTTCTCCGTCAACGGCGCGAACAACGGATCGGGCGACGGCTTCCCGAGCGGCTTCCAGACGTCGCCGAACAACAACTGCTCGACCTGGTTCTATTCGAGCGCCGCGGGCGGCTTCAACGGCAGCAGCTCCGCCATGTCGAGCTATTGCCGCGCGACGCCGCCGACGCCCGGCACGACCGCCGACGCGTGCTGCCAACTCAATGAAATCGCGTACTTCGGCTCGGCGGGCTCGGCGCCCCCGTACTTCGCCGAATCGCAGCGTGACCTCGCGACCGCGTTCGGACGCGTCCTCGCGGACATCACGAAGTCGGCGTCGACGAGGACCGTCCCGGCGTACTCGAGCGTGTTCACGAGCACGTCGGACGGCACGACGCGCGACATCACCGCGAGCTTCGTCGCGTCCTTCGTCCCCAACCCGCGCAAGCCGTGGTCGGGTCAGATCGACCGAAACCGCAGCGTGTGCGTCGGTGGTACCCCGACGGCGGCGCCCTTCAGCGCGGCGCTCGGCGACGCGTTCGATCAGAACCTCGCGCGCCAATCGTACGACGGCGCGCGCCGCATCATCACGGTCAAGGCCGACACGACGACGGGCTCCGCCGTCGACTCGTCGCGCTCGCTCCGGCCCTTCGTGGCAACCTCGACGGACGGGCTCGACGGCTACAAGGGCACCGAGATCGGCGCCCTGAACAACGACAACCTCCCGCTGACGCCGGAGGCCCTGTCCATCGACGACGGGACGTGCAAGCGGTCGCGCGATCTCGGAGGCAACGTCATCCCGAGCCTGAACAAGACGGACTGCTCGAAGGTCGTCTGGGGGTTCACGGTCGCGTCGAGCACCGCGCAGACGTTCGGCGGCTACAACAAGTGGAACGTCCGCTGCCCGTCGCTCGGCGCCGGCAACAAGTGCGCGATCAACGGCTCGACGACCTGCACGACCGACGCGGAGTGTTCGACGCTCACGCCGGGCGACGTCTGCGTGCCCGAGTGCGGCGCGCTCGGCGCCGTGTTCCGCTCGAGCCCCGCGGCCATCTCGCCGCCGATCGCGCTCTCGCGCGACGAGGGCTACCGCACGTTCTCCCAAGGGCGCTCGTCGCGAAAGCACGCGCTCTTCGTCGCGACGACGGACGGCGTCTTGCACGCGTTCAAGGCCCTCGAAGAAGGCCCCACGACGTCGAAGCACGAGCTCTGGTCGTTCATCCCGCCGGTGGTGCTGCCGAAGCTCTCGTCGAACTACCCGGCCGGCCAGCAGATCATCCTCGACGGCTCGCCGGTCGTGAAAGACATGGTGTGGGACCGCGGCCGGACGGATCTGGCCTCGGGCTCGGCCTGGCACACGACGCTCGTCGCGGGCCTCGGGACGAACGGACCGGGCTACTACGCCCTCAACGTCAGCGACGTCGACTGCAACTCCGGCGACTGCGTGACGAACTACGAGGCGCCGGGCTACGGGGTCAAGGCGGAGGCCGCCTTCGCCGACAAGTACGCCGGCTCCGTGAAGCGCGGCCCGCACTTCCTCTGGCAGCTCACGGACGCCCCGTTCGCGACCGGCGAGACGTTGCCGAGCACCCGGACGGCGCCGGGCGAGACGAAGAAGTTCGTCGCGCTGTTCGGTCGCCAGACGGGCACGCCGACGCTCACGACGGTCTACATCGATCCCTCGGGCAGCGGCTCGCCGCGCGAGGTCGGCGTCGCGATCCTCCCGGGCGGCATCGACGGCCCCCCGCCGGGCACGGGCACCTGCATGCGCGCGCTCGAAGGCTCGTACTCGACCTCGACCTACCCCGACCTGAGCGACCCGACGTTCCCGCGCCGGACGAGCGTGCGCCAGTGGGGATCGTCGTGCTCCGCGCCGGTCGCCGGACGAAGCATCACGGTCGTGCGCGTCGACACGGGTGAGATCATCGCGCACTTCGCGCGCGCCGCGGACGCCCCGAAGGCGCTCAAGGACGCGGGCAAGGTGGTCGACACGCCGTTCGACTCGCCGATGACCGGCCTGCCCATCGTCTATCCCTCCGACGTCGGCACAGCCGCCCAGAAGGCGTACATCGGCGACGCGGACGGCACGATGTGGCGCCTCGACCTGAGCAGCACCGATCCGACGAAGTGGCGCGCGCTCCTGTTCCAGGATTTGTTCAGCTCGGGCTTCGGGGGCGCGGCGCTCGGAACCGATGGCCGCCCGGTCGCGGTGCCGCCGATCGTGTCGCTCGACCCGACGGGCAACATCGTGCTCAACGTCGCGACGGGCGATCAGGAGAACCTCGTCGCTTCGTCCGAGTACAACATGGTGGCGTCGATCGTCGAAGGGCGGCCGGTGCTCAGCCTCGGCAACACCGCGCGCGCGTCCGTGAAGTGGTACACGCGGCTCACGAACGGCGAGCGCGTGACCGGTCCGATGGCGCTCTTCGACGGGACGCTCTACTTCGCGACGTACGTGCCGGAGGCCGTCACGAACGTCTGCGGCGAGCAATCCAAGCAGTACGTGTGGGGCGTCGACTACGTGACGCCGCAAGACGCGAGCGCGCTCGGGGATGGTGGAAAATACAAGTATCCGCCGTCGTTCACGCAGAAGGAAGACATGACGTCGTCGCCGCCGTCGGTCATCCCCGGCGTCGCCGTGAAGCAGTCGCTCAACTGCGTGGACGTCTCGGGCACGGTGTCGACCGACTTCTTCGGGATGAGCTATGCGATGACCAACTCGCAGACGGGGACGAACTACTCGCTCGACATCCCCGTGGCGAAACCCTCGACGAGCGGAGGCCGGAGCGTCGAAATGAAGTCGCTCTCCTTGCCGAAGCCTCGGACTCCGACGATCATCGACTCGTGGGCCCTCATCGTCGATTGAACCGAGCGTCGCGCGTGGCGTCGAACGGCGTGCAGCTCGCGGCGTTGCTCGCGCTCGCGCTCTTCGCGGTGCATTGCAAGAAAGCGCCGACCGAGGAGCGGCCGCGCGACGAGGCGCCATCCCTGCCGGCCGATCGGCTCGCGCCCGGGGAGCTGCCCGAGGGCGACGAGGAGGCGTTCGGCGTCAAGCTCCCGAGAGGGATGCGCGTCGAGCGCGGGTTCTCGAGCATCGTGCACGCGGTCTCGACGACGCTGCCCCCCGAGCCGGTCGCCGACTACCTCCGCGCCCGCGTGACGGACGGCTCGATGGCGAAGCGGACGGACGAGATCCGGTTCACGGGCGTGCACCCGGCGAAGGATCCGAAGCGCGAGCTGACGATCCAGATCCGCGAAGGCGAGCGCGGTGTGTCGACGTGCGACGTGCTCTTCATCGACGCCACGCCGCCGGAGGTCGTGCCGGACCTCACGGAAGACGAACGACGCGCGCGCGCGGGGCTCTCGCCGGATGGCAAGTTGATCGACCCGCAGCATCTCGAGTAAGAGCGTACGGCGACCCGGTGGCTCGCCATGACGAACGCTCTTCGAAGACGCATCCGAGATCTGGGCGTCGCCGGCCTCGCCGGTGGAGCGATCGCTTGCGCGTCGAGCGAGCGCGCGGCCCCCTCCCCCGCGAAGGCGTGCGAAGGCGTCGAGCTCGTCGTCGCGGCGAGCAACCGCGAAGGGTCGAGCGTCGTGTGCGGGGCGCCGGTGTGCGAGGCGAACGAACGCACGACGGGCGCCGATCTGGGCGCGGATCCGGCGCTGTCGACGTCGAACGGTCGCGCCTTCTTCGTCGCGCGCGACAAAGACCTGATCTTCGAGCTCGACGCCGCGTGCGGCACGCCGAAGGCGAAGATCGGCATCCACGACTTCGCGACCTCGTCGGGCGGCGTGCGGCGCCTCGCGAACGCGCACGACGTCGCCGCGGCGCCCGACGGCACCCTGTTCGTCACGCTCTTCGGCACGGGTGGGCTCGGCCTCGTGAAGGACGGCGCGGTCGCCGGGATCGTCGATTTGTCCGCCTACGACGACGACGGCAACCCGAACCCGGAGTCGGTCTGCATCGTCGACGTCGACGGCAAACCCAAGGCGTTCGTCGCGCTCGAGCTCCTCGACAACCGCGAGGTCCGCCTCCCGCCGAAGCGCGCCGCGCGCATGCTCCGCGTCGACGTCGAGACGCGCGCGGTCGAGCGGGTCGTGGATCTGATCGGGTGGAACCCCTTCAACGCGATGGCCCAGGACGACGGCTTCCTCTACCTGGCCGTGCCGCGCAATTTCGACGCGGCCGACGAGCCCTTCGCGGGGATCGAGCGCTTCGACACGCGCACCGAAACGAGCCAGCTCGTCGTCGCCGAGACGGATCTCGGCGCGAGCGTCGTCGAGGTGGCCGTCGATCGCGGGTGCGGCGTCGCCATCGTCGCCGGCCCCGAACCGACGATCAACCCGACGTC
This sequence comes from Labilithrix sp., assembly GCA_044226145.1. Taxonomy (GTDB): domain Bacteria; phylum Myxococcota_A; class Polyangia; order Polyangiales; family Polyangiaceae; genus Labilithrix. The sequence goes on along the minus strand of JBGAHN010000015.1, from coordinate 31,240 downwards.
CATCGTCACGTTCGACGCGAACACCGGCGTCGTCGCGACGAAGACGGACGCGCCGCTCCTGGCGACGGAGGGCTACGATCTGCAAGGCCTCACGTTCCGCGGCGACAAGCTCTACGTCGGCGACCGCCGGTCCGTCAGCGGCGGCTATCCGGTCCACGTCTTCGACCGCGCGACCGGCACCTGCACGTTCACCCCCGCGGGCTCGCCGATCCTGCTCCCACAAAAGCCCGTCGCCATCCGCGCGGCCGCCCCCTTGCGATGACGGAAAAAAGCGAACCTCGAACGTCCACCGAAGCCCGCGCCGCCGGACGCGGCGGTCTCGCCGTCCTCGGCGCGAAGGTCTTCTTCATCGCGACCGGCCTCGTCCAGCAGGCGCTCTTGCCGCGCGCCATCTCGCAGGCGGACTACGGCGCGCTCTCGCGCGTGCTCGCCTATTCGAACATCTTCAACAACGTGGTCGTCGCGAGCTCGACGCAAGGCGTGAGCCGCACCGTCGCCGCGGCGGGAGCCCACGAGCGGGAGGCCCTCCGCGCGACGCTCCGTGTGCACGCCGTCATCGCCGTCGTCGCCGCCGTGGTGGTCGCGGCGAGCGCGCCCGCCGTGGCGGCCATCCAGCGCGCGCCGGACATCCTCGCGCCGCTGCTCGTCATCACGGCCGTCCTCGCCATCTACGGCGTGTACGCGCCGCTCGTCGGATACCTCAACGGGCGCGGCCAATTCACGAGGCAGGCCACCCTCGACGTCGTGGCCGCGACGCTCCGGACGCTCGGGCTGCTCGGCGTCGGCACGCTCTTCGTTCGGCACTTCGACGACGTCTCGCGCGCCCTCGGTACGTCGCCCGGCGTGCTCGGCGCCACGGTCGGCGCCACGCTCGCCGCGACGGGGGTCTTCGCGCTCGCGCTCCGCTGGACGGGCATCGGGGCGGCGTGGCCCGCGGGCTCCCCTCGTCCGGCCGGCGTCCCGACGGTGCGCGCCTACGTGTCGCTCGTCGTGCCGGTCATGATCGCCCAGCTCTTCACGAACGGGTTGATGCAGACCGACATCCTCATGCTCGGCCGCTACCTCTCCATCGGCGCGCAGGACGCCGGCCTCGCCGATCCGCAAAAGAGCGCGAACGAGTGGGTCGCGGCCTACCGCGCCGCGCAGCTCTTCGCCTTCTTGCCTTACCAGCTCCTCTTCAGCGTGACGCAGGTGCTCTTCCCGATGCTCGCGCGCGCGAAGGCCGAAGACGGCGGCGAGCGCGTCGCGGAGCTCGTGGCGCGGGGGTGCCGCATCGGCGCCATCGCGTGCGGCATGCTCGTCGTCGTCGTCCTGGCGCTCCCCGAGTCGCTCGTCCACTTCGCCTACGGACGCACGATGGCCGAACAAGCCGCGCCGGCCCTGCACACCCTCGCGCTCGGGCAAGCCGCCTTCGCGATGCTCGGCCTCGGGACGACGGTGCTCGTGAGCCTGGGCCGCGAGCGCCTCGCGATGGGGATCACGGCGCTCGCCCTCGTCTTGCTCGCCAGCGCGTGCTTCGTTGCCATCCCCGGTGGAACCTTCGGCGCGCCGCAGCTCACGCGCGCCGCGTCGGCCACGACGGTCGCCCTCGTCCTCGCGCTCGTGGTCGGGGCCTTCGTGACGAGACGCGTCGCGCGCGCCTTCGTGCCTTGGAAGACGGCGGCGCGCGTCGGCCTCGCCATCGCGCTCGCGTACGTCGCCGGCTCGTACATGCCGTTCTTCTCACGTCTACTCACGCCGATCGTCGCCGCGCTCGTGGTCGTCGCCTATTTCGTGCTGCTCTTCGTGACGGGCGAGCTGACGCGCGACGATCTGGCCCTCGTCGGCTCGGTCGTCAAGCGGCGCAAAACCGGCTGATTCTCACGAATTCACACCCGTCGGCCCGGTCGTCGAGCGGCGCAAAGTCGGCGCATCGACGACGCCGGTCGCGTGGCCGGCGTCGTCACGGCTCGTCGTCGAACTTCGACTCGGGCGCGATGCTGTCCGGCGCGATGCTGTCGGGGGCCATGCTGTCGGGCGCGACGCTGTCGCCTTTGCCCTTGCGGAGGCCATGCTTGTGCGTGAGCCGGTGGAGGTACATGCGGTCCATGCCGGCCATGCGCGCCGCGCGGCTCATGTTCCCACCGGCGGCCTCGAGCAGCTTGGAGAGGTACGCGCGCTCGAACGCCTCGATGACGCCCTCCTTCGCGACGCGGAAAGGAACGATCGCGCGGCCGGCCTCCTGCGGCGGCATCGCATCGTCGCCCGCGAGGTTCGACGAGCGGAGGACGAGGCTGCGCTCGACGTGGTTGCGCAGCTCGCGCACGTTGCCGGGCCAATCATGGAGCGCCATCTCCGTCAGGGCGCTCTCCGGGAACAGGTGGGCTTCGTCGGGGACGCCGAGCTGCGCCAGGAACGTCCGGACGAGCAGCGGAAGGTCTTCTTTGCGCTCACGAAGCGCCGGAACGCGCGCCCGGATGACCGCGAGGCGGAAGAAGAGATCTTCGCGGAAACGCCCGCGCTCGATCTCCTTCTCGAGGCCGCGGTTCGTCGCCGAGATGACGCGCACGTCGACCTTCCGCATGCGCGACTCACCGACACGTCGAATTTCACGCGCCTCGAGCGCCCTCAGCAGCTTCGGCTGGAGCTCGATCGGGAGCTCGCCGATCTCGTCGAGGAAGACGGTCCCTCCGTCGGCCGCCTCGAACGCACCGATGCGCTCGCGATCGGCTCCCGTGAAGGCGCCGCGCACGTGACCGAAGAGCTCGCTCTCGACGAGCCCGGCGCTGATGGCCCCGCAGTCGACGACGACGAACGGCTTGTTCGCCCGCGCGCTGCGCCGCACGATCTCGCTCGCGACGAGCTCTTTGCCGGTGCCGCTCTCGCCTTCGACGAGCACGTTGATGTCGCTCGCCGACACTTTCGCGAGCAATTCGAAGAGCTTGCGCATCGGCTCGCTGGTCCCGACGAGCCGCCCGAAAGATTCTCCCGAAGCCGCGCCCTCTTCGCGGAGGGGGCCGACGTGGATGCGCAACGTCGACGTCCCCACTTCGAGGACGTTCGTGGATCTCAGCTCCGCGTCGCGCACGCGCACGGAGTCCAGGCGGGTGCCGGACGTGGAGCTCGCGTCGCGGATGCGCCACACGTTGCCGTCCCGGAGGAGCTCGCAATGGATGCGCGAGACGCCCGAGTCCCGGAGAACGACGTCGCTCCCGGGATGCGAGCCGATGCGGCAACGATCGGTCTCCCAGACGATCCGCCGCTCGACCGGCACCCCGCCCTCTTTCTCGACGACGAGCGTGAGCTGAAGCGCGGGCGAAGCACCGCCCCCCGCCCCTCTGGGCCGGAAAAACGACGTGGAATGCGGGCGAGGCTCCTCCTTGTCGTCGTTCGGTCCCGACGCTTCGGAGGGCGCAGGCGTCTCCTTGCCTTCCGGCAGATCGTCGGGGACGGCCGAAGCGAGAGGAACGCGCGGGAGGACCTCCATCGGGCCGCGCGGGACGATCTCCGACATCGGCGCTCGCGTCGGCGGCTCCGACTCGGTGGAAACGACACCCGCCCGCGTGACGGACCGTAGGTCCTCCTGGAGCGGAAGATGCGGAGAGGTCGGGTTCGGGTTCGGCATCTTCGTACGAACCTGGGAGCAAGGCCGATGCCGGCGATGCGAAATCGACGCACACGCGAAATTCCGGATCGTTACGTCATCGAAGGTCCCTCGATCCAACCCCTGGGATGGACGAAGAATGCATCACCCTGGATATCCACAGCCCAGGGCCAAGGTGCGACAGCGGACACGAGGCATCTCCCGGTACGCATGCGCGCGACGCTCGGCTTCCTCGCGCGAGGACGTCGCGGGGACGGGGTCGTCCCTCGCGCGAGGAGCCGATGCGGGCGCGTGTCCTCCCTACGACGCGCCGTGCAAAACGTCGTGACGGGCGCGTCAGGGAGACATCGTCATGCGTCGAACTCGGCGCGGCGGCCCGGCCGGACGGGACCGGACGCGACGACGGCTTGGCGCAACGTGCTCTGCATCTCGGGGCTCTGCGCGAGCGCCTCGCGCGACCGTTCGCGGCCATTGCCGAGCGTCGTCCCCGCGAACGAAAGGTGATTTCCACTTCGCTCGACGAGGCCACGCGCCAGCCCGAGATCGAGCAGCTCGGTCATCGCGTCGACGCCGCTCCCGTAACGGATCTCGAACTCCGCCTCACAGAAGGGAGGAGCGACCTTGTTCTTGGCGATCTTGACGCGCGTGCGCCCGCCGACGATCTCGTCGCCGATCTTCACCTGCCCGATGCGGCGCACGTCGAGCCGCATCGACGCGTAGAACTTCAGGGCGTTGCCGCCCGTCGTCGTCTCCGGGTTGCCGAACGAAACACCGATTTTCTGGCGCAATTGATTGATGAAGAAGAGCGTCGTGCCCGCGCGGTGCGCGACCGCGGTGAGCTTCCGGAGGGCTTGGCTCATGAGCCGCGCGTGCAGCCCCATGTGCGAGTCCCCCATTTCGCCCTCGATCTCGGCGCGCGGCGTCAACGCGGCCACGGAGTCGACGACGACGAGATCGACGGCGCCGCTCTTGACGAGCATCTCGCAAATGTCGAGGGCTTGCTCGCCGGTGTCGGGCTGCGAGACGAGGAGTTTGTCGATCTCGACGCCGATGCCCCGGGCGTAGTGGACGTCGATCGCGTGCTCCGCGTCGATGAACGCGCAGATCCCTCCGGCGCGTTGGGCTTCGGCGATGGCGTGGAGCGCGAGCGTCGTCTTGCCGCTCGACTCCGGACCGTACACTTCGATGACGCGCCCGCGCGGGTATCCGCCGACGCCCGTCGCGAGGTCGAGCGCCAACGATCCCGTCGGGATCGTCGCGATCGGCTCGAGGCTCTCCTCGTCGCCCAGGCGCATGATCGCGCCCTTGCCGAATTGCTTCTCGATGCCCCCCACGACCGCTTTCAAGGCCTTCGTCCGTTCGTTCGCTTGCTCGAGCATGCCGTTTCTCCGTGCGCTCACCCGAAAAAAGTCGCGCCTCGCCGGCGAGCAAGGCGATGCGCGACACCGCACGAGCGCCGAAGTGCGCCCGCGCCGTCCGAACGATTTTTTCGCGAAGCGAAGCCGACCCCGCCCCGATGCCCGAGGCGGCTCACGCCGCGTGGAGCGACGACCCCGGCGTGATCCGATCCAGCAGGCGACCGCCGACGGCTTCACCGAGGTGCGCCGGGGTGATGCGTTCGTCGCCGGCGAGATCGGCGATCGTTCGCGCGACACGCAAGACCTTGCCGTAGGCGCGGGCGGACAAGCCGAGCTGCCGAGCCGCTGCGCGCAGGACGCCGCGTCCGGCTTCGTCGAGCGCGCACACCCGATCGACGTCGTGGGGAGCGAGGTGCGCGTTGAGGGCCGCCGACGTGCATCCTCGGGCCTGCCGCGACCTCTGGACGGCGCGGGCGCGCTCGACGCGGGCACGCACCACGGCGCTCGGCTCCGCGTCGCTCGGCGCCTGCAAGGCGAGGACGTCGACCGGGGCGAGGCTCACGTGGACGTCGATGCGGTCGAGCAGCGGGCCGCTCAGCCTCGCGCGGTACTCGCGGATCTTGTCGGCGCGGCACTGGCAACGCGTCGTGCCGTCGCCGCGGTGACCGCACGGGCATGGATTCGTCGCGGCGACGACGAGGGGTCGCGCGGGAAAGGTCGAACGCATCTGCGCCCGCGCGACCGTCACGACGCCGTCTTCGAGCGGTTGGCGCAGCGCCTCGAGCGTGCTCCGTCGGAATTCGGCGAGCTCGTCGAGGAACAAGACGCCGTCGTGCGCGAGGCTCACCTCGCCGGGGCGCGCCAGCTCGCCTCCGCCGACGAGCGCGACCTCGCTCGCCGTGTGGTGGGGCGCGCGGAAGGGGCGGCGCCCCGTGACGTCCACGACGTCGATGCCCGCGACGCCATGAATGGCCGCCACGTCGAGCGCCTCTTCGCGGGTGAGGGGCGGGAGGATGCCCGGCAGCCGACGCGCGAGCATCGTTTTTCCAGCGCCGGGCGGGCCGAGGAAGAGGAGGTTGTGTCCACCCGCCGCCGCCACCTCGAGGGCGCGGCGCGCCGAAGCCTGCCCGCGGACGTCGGCGAGATCGTCGCGCGTGCCCCGGGGATCGCTGGAGAACGTACGTGCGGGGACGCGCCCGAGCGACGCTTCCCCCCGGAGGGCCGCCACCAGCTCGGCGAGCGTCGCGACGCTCTCGACCGCGATGCCGTCGACGAGGCCGGCCTCCTCTTCGTTGTCGCGCGGCACGACCGCCCTCGGAACGCCCCGCGTTTTGGCGCCGAGGAGGTGCGCGACCAGCCCGCGGAGCGGCTGAACGCGACCGTCGAGCGACAGCTCCCCGAGCACCAGGACGTCGTCGATGGCCCGTTGCGGGATCCGGCCGAGCGCCACGAGTGTCGCGGCGGCGAGCGCCAGGTCGAACGCGCTGCCCCGCTTGCGCAAGTCCGCCGGCGCGAGGTTCGCGACGACGCGGTACTCGCTCAGGTCGACGCCCACGTGAAAAAGGGCGCTTTTGACGCGTACGCGGCTCTCGCGAACGGCCCCCTCCGCCTGACCGATCAGCTCGAAGGAAGGCACGCCGCGCGCGGCCTGGACTTCGATCCGAACGGGATGGGCGACGAGACCGAGGAGCGTGGAACCGTGGGCCGTGGCGAGCATGCCCGGCTCTTTTGCGAGGGGCGTGCCCAAATTTACATATGCAATTTCAATAATTTACAAGAACCGCCGTTGGCCTGTGCCGGGCCCTCGGCTGGCCCGAGCCGACGGCGGCCAGCCTCCGAGGATCCCCCGGGCGAACGTCCCGGACGAAGGGCTGCCCCCAAAACCCCCTCCGACGCTCGACCATGTGCACCCTACACAGTTCACAATTTGTGTCGGCGGGCTCCCGGCAAGGTAGTCTACGGGCATGACTAGGGAGGCTTTGCGCGTCACCACGACCGTCCCGGTCGCGCCGACGACCTTGTACTACGCCTGGCTCGACGGCGTGCAGCACACGGCGATGACGGGGGGCACGGCGAAGCTCGAGCCCGAGGTCGGAGCGAAGTTCTCGGCCTTGGACGGCTACATCACCGGACAAATCGTCGCGCTCGACCTCGGCCGGCGCATCCTCATGAGCTGGCGGACCTCGGATTTCCCGGCCGACGCCCCCGACTCCCGCGTCGAAGTGCACTTCGAGGCGCTCGGAGGCAGCACGCGCGTGCTCGTCTTGCACACGGAGATCCCGGAAGGCCAGTCCGAGACGTACCGCGGCACCTGGAACGACAAGTACTTCCAGCCGATGCGGATCCACTTCAGCAAGTTCCTCCCCGATCCCAGGCTCCCTCCGCCCGTCCGAAAGCCGCCGCCACCGCCCGAGCCGGACGACGAAGAGGAGGAGGACGACGAGAGCCCGCGCCACAAGCTGCGCGCGAAGGGCAGCTCGGCGCGGCTGTCGTCGACGTCGCTTTCGAGCCGCAACCTTCCCTCGTCGAGGCTGTCGAAGCCTTCGTTGTCGAAGCCGTCGCTCTCCAAGCCCTCGCTCTCGTCGCCGAGCCTCGAACGCGCCGCGAAGGCCGCGTCCTCGAAGAAGGAGCTCGCGCCCGTCAAAGGCAGCAAGGTCACGGGCACGAAGTCCGGCTCGATCGAAAAAAGCGCGAAGCCGACGAAGGCCGCTGCCCCCGCGAAGGGCACGGCGACCGTGAAGGCCGCCAAGAAGGCGACCGCGAAGCCGGCGAAGTCCGTCAAGAACGCCGCGAAGCCTGCCAAACCCGCGAAGGGCGCGAAGCCGGCCAAGGCCGCGAAAGCCGCAAAAGCCGTCAAAAAGCCCGCGAAACCGGCGAAGAAGACGAAGGCCTCGGCGCCGGCCAAGAAGGCCGTCAAGAAGCCCGCGAAACCGGCGAAAGCCGCGAAGAGCACCAAGAAGGCCGCGAAGAAGCGCTGACGGTCACGTCGCCGGGGAGGTTCGTCACGGCGCTCCCCTATTCCCGCAGGCGCTTCCGCTCCGACCAAGGCACGCGGTCGAGCGAGGGGAGATGCGCCGGCCACCCCTTCGCGGCGGGCTGCCACCCCTTCGCGGCGAGCTGCCACCCCGTCGCGGTGGGCTGCCTGCCCTTCGCGGCGTCAATGGCAGTGGTGGATACGCACGCGAACGACGTCGACGTTGGCTTCGCTGCCGATGCCGTTGGTCCTGCCTTGGAACGAGAAGTCCACGCCGAACGCCGCGCCGTTGACCTTGCTCGCGGAGATCGTCTCGTCCCAGAGATCGGTCGCGCTCCCGTACGTGACGGACGTGAGCGTCGTCGGCCACGCGGCGGCCACGCTGCGACCGGTCCCGCTCGAGCTCTTGTCGTCGAGCCGAAGACGAACGGCGTCGTCGTAGGTCGAAGGATTGCTCCCACCGAACCGCGCGACCTGGACCTCGATGCCTCGGACGTCCGCGTTCGCGGGCAGCGCGAAACCGAAGTTCGTCACGCGCAAGATCTGGCTCGCGCTCTTGTTCGCCGCGCTCGCCCGCGCGAACTTGTTGTCGCCGCCCTCGAGCGCGTTCGACGGCTTGTCCCACGGCTCGTTGCTGCCGGGTTGCGACACGTTCACGGCGGTCCCCGGCGTCTTGTACTCCGTCACTTCGCAGACGGGCCCGCTCCCCGAGTCTTCGACGGTCGGCCCGGCGTCCTCGTCGGTCGTCGCGTCGGTGGATCCCGCGTCGTCGATGACGTCGGCGTCGGGGTCGATCGGCGACGACGAATCGCCGGCCTCCACCCCAGCGTCCTCGCCCGACGCGACGTCACCGTCGGCACCGGCGTCATCGACACCAGCGTCTTCGTTGGATGAAACGGTGCCATTGGAGAGATACGAAAGGTCCGTCAAGCCGCACGCGGCGAACGTCACGTTCGCGAGGATCGACACCCCGAGCGACGTTCGTGACACGAGGCGCCGAGCGGAGATCACGTGCGTCCTCGATCCGTCGCGGCGAGAGCTCCGCGCCACTCGCTCACGGCCTCCAGCATCTTTGGTCGAGCTTGCTCCGTCGATCCGAAACGTTGGACCATGTGACCTACTTTCGCTTTCATTTCGCGACATTCGGAGATTTCATCCGGTCTTGTTCATTAAACAATGGAATCATCCCATTTCAAACAGAATCAAAAAAACGCCGTGCATCCCGACCTCGATGACAAGGCCGGAAAGGCTGACGGACCGATCCCACCACGCGATGCGCCCGCCGACGCGCACGTGTCGAAATCGAACCAGCCGTATTCGGAACGAAGGAGCGATCGGCGGTTGCGATCGGCGTCACGAACCCGCACAAAGGTAGTCAGGTAGCTTCATGGATCGCCCCTCCTCCTTTGCTTCGCTCGTCGCGACACTCGCAGGACTCTGGATGCTCGCGGCGTGCTCGGCCGATGCGTCGAACGATGGTCACGATGGCGATCGCGGCGGCGCCGAATCTCCGGATTCGGACGCGCCGGGCTCGGACGCATCCGATCCGAGCTCATCGAACGGCGACGACGCGGGCACGACGGACGCCAACGGGACGAGCAACGGCACCGAAGACGGCGGGTTGGGACCGTTCGGGATCACGTCGTGCCAGCCGGCCTTCGAGCAGGCCTGCAAGCCGCCCGTGAAGTTCGTCAACGGCGATCCCAACGGCCGCGGCAAAGTGTTCACCGACGTGATCCCGGACGTCGAAAAAGCGGAGCAAGAAATCGCCTGCACGGCGTGCTCCATCCTCTACAGGGATCCGAGCGAGATCCCGAAGAACAAGCACCCGAGCCAGATCCGGATCGTGCTCGACACGCACGGCGGCGTCGCTCAAGCCGGCGGCGACACCATCCAGTTCGATCTCGACTACATCGCGAGCTACGAAGGCCAGAGCCCCGACGTCGTCAAGCAAGAGATGCTCGGCGTCCTCCAGCACGAGACCGTGCATCTCTACCAAAACTACGGCAACACCGGCACCGGCGAAGGCCTCGCCGACTTGGTGCGGGCACGCACGGGCTACTATCCGAAGAGCCGCTGGCAGGCCGGCGAAGGCACGTGGAAGGATCCCTACACGGCCTCGGGCAACTTCTATTCGTGGTTGACCGGACCGTGCTCGTTCCACAGCACCTTCTATGCGGGCCACGACCTCGACTTCCCCTACAAGCTGAACACGGCGCTCGCCGGCAAGAGCGGCAACGCCGCCTACACGGCCACGTCCAAGCTCGTCCAAGCGACGTTCGGCAAAGACGTCGACGACTTGTGGGACGAGTACCAAAAGACGGCGTTTTAGCGCTCGGCCGAGCCCGTTCGCGGCCCGGAAGAATCGGGACGCGTGGCGCACGTCGAACCTTCTCGATGCTCGTGGGCCGTCGCGCGTAAGATGGCGCCGTGCTCGATCCCGTACTCGAAGATCTGCTCACGTTCATCGAAGCGTCGCCCACGCCGTTCCACGCCGTCGCGAGCGCGCTCGTCCGCCTGCGCGCCGCGGGCTTTCGGACCCTCGCCGAAACGGACGACTGGTCGAACCTCGCGCCGGGACGTTACGCGTTCCCCCACGGAGGCTCGAGCCTCTTGGCGTTCGTGGTGCCGCAAGGAAAGCGCGTCGCCGGCTTCCGCATCGTCGGCGCGCACACCGACAGCCCGAACCTGCGCCTCAAGCCCGCGCCCGAGTACAAGAAGGAAGGCTACGCGCAGCTCGGCGTCGAGGTGTACGGCGGGCCGCTGCTCAACTCGTGGCTCGACCGCGATCTGTCGCTCGCCGGGCGCATCTTCGTGCGCGGCGACGACGGCCGCACCGAGGCGAAGCTCGTGCGGTTCACCGAGCCGATGCTCCGCGTCGCGCAGCTCGCCATCCACCTCGATCGCGACGTCAACGACAAGGGCGTCGTCCTCAACCGGCAGGAGCACCTCGCGCCGCTCTTCGGGCTCGCGGGCGAAGGCGCGCTCGACTTGACCGCGCGGCTCGCCGCGCACGCAGGCGTCCCACGCGAGCGCATCGTCGGCAGCGACTTGATGCTCTACGACGTCGTCCCTCCGACCGTGGGCGGGCGCGACGGCGAGTTCGTGTTCTCCGCGCGGCTCGACAACCTCGCGATGTCGCACGCCGCCATCCAGGCCCTCGTCGCCGCCGCGGCGACGGACGACCTCGTGCCCGTCGCCGCGCTCTTCGACCACGAAGAGATCGGCAGCGAAACGGCCTACGGCGCGCACTCGGGCTTCTTGCCGCGCGCGCTCGAGCGCATCGTCCTCGGCGCCGGCGGCTCGCGCGAAGACTTCCACCGCGCGCTCGGCGGCTCGCTCTGCGTGTCGGCGGACATGGCGCACGCCGTCCACCCGAACTACGAGTCCCGCCACGAATCGCGGCACAAGCCGGTCCTCAACGGCGGCCCCGTCATCAAGATCAACGCCCAGCAGCGCTACGCGACGAGCGGCATGACCGCGGCGCTCTTCCGCGATCTCTGCGCGCGCTGCGAGGTCCCCGTGCAGCACTACGCGCACCGGACGGATCTGCCGTGCGGCTCGACCATCGGCCCGATCGCGTCGACCTTGCTCGGCATCCGCACCGTCGACGTCGGCAACCCGATGCTCAGCATGCACTCGATCCGCGAGCTCGGCGGCGCGCGCGATCCAGAGATGATGACGCGCGTGCTCGCGGCGTTCTACGGCGCTCCGGACCCCGGCGGACCGTAGCCGACGACGCGCTACTTGGGATCGGCGCAGCAGCGGAAGCCGGTCGAGTAGTCGTGGTAGCTCGGGCCGTGCGCGACGGTCCGGTAGCCGCAGCCGTCGCCGTTTTTGTGCGTGTCTTGGTAGTAGCCGCCGCGGAACGTCCCGTGGCCGTTCCTGACGTCGGCGACCCACTCGTGGAGGTTGCCGACCATGTCGTAGACGCCGTACGTGTTCCGGCACTTCGCGTACGAGCCCGTCTTCGCGACCGTGTTCGGCGCCTGGTTGATGCGCGGATCGTTCATCGCGGCGTTCGACGCGTAGACCTCGTCGCCCAGCTCGGGGTACAGCGAGCGGAGCGGCGCGCGCCCCGAGTCGTTGCAGTAGCCCGCCTTTCGGTCGTCGCCGTACGGGAACGTCGTCGGGCTCTTGCCGCGGCACGCCCGCTCCCATTCGTCGCCCGCGCAGAGTCGCTTGTTCGCGCGCTGGCACGCCGCCTCGGCCTCGACCTTCGAGATGTACCCTTGAGGGATGACGCCCGAGCGCGTCGCGGCGCGCACCTCGAGCCCGGTCACGGGCGTCGTCGGCGGGTGCGCGACCTCGCGTTTGCCGTCGACTTCGACGACGTGCGCCTCCCACCGATCGATGCAAAATGCACGGACGTCGTCCGCCGTGACGTACGCCATGCCGGTGGGGCACGGACCGCGAGCGCGCCCGCCGTCGTCGCGTTTGACCGCCACGTTCTTGCCCTTGGACGGCGACGAGGCGGCCACGGGGCAGCCCAGGCCGACCACGGCGACGATGACGACCGAAATGCGCCGTCGAAACACGGAACTGGATTAATCCAAGCGCCGGCGTGAGGCAACCCCGCCGCGTTCGGCCCGCCGCGTCAATGCGGGATGAGCCCGGCGATCCAAGCGACGCCGGCGGCCGCGGCCGCGACCACGAAGAGCACGAGGCCGATCGTCTTCCCGCCGCCGCTCTTGGCCGGGACGGCCGGATTCGGGCCCGTCGCGCCGGCGCTGGACGCGAGCGCGGTGCGCGACGAAGGCGGCGCGGGGATGCGTTGCGACGAGGACGGGGACGAGGCGGCGAGGCGCGGCGACGAGGGCTCGGCGTCTTCCAGCGCCGAGAGGTTGCCCTGCTCGAACACCTCCGGCGGGAGCGACGCGCGGACCGGATCGTAGCCGGGCTTCTTTTCGCCGATGGAGATCTCGTTCGCCCAGTTCGTCGGATCGATGAACTGATCCGGCAAGAGCGGCGCCGCCGCGGCCTTGCTGCTCTCGGTGTCGGGCGTGCCGTCTTCCTTGAGCGACGTGAACTCGAAGAGCGCCTCTTCGATGAGCTTGTCGATGATCGAGTTCTGCGGCGGGCGAACGCGCTGTTGCTTCTCGCGCACCGCGCCCTGGACGATCTGCGCGACGTCGAAGCTGCTGACGGGCTGCCCGAACGCGAACATGAAGTGCGAGAGGTCTTGGCCGAGCTCGCGCGCCGTCTTGTAGCGCTGGCTCGAATCGCGCGCGAGGGCGCGGTTGACGATCCGTTCGAGCTCGATCGGGACCTTGCGGTTGATCTGCGAGATCGGCGGGACCTGCGCCTGCTGGACCTTCTTGACGGTCTGGAAATCGGTGTCGCCGAGGAAGAGGCGCTGACCGGCGAGCAGCTCCCAGAGGATGATGCCGACGGCGAAGACGTCCGTGCGCGCGTCGACCTCCTGGCCCATCGCGGCTTCCGGCGAAAGGTAGGAGAACTTGCCCTTGATGATGCCCGGCTCGCTCTTTTCGAGCTGCGAGCTCGCCTTCGCCAGGCCGAAGTCCACGATCTTCACCTCGCCGAATTTCGTGATGAGCACGTTCGGCGGAGACATGTCGCGGTGGACGATCTGGAGCGGGACGCCGCTGCTGTCGGTCAGCTCGTGGGCGTACGAGAGGCCCTTGCAGATCTCGTGGGCGATCCACGCGGCGGCGGCGACGGGGAAATCCTTGCCCTGCTTCTTGACCGACTCGGCGATCGACTTGAGGTTCGCCCCTTCGACGAACTCCATGACGATGAAGTACGCGCTGTCGCCGACGCCGATGTCGAAGACCTGGACGCAGTTCGAGTGCGACAGCTGCGCTGAGAGGCGCGCCTCGTCCAGGAACATCGAGATGAAGCGCTTCTTCTCGGAGAGGTGGGGCAGGACGCGCTTGATCGCGACCTGCTTGCGGAAGCCTTGCAGGCCTTCGCTCTCGGCACGAAACACTTCGGCCATGCCGCCCGATTCGAGCTTCTCGACGACGCGGTATCGTTGGGCGGCTTCGCTCACGGGCTTAGAAAAGATCGTGCCACCCCTCCACGTGAGGCGTCAAGAAGACGGCCAAGGAGACGTCGAGGTCGCCGCAGGATCCCGTCCGGCGGCCGTACGGTCCTTCGCCCCGGCGTCAGACGGACCGGGATGGAGCCGGCGAGCCGGCGAAATGACGCCCCCGCGAGCGCGACCGCGTTGACACCCGAAGGCGTAGTCCCGATGCTCGCCGTTCGGCGCCGAACGGCATGGTTTCTCGCACCTTTCCCCCGTGGCTCCTCCTTTTGGCGCTCGCCGTCGCGACGCCGCGGATGGCGCACGCCGGCGACGCGGAAATCACGAGCGATACGTCGGCGCAGTTCTACGAGATGCGGAGCCCGACGGGCGAGACGGTCATCGAGCGCCGCCGCCTGACGTCGACGTTGGGGGCGAGCGTCGACGATCTCGTCGATCGGAGCGACGATCCGAAGGCCCCCTCGCTGAGCTTCCGGATCCGCCTGCGCTACGACGCCGACTACGGCGGCACGAGCGGCGAGACCGACGTCACCAATTACGGGCGGCTCGTCCCCGGATTCCAGCGCGGTCCCGTCGATTTGATGTACGGCTACGTCGAAGGCCGTCGCTTTTTGGGCGGCTGGCTCGGGTTCCGGCTCGGGCGCCAGTACGTCACCGACGCGCTCGGCTGGTGGTCGTTCGACGGCGGGCTCGTCAAAATCACGACGCCCTATTGGGTCACGCTCGAGGCGTACGGCGGCATGGAACAGCGCGGGGGCTTGCCGTGGTCGACGCCGCGCTACGAGCGGGACGGCGTCTGGCGGGGCAACCGCTCGGACTACGATCGCGCGCTCTGGACGCCGTTCCAGGAGAACGCGGTCGCGCCGGCGTACGGGGCGGCCATCGAGTCCGTGGGGCTTTCGTGGCTGCACGGGCGCGCGAGCTACCGCCGCGTCTACAACACGGGCTCGGCGAGCGTCGCCGCCCCGCCGCAAGGGACGACCCTACCCACGTACGACCAGACGCGCATCTCGCAGGAGCGCTTCGGCTACGCGATGGACGCGACGTGGGCGAACGTCGGCGGCGTCAAGGCGGGGATCGCGTACGACCTCTACGCGCGGCGGGTGTCGAACCTCTATGCGTCGCTCGACGCCTTCGCCACCAAGCGCCTCACGGTGAGCACCGACTACGACTACTACGTCCCGACGTACGACGCCGATTCGATCTGGAACTTCTTCCTCGCGATGCCGATGAACGATCTGGCCGTCCGCGCGAGCTGGGATCCGACCGATCGCTTCGCCGTGTCGGCGAGCACGCGGGCGCGCGTCTTCCAGGTCCAGACGAGCGTCGAGAACCCGACCGCGGTGCCGAACGGCCTCTCGAACGACGCCACGTCGCCGGCGAGCAAATTCCAACCGGTCGGTGGCGGCGATCTGTCGGCGCGTTACCGCTGGGGATCGGGCCGGATCGGCGCGCGCGGGGCCGGGGATTTCTCGAGCACCGGCGATCGGGTCGGCATGGATCTCTACGGCGAACGCGTGCTCGAGACGCGCTACGTGCTCCAGGCGCGCGGCGGGCTCTGGCAGTGGAGCGACAAGCTCCGTCCCGATCGCGACGCGACGAGCGTGCAGTACGTGCTCGGCGCGGGGTACAAGATCTCGTCGAAGTCGCTCGCGCTCGCGGAGTTCGAGCACGACATCAACCGCATCGCGGGTCAGAGGTTTCGCGTGATGGTGTGGCTAACGCTGGCGGTGACGAAATGAGCGCGCGCGCGAACCGCGGCACCGGCCGAGGGACGTGGGGCGTGCTCGTCCTCGTCGTGGCGACGCTCGCGGCGGCCCTGCTCGCGTTCGTGTCGAGCGCCGCGAGCGCCGAGCCCGAACGCCCCCTCACCGACCCTACCTATCGCACCGGCCGCGCCGACCTGCGCGAACACGGCGACGCTTCGGGCGCGAGCGCCGACGGATCCGCGGAGGCCTCGAGCGTGGAAGACGCCGGACCGTTCCTCCTCGACGCAGGGACGCTCCGGCGGTGGCTCCCGCCGGGATCGGACGCGGACGATCCCGAGCCGAGCCGCGCCATTTTCCCGCCGCAGAAGATCACGATCCGGTTCGACCACAAGCTCCACGTCCAGGGTCAGAAGCTCGCGTGCACGACGTGCCACCGCGGCGCGACGACGAGCCAGGCCTCGCGCGACCGGCTCCTGCCGAACGGCGTCGCGTGCGACGGCTGCCACGGGACGGACCACACGAACCTCGACGGCGTGCGCGCCGGCACCGACGCCGACGGCCGATGCGCGTCGTGCCACGAAGGCTACCGCGAAGGCGACGGCAACCGCGTCGCGCGCTTCGAGCTGCCCGCGCCGAACCTCGTCTTCGACCACAAGAAGCACGCCGCGCGGAACATCGGCTGCGCGCAGTGCCACGGCGAGGTGCAGGAGATCGGCCTCGCGACGCGCCAGCAGCTCCCGCGCATGCGCGGCTGCCTCTCATGCCACCAGCACCCCGATCCGGCGGCGCGCGGCAACGCCAAAGGGAGCTGTGACACGTGCCACCTCACCGAGGCCTCCGGGAGCAAGCGCATCCGCACGACGTTCGCGTCCGGCGTCCTCACGCCCCCGAGCTGGATGCACGGCGCGGCGCACACGCCCGACTTCCTCCAACGCCACAAGTACGTCGCCGGCAGCGACTCGGCGTTCTGCGGCGACTGCCACAAGGAAGACGAGTGCGCGGCGTGCCACGACGGACGCGTCCGCCCGCGCAGCGTCCACCCGAACGACTACCTCTCGATGCACGCCATCGAGGCGCGCATGGCCACCCAGAAGTGCACGAGCTGCCACCGCGAGCAGAGCTTCTGCCTCGGGTGCCACCAGCGCCTCGGCGTCGCCATGAGCGGGCCCGGCGACGTGCGCGAAGCCGGCCGCTTCCATCCGCCCAAGAGCGTGTGGAGCGATCCGCCGCGCAAACCCGGTCATCACGCGTTCGAGGCCATGCGAAACCTCGACGCGTGCGTGAGCTGCCACGTCGAGCGCGATTGCGTCGCGTGCCACGGCGGACGCGGTGTCGGCGGCGGGTTCAACCCGCACTCGGGCGGGTTCCTCGGCGGATGCGCGACGCAGCTACGACGGAACCCTCGCCCTTGCTACGTGTGTCACGAAGCCGGCGATCCGGATCTCCAGAGGTGCCAATGACGCGCCCGCGCCGAGCACCGAAGGATGATGAAAATGCCCGAGGCCCCAAAGGAAATCGCGGCCGCGGCGCGGTTTGGGTGTTGCGTCGAAAGGCATCCGAAAGGTATACGGTCAGTTCGCCACTGAGCGCTCTTCGCCCCTCCGTTCCGGTCGCGCTAACGTCCGAAACGGGGATCTGCGGAGCTTGTCGACGCGCTCGGATCTTCTGCAGCTTCGGACATTTGCAAGGGAAGGAGGCTCCTCGTGAAAGAGCTCGTACGGTACCTCTTGGAGAACCTTTACCTGGACTTCCAGGGGGAAATCTCCCTCGACACCGTGCGGCAATTCTTGAGGGGCGACGACAGCCGCGAGGCGAAGGCTCTCTTGCAGAAGCTCATCGAGGACAAGGGCGTCGACGACCTGTTGATCGCGCTGGCGGACGTGCTGAAGGAGCACATCCGAACGGGCGTGAACGAGCAGGTCGTGCGCGAACAGCTCGCGCTCTACTCGGAGAGCTGAACCGAACCGCAGCGCGCGCGTTCTACGTTGCCGTGCTGCTGAGCACCGCGGGGTGCGACACGGGAAACCCCGACGTCGCGTCGTACCGCGGGCCATTCGTTCGTGTCGCGGGCGTCAGCGTCGGTCCTGGCCGGCCAATGCCCGAAGACGGCGTGATCCAGATCGCGTTCGATCGGTACCTCTTGCCGTCGACGGTCACGCGTCAGTCGATCGCCATCGTCGACGCGTCGAACCGGTCCGTGGCCACGAACCAGCTCCCGGTCGTCACCTACGATCCGATCGCGCGCACGGCGACGCTCGCGCCGCCGACCCGACCTTGGCTGACGAAGGGCCAGGTCTACAAACTCTTCCTGGGCGTCCCCGACGACGACTCCGATCTCGGCGGGGTGCGCGCGATCGATCGCGCGACGCTCGATCCGGACGAAGAGCGCCTGATCGCGTTCGTCGTGGGTGAGCCGTCGAGCCGCGGGAGCGTCGAGCCGCCGGTGGACTTTTGTCGCGACGTTTTGCCGATTTTCCAGGCGAAATGTAGCCGTGCGGGGTGCCACTCGGACGACGCGAACGCCGCCTCCGGCCTCTCCCTCGCCTCGCCTTCGGGCGTCGCCGCGACGGCCATCGGACGCGTCGCCACGGGCGCTCACGCCGGCGGGCGGGCGAACGAACCCGCCGTCGCATCACGCCTCTTCGGGGCCGACATGCCGCGGATCGATCCGGGCAACCCGGGGCAGAGCTGGCTGCTTTACAAGGTCGAGTTGGCCGAGCCGCCGACCGGTACGGTGCTGCCGGCGCCGAAGACCACGTGCGACGGCACGACGACCGCGCCGCTCGTCCCGTATGCGCCGCTCGTGCCCGTGGTTCCGCCGAGCCCCGCCGAGCGCGCGCGTTTGAGCGACGCCGTGCTCGGGAGCGCGATGCCGTTCCCCACGCACACCGTCCGCTCCTACGCCGAGCAAGCCCTCACCTTCGACGAGCGCGAGATCTTGCGGCGATGGGTGGCGAGCCTCGGCCCGACGTCGGGCGTGCCCGCGTGCGGGACCTGCGCGTCCGAGTGACGGGCCGCTCCTCGTTCGAACGACGACCGCTCCGCACGAAAAAAAGCGCGCCCCTCGCGAGGCGCGCTTCGGTTCGAGAATCGACGTCGCGTCGTGCTTCGGTCTACGCGCCGCGATGCGCGGGACCTCGGCTGCTCGGCGTCGGGGAGAAGTAGTCCGCGCGCGAACCGTCGACGCCGGTGCGGTTGCGGCGCTCGTACCACGACTGCGCCATGCGTCCGGCGACGTCGCGTCCGCCGAGGCCGAACGCGATGGCTCCGGCGAGCGCGATGGCCCCCAGCGTCAGGAAGAACGCGAGGTTGACGATCTCCGGCGCGATCTGCAGCTCGCGGAGCGCCATGAACGCGCCGAGGACGATGATCGCGGTGCGGACCGCCGAGGGGATCACGCGGACGCCCCCGGGGCCGGCGACGTCGGTGTTCATCGACGGGCTCCGGAGGAGACGATCGCGGAGCCAGTTGCCGAGGTAGATGGCGGCGCCGAAGATCACGACCGCGCCGATGAGGTGGGGGACGTACGCGATGAGGCGCGCGAACCCGACGGCCACGAAGGTCATGTTCCACGTGCGCGCGACCTGCATGATCGTCGCGAGGAGGACCACGGCGAAGACGCCGTTGCCCGCCCAATGCGACGCGATCTCCGGTTCGTCACGCCGCCAGAATCCCAGCCGCGCGACGAGTCGATCGAACCCGACACGGTGCAAGAGCGAACGCGCCACGCGCGCGAGCACCTTCGCGACGATGTAACCGATGACAAATACGACCAATCCGGCGACGAGGTTCGGAAGAAACGCCAAAAACCCGTCGAAGGCGGTCGTGAGCCAGTGCATGTCCCAGTTCATGGTTGGCCTCCTCGCCGATGGAGCACGTCGCAAGGCGCATGCCCTCGCCCGCCCTCGCGGGGACCGCGCATGAAAACCGGCGCGCGGCGGCGCCCGAGATCGGATTCGACGGAGGGCCCGCAAGCTCGAGGGAGGCGCGCGAGCGCGGCGCGCGGGACGGCGGGACGTTTTGCACGTCGAGCGCGACCACGTGCAGTGTCGTCGACGACGCAGCTCCGCCGACGACGCAATGCCGTCGACGACGGTTCAGCCGCCGACGCAGCTCCGCGGACGACGGTTCAGCCCACGACGCGGTTTCGACCGCCGCCCTTCGCCGCGTGGAGGTTCCGGGCGGCCGCCTCGAAGAGCGACGACGGCGAAGGCACGGACGAGGTGAGCATCGCCACGCCGACGCTCACGGTGCACGAGAGCGACTTCTGATCGACGACGAACCGCGCCGACTCGACGAGCTTGCGGATCTTTTCGGCGACGACGCGCGCGCCCGCGACGTCGATTTCGGGCAAAAGGACGCCGAACTCCTCCCCGCCGACGCGCGCGAGGACGTCTTGTTTGCGGAGCCACGGCTTGATGGCGAAGGCGAGCTGCCGGAGGACCCCGTCGCCGGCCACGTGGCCGTGCACGTCGTTGACGCGCTTGAACCGATCGATGTCGAAGAGCACGAGCGACAGCGGCCGCTGGTAGCGAATGGCGCGGTTGTACTCGCGCTCGATCGCCTCGCTCCACGCGCGTTGGTTGTGCACCTGCGTGAGCGCGTCGATCGTCATCAGGCGGTAGATCTCTTCGTGGTACGCCGCCTCGATGTCGTCGCTGGACACGTATTTGAGGATGGTGCGGCCGATCTTGATCCGATCGCCGTTGGCGAGGACGCGCGGCCCTTGGACGAGCTCGTCGTTCACGAAGGTGCCGTTCGCCGACCCGAGGTCCATCAAGACGTGACGCGGTCCGTCCATGACGACGCGCGCGTGCCGCCGACCGACGCTCTCCTGCGGAATGCAGAGCCCCGACTGGGACGAGCGCCCGATCTCGAGCGGCGACGGCGCGAGCACGACGCGCTTGCCCAGCTCCGCTCCGTAGATGACGACGATGCACGCGCCAGCGACGCGGACCGGCGGCCGACGAAACGCGTCGGTGTCGACACCGGTCGCGCGTTCGTCGAAAGGCTCCTTCCCCGTCACTTCACGCAGCCCTGCCCGTCGGGGAACGACATGGTCACGTCCTTGACGCCGTGCCACTCGTAGAAGTCGCCCGTCGCGGCGGTGAACCCCCAGTGCCCGGCGAACGGCTTGTAGTTCGAGATCGCGATCTTATCGAGGCGCGTCGTGCCGTCGACGTCCACCGTGACTTTGCCGCCGTCGAGGCGCACCCGGAGCGTGTGCTCGTTGCCGTCGTTCAATCCGGCGATGGACTTCGGCGTGCCCGACAGGCGCGACATGCTCGCCGTGCTGTAGAGGGCCACCGACGGCGCGCTCCACGACTCGTCGTTGTTCTTGTACATGTCGAGCACCACGGCGTAGCCGGTCGCGCCCTTGATCGCGAAGCTCGAGCCCTGGCCACCGAGCGCCGGGATGCCGGTGCCCTGGACCCACGCGAAGGTGAGGCCGTCGGCCGTGAGGCTCGACGACGTGACCACCTTGAACTTCGCCGACACGTCGAACTTGTCGAACGTGTAGACGGAGCCCCACCAAAGCGCGCCCGCGGCGCTGGCTTGATCCGGCGTGAGCACCGCCCAACCGTTGGTGACGCTGGCGTTCCCCGTCGTCGCCCAGTGCGTGTCGACCGGCGCGGAGAGCGAGCCGTTCAACGTCGCGGGGATGTCGTCCACGGCGCCGTTGCAGTCGTCGTCCTTGCCGTTGCAAATCTCTTTGGCGCCCGGGTGGATGTCGGGGTTCGTGTCGTCGCAGTCGCTACCGGCCGATGCGTCGGCGCCGGCATCGCCGGCCGCGCACGACGAAAAGCCGTCGCCGTCTTGATCGAACCCGTCGTCGATCTTGCCGTTGCAGTCGTCGTCCTTGCCGTTGCAGATCTCCTTGGCGCCCGGGTGGACGTCCGGATCCGAGTCGTCGCAATCGACGTCGCGTCGGTAGCCGTCCTTGTCGTCGTCCGGGTTGACCGCGACGCACGTTCCGTCACGGCAAACCTCGTCGCTCGAGCACGCGCCGTTGCACGAGTCCAGCGGCAGGACGCTCGCGTCGTCTTTCGATTGCACGTGCCCCGCGTCGAAGCCGCTGTCCAGCTCGTCGAGGGAGATGGACGTGTCGCTCCCACCCTCCGCACACGCGACGAAGATCCCCGCGAGGACGAGCAACGAGCCCGCCACGATCCCCAAGTTCGACCGGCCGATGCGCTGATTCACGCGCATCACGGTAGCTCCTACTTGGCGTCCACGCACCTTTACGGCACGCGGAAAGTCAAATCGCGAACTCGTGGACCTTGATCTGCGAGCGATCGAAGACGCCGAGGCCCAGATCCGCCGCCGCCTTGATGTACGCCGGCTCGCGACCGGCTTCCGCGAGGCTCTTGAGGCGGTTCTCGGAGCGGAATTTTTCGACGATATCCCAACCGATGGCGTCCAACGCGACGGGATCCGTCGAGGCGTAGATCGCCTCGTGGGGTTTGACGGCCTCGGGGCGCTTCCAGAGCGGGCCGCCGTCGTACATCACCTTGAAGCCGTCGGCGATGCAGAGGCGCATGCGGCTCTTGATGACGTCTTGGGCGAACAACTGCGCGATTTGCGGGCTCGCGTGGTGCACGTGGAAGTCGTGCGGGTTGATGCTGCAGCCGTGCGTCATGTTCTTGAGCTGCCCGGTGTAGCCGCAGATCGAGTGGTCCTTGATGAGCGAGAAGCTGATCGCCGCGGTCGACTCCGTCAGGACGCGCACGAACTTCGTCCGCACGCCGGTCCCGGGGATGAGCCGGTCGTCCATCGTCGCGTCCTTGTTCGCGTGGGAGGATACCTTCACACCATTCGGCACGTTCTGCGCCGTCACGCGGGTCGCGGAGAGGAACCCGCCGTACTGCTCGAGGACCGTGATGTTCTCGGGCTTCACGCCGGCGAGGATCATGGCTTCGAGGAACGGCTGCACGAGCTCGCGGTTCGTCGCCATGTTCTTCTGGGCGATGCCGTTGAGCTTCACGCAAACGACGTCGTCCTTGTGGACGAATTTGCCGATGGCCGAGGGCAAATCGGGCTGGCCCGTCAGCTCCGTGAGGGCCTTCGTGAGCATCGCCTTCGCGTCGTCGTCCTTCGGGTAGAGGCCGTTCGGCTTGAGGCTCCCCGACTTGGCGACCTTGACGATCTTGCCGGGCGCCGACATCGGCGAAAACCCCGCCGGAGGCGAGGCCGCGAGGCTCTTCGTCGAAGGAGGAGCCGCCTTGGCGAAGGCCTTCGGCGCGGTCAGCACGGCGCCGGCCGCGGCCGCCGTGCCGAGGAACGCACGGCGCCCCACGTGGCCGGGAGGCGATTCGGTCGACGAGAGCTCGCGTTCGATGCGCTCGACGCCCGCGCGCTCGTCGATCCACGCGTCTTCCGAGGTCCGTTCGAGATCTTCGCGCTCGCTTGCCATCTGAAGTCCTCCGACGGTCAACGTGTAGCATGGTCGGCGCGCCACGAACAAACGGGCGCTGCCTGCCGCGCGGTCACCGCGGAGAGAGTATCCAGGCCCGATCGCGCACCCTTGCGCACAAAAAAGCGCATCGGAGCGCGGCAACGCACCCCGATGCGTAGACTCATGCATCGAACGGAACGAGGAACAGCGTGACCGAGCCCTGTTGCGTTCGGGAAGGATGAGTTCGTTCGCTCAGCGAACGTAGACTTCCATGTCGACGTTCAGCGTGACATTGCCTTCGGCCCATCCCCACGCCGAGTTCCCGCCGACGAGGTGGAGGCCGTTCGCGTTGTTGCACGCGTGGTACACGTTCGGCCACGAAGAGCCGTTCCCGCACGAGAAGCCCATCTTGGCGTCGGTCGCCATCGGTCCGGTCCAGAGCCCCGGCAGCAAGACTTCGCCAGCGGCCTCTTGCCCGGCGCTGAGGATGGTTCCATTGCGCAAGTTGACGATCGGCGCCGAATCCGGCGGACTCGGTGGCGGCAGCGCGTTGGTCCAAACGTGCGCTTGCGTGCCGGCGGTCGCGAGGGTCGTGACGATTCTTGAACGATGATGTGCCCCCCTCGTCCGCACCGGAATCGACTTCCGCTCTTCGTCCTTACGGTCAGCGGCGCTGGCGTCATCTTCCGGCGTCCCAGGGGGCTTCATCCGGCAAGGCGGAGTCCGTGCACGCGTCGATGCCGGGTGTCCCAGAGTCCATGCCGCTCGCACCGAAGGGGCACGCGCCGTCATCGATGTCGTCGGACAGAAGCCCCCTCCGGAATCGGAGCTGCTACACGAAGCGAAGGCGATAAGGGAACCGTCGCGAGCGCGAGGAGCGCGTGAGGGGAATGTTCTTCAAGGCCATCTCTTCCCGATTCAGTTCTTGCGAGTTCTCTCGGCGCAACGATCCTGCATCGAGCTCCACAACGATTCGTCGTGAAGCGGTAGGGATGTTGGCCCGGAGAGAGAGGTCATCGCGGTCCGGGGCGGCTAACGCTCGGACCATCCAAGTTGCGGGAGAATGATAAAATCACAGCGCGAAAACGTAAGTCCTATTGGTCATAATGGGTGCACCGACGACAAGTGTCGAACCATCTCTTGACATGGAGAGCGAGGAACCAAAACCCGCGGACGGATGCGTGTCCGACGCTTTCACGTACGCGGTTTGTGTCCACGTGCTCCCGCTCAGTCGAAAGATGTAGGCAGCTCCAGAATCGCTCGAATTGTTGTCGTTCTGCACCCCATTGAGCCCGGTCGCAGAGCTGTCTTCTTTTGGGGCGCCGACTCCGAGCGTAGAGCCATCGCTCGAAAGCGCGAGGGCGGAACCAAAGGAATCCGACTTCTCGGTGTTCGAAGCTTTAATGTATGCTTTTTGAACCCAAGGGCCGCCATTGATGCCCTGGAAAATGTAAACGGCACCACTGTCCGCCGCGTTGTTGTTCCCTTCATCGCCACCCACACCGACCGAGTTACTCGCCTCTCCCATCGCGGAAGCCGCAAGCGTTGCCCCATCGGCCGAGAGAACCACTCGAAACCCGAAACGGTCGCTGACATCCGCATTCGATGCTTTGATGTAGGACTGTTGCTTCCATTTTCCGTCTGATTCGCGCCGGAAGGCGTAGACAGCTCCACTTCCGGGAAGACTGTTGTCATTTTCGGAGCCGCTTCCCCCCTTCGCATCGCCGTGCGCACCGACCGCCACAATGCCTGAGTTCGAAATGGCAACCGAAATGCCGAAGTGGTCATTTTCATTGGGACTCGATGCCTTCAGGTATGCCTCTTGTGTCCATGTTCCACTGGAAGTCCGGTGAAAGATATACGCGGCGCCGGAGTTCGACAGGGTGGCGCCCGATGACACGCCGTCGATGCCCTTTGCATTCTGAGCGTCGCCATCGGCCCCGACGACGAGCGTAGTGGCGTCTTCGGAGAGCGCAACAGCCGCTCCAAAAGAGTCGTTGGGGTGTGCCGTCGCAGCTTTAACATAAGCCTCCTGTTTCCAACTACCTCCGTCCTGCCGGTAGATCCGAACGGAGCCGCTGCACGACAACATGTCAGTTGTCACTTCGGCGCCGTTGATACCACTTGAGCTACTCATATCGCATCGCATTCCGACCGCGGCAAGCTTGCCATCTCCGGACAGCGCTACGGAATTGGCGTAGTAGCCTCCCATTTCGTTCGATAGGAGCGCCGCTTCCTTCCATATGCCTGCCACACTACGACGACAGACGGCCGAGGATCCCTGCTTTCCGAGAAAATCAGGCATTCCAACCAGAATCGTGGAGCCATCCATCGATATCGCTGTCGAAAAGCCGACGTACGTTGTCTTCCCAAACGGCACCAGAGCCGCGTGCTCGCCCTGGTACAAGAAGAGTACCGAGTACGTCGTCGAAGTGCCATAAGTTGTGTCGACACGGATGGGGACTTGTCGAACTTTTGAGCCTGCGACAAATGCCGCGCTCGACGTAATGGTGGGAACTGACGCGCCCGCACCGCCATCGATGGAAATGCTAGAGTGATTCGCATCGGATACCGACGCCTTGATCTCGACAGACGGTGTATCAACAGGAACAGTCACCGTGTATTGCATCTTCGCCGGGTCGAACGACAGCTTGCCGGGCGAGACCTCGAGGGCCGAAAGACGCGCGCGCGTATCGATGCACGCGCCTTCGACGCAAGAGGTGGCATCGGGACATGCGACCGGCTTCGGGTCATACTGGCACGCGCCTTCAACGCACGATGCTGCGAACGACTGATATGAGCGATCGTCGACACATGTGGCCTCGGGAGGCGCATCGCACACAGTATTCCCGCATGCCGGTGCGGAGACCATTCCGCCATCCGTACTACCGGCGTCGCCTTCTGATGTTGGCGGATTGGATGTGTTCGAATCCCCGGTGGAGGAGTCCCCACTGAAAGTGGAACACCCAATGAAGACCGTCGCCCAAAGAACGTTCATCCAATAATAACGCATGCGAAAAATTCTCCCCACAGCGAAGCCGAGGTCAGCACGATGCGGTAAATCGGCGAGACCTATCCGGTACGTCACCACCCTTCGGTAGATACTACCAGAAGGTTGTGTAGAAAACGGAGCATCACCGCGTACTCAAAGTTGACCGGTCTTCGCAGGTTAGCAACGGCGCCGGAGGCGAACGAAGCGCTCGGTCCGCTCGTGGGGTCTCCAATCCTCGGCCACCTCGGAAAGAACTTTCGTGCGCCCTCGCGTGCATCCCGTGCGTGCACATCGGTGGCACGTTCCGGCACGAGCCAGGCCATGCCGCGGCCCGGCCACTTGCCGGCTCATCGCGGACACATGCAAGTCCTCGAGAACGCTCGATAACCTGGCGGATGTGGCGTTGGCGCGGTCGTCGCAAAGACGTCCTTCGGCAGCGATCGCGGACGTTCCGCGATCCCGAACGCTGGAGGAACGACCATGGATGCCAACCGAATTCGATCCGTCTACACCGTCATCGAGCGAGGACACGGCCGCAGCTTCCGCATGAAGCTCGGCATCGGCTTCGTCAACCGCGACGGCTCCCTGACGCTCAAGCTCGACGCCGTTCCGCTGAGTCGGACCTTGCACGTTCGCGCGCTCGACCGGCGCGAGCAGGATCGCGACGCCATCTGCGAAGAATTCCGAGAGGAGATCCGCGAGAAGGAGGGCGTGTTGCCGTTCGTCTCCCTCGACGCCACGCCGAGCGAGGCGGCCCGAACCACCACCTCCGCGGCGCGCGCGGCGCTGTCCTGAACCGGAGGCCCCATGCATCCGATGAACCCTCTGAGCGTCCTGCGTCGAAGGCTGGCTTCGCTCCTCGAACGCCTCCGCGCCTCCGTTCACGCGCTCCTCGTGCTCCGTGTGCTCGGCGCGGCCGTGGTCGTCGTCGTCCTCGCGTGGGTCGGCGGTCGCAGCCCCGTCATTCCGGGAGCGCTCGCGCAAGAAGGTGCGCCCGCACCGGAAGGTGCGCCCGTGGCCGATCGCTCGACGGACGCCTCGCCCTCTCCTTCTCTCGAGTCGGGTCCTCACCCACGCGACGATGCCGCATCGAGGGCCGCTCCCGCGCGCGTGGACGCGGCTCCGGGCACGGCGCCGGCGTGTGTCTGCGACGAAGCACGAACGAACCGAACGAGCACGGCGCGGGCGAGTCCGAGCGATCCGGTCGACGTCAACGCCGCCGACGAAGGGGATCTGCGGCGTCTACCGGGGGTCGGGGCGAAGCGCGCCGAAGCCATCCTCGCCTTGCGCCGCAAGCTCGGTCGGTTCCGGAAGATCGAGGATCTCTTGCGGGTCAAAGGGATCGGCCGCGCGACCCTGCGCCGGTGGCGGCCGCTCGTGCGCCTCGAAGGATCGACGTCGCACGGCGCGGGCGTAGCGGGCGTAGCGGGCGGCCCGGGCGGCGCGGACAACGCCGGAGGCGCGGGCACACCGTCAGGTTAGCGCGCGGGATCGACGGCGTACTCAGGACTCGGCGTTGCGGACGCGCTCGACCGCGGCGCCGAGTCCACGGAGCTTCTGCTCGATGCGCTCGTAGCCGCGATCGAGGTGGTAGACGCGGCGGATCTCCGTCTCGTCGTCGGCGGCGAGGCCCGCGATGACGAGCGAGGCGCTCGCGCGAAGGTCGGTCGCCATGACGGATGCACCATACAACTTTTGCACGCCCTGGACGACGGCCGTGTTCCCGCGCACCACGACGCTCGCCCCCATGCGCTGGAGCTCGGGGACGTGCATGAAGCGGTTCTCGAAGATGGTCTCGGTGATGACGCTTTCGCCGGCCGCCATCGTCATGAGGGCGAGGAACTGGGCCTGCATGTCCGTCGGGAAGCCGGGGTGCGGCGCGGTCGTCGCGTTCGCGGCGCGGAGCGGGCCGTTGCGCCGGACGCGCACGTTCTGCCCTTCGCTCACGATGTCGACGCCGGCGGAGCGCATCTTGATGGCGAGCGCTTCGAGATCGCGGAGCTCGGCGCCCTCGAGCAGGACGTCGCCGCCGTCGATCATCGCCGCCGCGACCATGTACGTGCCGGCCTCGATGCGATCGGGGATGATGGCGTGGTCGAACGGGGCGAGCTCACCGGGCTCGGCGCCGACGATGTGGATGACGTCGGTGCCGGCGCCGTTCACTTCGGCGCCCATCTTGTTGAGGATGCGGCCCAGCTCCTCGACCTCCGGCTCGCGCGCGCAGTTCACGAGCGTCGTCCGCCCCTTGGCGAGCGCCGCGGCCATCATGAGGTTCTCGGTGCCCGTCACCGTCGGCAGGTCGAACGAGATCTCCGCGCCTCGAAGGCGCCCGCCCCCTCCAGGGCCTTCGGCGAGGACGTAGCCGCGCTCGAGCCGGACGCTGCACCCCATCGCCTCGAGCCCTTTGAGGTGCTGGTCGATGGGCCGCGCGCCGATGGCGCACCCGCCGGGCAGCGAGACCTTCGCGCGGCCGAAGCGCGCGACGAGCGGCCCCAAGACGAGCACGCTCGCGCGCATCTGCTTGACGAGCTCGTAGGGCGCCTCGGGCCGGACCTCCGAGCCCGCGGCGACGTTCACCTCGGGCGCGTCGAAGGTGACCTCGCGCCCCAAGAAGCGCAGGAGCGCCGAGGTCGTCTCCATGTCGCGCAGCGCGGGGACGTTGCGCAGGCGGCTCGCGCCGTCCGAGAGGAGCGTTGCGCAGAGGATCGGGAGCGCCGCGTTCTTGGCGCCGCTGATCCGGACGGTGCCTTGGAGGGGTTTGCCGGTGCCACGGATACGGAGTGCGTCCATCGAAGGAGACCACCTTTGCCCAAAAGCCGGCCCCTGGGAAAGAGACTTGGGAGCCCTTCGGTGGAGCTACGATGTAGGTGCGCCGGCCTGGACCTCTTCCTTCGCGTCTTCGGCGGCGCCTCGTCGGTGCATGCCGAGGACGTGGAGGAGCGACGGAAGGAAGATGACGGCCGCGATGAGGCAGGCCACTTCCCCGGCGATGGCGAAGCGTCCGAAGGAGCGGAGCGCCTGGTTGTCGGAGAAGAGGAGAGAGCCGTAGCCGATCGTCGTCGTGAAGCTGCAGAGCGTCACGGCGCCGAAGTGCAGCTTGACCGCGCGGGTCACGTCCCCTCCCAAGAGACGCGAGCGGTCGAAGATGTTGAAGGGGTACTCCGAGCCGATGCCGAACGTGATCGGCAGCGCGATGAAGTTCAGGAAGTTGAGCTTCTCGCCGAAGAGCACGCCGCCCGCGAGCATCCAGATCACGCCGACGAGGAGCGACGCGAGCACGGCGAACGCGCCCTTCAACGACGACGTCGCGAGGAGGACGACGCACGTGACCGCCAAGAACGACACGGCCGTCGCGAGCGGACCGTCGCGCTCGAGCGAGCGGATCATCTCGGCGAACACGGTCGCGCGGCTCGCGGTGTCGACGCGGGTGCCGTCGGGGAGGCGGACGCCATCGATCGTCTTCGCCATGCGGAGCAGGACGTGGCCGTCGTTGCGTGCGAGCGACGGCTTGTAGCGGACGTAGAAGAGCGTCCCGAGCGTGCCGTCGCGCTCCTGGAAGCGCTGCTTGATCAACGTCGGGAGATCTTCCGGCGCGAGCACGTGGAGCGTCTCCGGCGGCTTCATCTCCTCGACGGACTTCCGCTCTTCGTCGCCGAGGCTCGCGAGCACGCGCGGCGTGAGGCGTTCGCGCAGCCGGTCGAGGACCTCGAGCTTGGCCTGCTGCTGGGCGGCGGCGCCCGGCAAGAAGTCCGTGAGGGTGGTGATCGTGTCGATCATCGCTCCCTCGGGATCGGCGGCGTCGTTGGCGAGGATGCGCTCCTTGACGAGCGGCACCTGATCGGGGTGATCCGCGAGGACCAGCGATCCGGCGAGGTTCATGTTGCCCGAGAGGATGTGGGTCGCCTTCTCCGTCCACACCGCCGCGCCGTTCGACCGCGAGTTCTTCGAGCCGAGCTTGTCGAAGTCGTACTCCCAAGGATCGCGGAGGAACGACGGCAGGTGGCTCGCGCAGAAGAGCGTCAAGAGGACGCCACCCGCCACGATCCACCCCGCCCACTTCGCCGTCACGTTGCCGACGACGCGCGCGACCGGGCCGCGACTGCCGTCGCGAGCGACCGTGGCGCTCTTCTCGCGGAGCCACCGCGGGAGGTGGCCTTGCGCGCGTTCGAGCAAGACGATCAGCGCCGGCAGGCACGGGATCATCGTGATCCACACGAGGAGCATGCCGACGAAGCCGATGACGCCGAACTGGTTGAACCCGCGAAAACGCGTCACCGTGAGCGAGCCGTACGCGATGCTCGCGACGGACGAGCCGACGAGCTCCGCGCGGAACGCGTTCCATACGGCTTCGCGGCGGGCCACGTCGCTCGTCATCCCGCGCGCGCGGAACTCCTTGTAACGGGAGTACAAGACGATCGGGTAGTTGACGCCGTTGCCGAGAATGATGGCGCCGAGGAAGGCGCCGGAGGCGTTGACGTAGCCGTATTTCGCGGTCGCGAACGCGTACGCGCAGCCCACGCCGAGCAGCGGAGGGAAGCCGACGAGGACGAGCGAACCGATCGAGCCGTAGAACCAGACGATGCCGCCGAGGATGACGACGGCGGCGATGAGCGTCGCGGTGATGGCCTCGTGGACGAGCGCCTCCTTTTCGGCGGCGGCGTTCGGGATGTCGCCGCCGAAGCCCACCTTCATGTCCGGGTGGAACGACGCGGGGTGGAGGTCCTCGGTGACGTGCTCGACGAGGCGGTAGAGATCGTCGTCCGCGCTCCCGCCGAGGCCGGAGGTCGTGGACATGATGCGCATCGCGAGCTGGGTGCCGTCGCGCGACGCGAAATAGCCGCTCGGGAAGTCGTCGCGCTCCTCGGCGGCCTTCTTCCAGCGCTCGCGGAACCGATCCAGGCCGAGGTTCGGCTCGGCGTGCGTCTCCTCGAGCAGATCCTCGACCATGCCGCTGCGGAAGGCGATTTGTTGCTCGAGCGTGTGGTCGGCGTCCTCGAGATCTTGGAGGTTCGCGTAGAGCCACTTGTTCGCCTCGAAGAACGCGCGGACGTCCTTCGTGCCGCTCTCGATCGACGAGATCAGCTCGGGGCCGCAGTCCTTTCGGCATGCGTCCGTCGTGCAGGCGCGCGCGCAGTTCGCGCGCTCGGTCATCGTCGCTTCCAGGCGTTCGTGGAGCGCGTCGATGAACTTCTCGTTGGCGGCGCGATCCGGTGACTCGCAG
>JBGAHN010000215.1:0-8140 GCA_044226145.1 Labilithrix sp. | reverse complement strand
GATCGACGTCGGCGAGGCCCTACGTGCGGGACCGTCTCGGCGTCGCCCCACGGCCACCAGAGCCTCGTAGACCAAGAGGCCGTTGACCGGCCCCGTCGAGAGGACGAGCTGGCCCTGACGGACGCCGCCCGAGCGCTCGCACACGTCGCGCAGCGACTGCGGGGCCCGCGCGATGGTCGACGTCCCTCCGTCCGGGCACCGACGTCGGCTTTGCGGGCTTGCGGCTCTTGCTCGGTCGTGAACGAGGACGTGCAGCACATCAGCCTCGGATCCAGCTCCATCCGCGCGTCGGCCACGTGGCCTTCATGTGCGCGAGGCTCTCGAACAGCGCTTGCCAACCGTCGTTCCAACCGCGAATCGTCATTCGTTCGTCCCAATCGACGTTGCCCGAAACGGAGCAAACACCGTCTAACCCGATGCGAACACCGGCGTCGGTCGTGATCAATAGGAAACGACCGGTCCGTCGATCAACTTGCCGCTCGGAAGGCGCGCGTACAGCCTGAGGTGGGTGCCGCCGCGGAGCATGCCGCTGTTCGGGACGTAGAGCTCCAGCGTGTGCGGGGCGTCGTCGATGGAGATGCGGCCGTTTCGTTGGTTGACGAATTTTCCGTTCTCGACGAGCGCGATCCACTCCGTGAGGCGCCCCACCTCGATGATGCTGCCGAGCTCTTCCGGCCATTCCTCGTGGCCGCTGATCGTGTCGGCGCGAAAGTGGTGGAGCGGCTCGCCGCGTTCGGTGCACGCGATGAGGAAGAGGGCGTCGATGGGACCGCGAAGCGTCGCCGTGAACGCCAGATCGCGGTTTCCGTCGGGGACGACCGCGCCCTCGCGCATCCCGATGACGTCCACCGAGAGGTTGCTCGGCGCCACGGCGAAGCTCGTGATGCTGGCCATGCTCTCGTCGACGACCGGCTTGGTGACGGTGACGATCGGCTTGGGCGGCGGGGACGGCGGACTTGCGCACGACGCGAGCGCGACGATCGCGCCCAAGAACGTGGGAGCGAACGAAGGCGCGAACGTACGGGTGGACGAAGGAGCGGATCGAATGCGCATCGGCGGCCCGTAGGATACCGCAGGCGTCGCCGGAACGGGTAGAAGTGGGGAGGTGAGCGAGCCGTCCCAGCCCCGCGTCCTTTCGCTCCGCGACGCGACGATGCTCGTGGTCTCGTCGGTGATCGGCGTCGGTATTTTCCTCACGCCGGGCGACGTCGCGCGCCTCTTGCCGACGCCGTTCTGGTTCGGCCTCGCGTGGGCCGCGGGCGGCGCCCTCTCACTCGCCGGGGCGCTCGCGAACGCCGAACTCGGCGCGATGTTCCCGCGCGCGGGCGGCAACTACGTCTATTTGCGCGCGGCGTACCATCCGGTCGTCGGGTTCGTCGCCGGTTGGGTCCAGTTCTTCGCGATCTTCGCCGGGACGATCGCGACGCTCGCCGTGGGGTTCTCCCTCACGCTCGGGAGCATCGTCCCGCTCTCCTCGGCGTCGAAGCTCGTCCTCGCCTTCGTCCTCGTCGGCGTCACGAGCGCCGTGAACGCGTACGCCACGCGCGCCGGCGCGCGGGTCAACACGTGGACGGGCTACGCGAAGGTCGCGGCGCTGGTGATCTTCGTCGCGGCGAGCCCCTTTGCCGCATCCGCACCGGATCTCCTGCCTCGGGTGGCGCCTTCCGTCGCGCCGTCGGCGTTCGGCGCCGCGCTCTCGCCCATCCTCTTTTCGTATTTGGGGTGGAACGCGAGCGTCTACGTCGCCGGGGAAATCGCGCGCCCCGAGCGGAACCTCCCGCGCTCGCTCTTCTGGGGGCTCGGCCTCTGCGCGCTCGTCTACCTGCTCGTGAGCGGCACCTACGTCCGCGTGCTCGGCATGGACGCGCTCGTCGGGGGAGGGGACGAGCCCGCGGCGGTCACCGCCGGTCGCGTGATCTTCGGCGCGCACGGGGCGGGGATCGTCACCGCGATGATGCTCGTGTCGATCTTCGGCGCGCTCAACGCGAACGTGTTGACCGGCCCGCGCATCGTCTACGCGATGGCGAACGACGGCCTCTTTTTCCGGAGCGCCGCGCTCCTCAGCGAGACGTCGCGGACGCCGTGGGTCGCGGTCGTCGTGCAGGCCGTCGCCGCGTGCGTGCTGGTCGTGGCGTTCGACGAGTTCCCGAGCATCCTCGACTACACGACGTTCGCGATCGTGCTCGCGACGATCGCCGACACGTCGGCCCTCTACGTCCTGCGCGTCCGTGCGGCGGACAGGCCGCGGCCTTACCGCGCGGCGGGCTACCCCATCGTGCCGGCGCTCTACGTCGTCGCCAACGTCCTCATCGGCGCGTCGATGATGTGGCACCGGCCGACCGAGTGCCTCGCGAGCGTCGGCGTGATCGCGTCGGGCATCGCCGCGTACGTGCTTTTTTCCCGCCTCGAGAAGCGTCGCTCGCGCCGCGCCGTCGAACCTGCTCTAAAATGACCGCGTGGCCACCCCGGGCGTCGATTTCTTCCGCGTCGATCGGTCGGCGTCGACCAAGCGCCTCTTGATCGTGGCCGCCGGGCTCACCGCCTTGGGCGCGAGCGCGATCGGCGCGCACCTGATGCACCGCCTCTCGTTCGAGGTGAGCTTCGGCGTCAGCCTCGCCGGCGGCGTGACGATGGTGTTCGGGCTCTTGCTCGGCTTCGTCACGATGGGCCTCATGCTCTTCGAGGACGTCTACCTCGCCATCCGCGACGAGGGCGTCCTCGTCCACGACAACGGCAAGCAGACGACCATCGCGTGGGACGCGCTCGAGCGCATCTACGCCGAGCCCGACGCCGGCGTCGTGGTGCTCGAAGAGCGCGCGGGCACGCTGGTCCGATTCTTCGTCGGCAAGGACACCGGCGGCGTCGTCCGCAACGTCCAGGAAGCGCAGCGCAAGGCGCGCCACGGCATGCGTCGGACGAGCTCCGTGCCGCCGCGGCCTTGAACGGTCGCCGACGGTCGCGGTCGCCGACGGTCGCGGTCGGTCGCGGTCGGTCGCTCGATGCGGCCTCAGCGCTTCTTGCGGAAATACGCGAGCATCTGCAGCCAGAGCTGGCGGAGCCGGCTGCTGAGGCGTCGCTTGAGCAGCCCGCGCTTGGCGCTCGGGCGGTGCACGAGGTGCGTGGGTCGCGCGCCAGGACGGAAGCCGTAGAGCGAGTAGATGTTGATGAGATCCGCGACGAGATCGCTGATGCCCTTCGTCTCGAGATCATGCGCCTGGCAGTAGCTGTCCGGCTTGTTGCGGATCATGCACTTGGCGACGATGAGCATGACGTTCGGGTCGAGCAGCTCGCCGTTGCCGTCGAGGTAGTGCTTGTACGAGAAGAAGCGGTCGGCCGGCGCGACCTCGGGCGAGCCGTCGGAGCTCTTCGGCGCGCGCAGCGAGTTGATGACGCTGTACTCGTGGCGCAGGTACGCCTCGATGGTGTTGTTCTCGTCGGCCTTCTCGTACTCGATGAACTTGTGGAACGCGTCGTAGAGCGTCTTCGGGTTCGCGTACGCGCCGCTCAGCAAGTAGTAGAACATCGCGCCGAGCGAGTAGATGTCCGCGGGGCGACCGACGGACTTCTGGATGCGCGCACGCACGTTCGACTCGCTCTGCTCGCGGTAGGGACGCGCGAGCACGAGGCGCTTGCGCGCGCGATCGGCGTAGAGGATCGGGTACTGCTCGGAGCGGTTGAAGAGCGAGAACGAGTCGTTCTTCGCGATCTGGATATAGAAGTCCTCGAAGAACTCGACCTCGGGCACGCCTTGCTGGACGTTGACGAGGAGCTCGAGGATGTTCGTCTCTTGCTCGGGGCTCTGGAAGAAGAGCGTGCCGGGCACGGCCGTCTGCATGCGCGTCATGCCGAACTGCACTTCGTCGTCGTGCAGCTTGGCGACGTTGAAGTCGGCGAGGCGGACCTGGAGCGACGAGCCGCGGAGCTTCGGATCGGGCAGCCCGATGAGGACGTTCGCCGGCTTGATGTCGCGGTGGCAGATGTTCCGAACCAGGTGCGCGTACTCGACGGCGCTCGCGATCGGGATCATGTAGTCGAGCACGCGGAAGAGCCGCTCGCGCATGTCGCAGAGGAGCAGGTCTTCCTTCGACGCCTTGTTGCGCGAGCCCTTCAGGCGCTCTTCGAGGCTCATCTCGAGCCGCTCGAGCACCATGAACTCGGTGTCGCACTTGTCGCGGATCGTCGGCGGCAGGAAGGTCTGATCTTCGTTCTCGCCCGACGCGAACAGCTCGACGATGTTCGGGTGCCCTTGCACGCGCTCGAGGAGCTCTTTCTCCATCTGGAAGCGCATGTGGTCCTCTTCGGACACGCCCTTCTGGAGGATCTTGATGACGACGGGGCGGCGGAAATCGGTCTTCGATTCGAGCCAGCGCTCCTCGCCGGCGAAGACCTTGGCGAAGCGGCCCGAGCCGAGCTCGACGGGCATGCCGCGGGAATCGAGCACGAACGAGTAGGTGCGCGCCCGCGTGATGTGGAACGGCGCGGTGCGCCCTTCGCGGGGGGCTTGATCGCCGCGCACGCCGAGCGTGTTCGGCGCGGCCTTGACCATGCCCGTGTTGAGGGGGAGGCTGGGGAGGCTCCCGCTCGGCGACGCGCCCGAGAGCGAGAGATCCCCGCGCGGCGCGTACCCGAGCGACGACGGGCCCGACGGCATCGTCGAGAGCGCCACGCCGCTCGTCAACGGCGGCGCGGCTTGCGAGAACGGCTTTCGCTCGAGCGGCGGCGGCGGCGGACCCGACATCGCCGAACGCGGCGGCGCCACGCTGCGCGGAGGCTCGGCGCCCGGACGAACGGAGTGCTTCGGTCCCTGGAGCCTCGGATCCACAGCCGAAGAAAACGCGGGCGCGACGGCATCCACGTCCGGCGCCGCGGCGACGGTCGTGCGCTCCTCTTCTTCGTCGTCTTCGAGCCCCATGGGTCGGGGCGAGGTTTCCTGCGTCACACGAGTCCTTCTACGACCGTCGGCACATGACGATGATGTCTTGACCGGAATGGAGCATCAGCGCGACGGCCTGCCTGGCTTCCGAATAGGGTATCAGAACCTGTCTTCCGTCCACGACAAAGAGCCAACCGCCTTCGGCCTCCCGACCGAAGAAGCACGAGAGCTCGCCGAGCACCTCGCGCGATGACGCGACCAGTTCCACCGAGCCGTCGCGGTCGACCGTGATGGCGGGGGAGGGGCGTTGACCACGCCTGCCTACAAAACAAGTCAGCCCTTTGATGTGGATCTTGGCCGTTTCCGGCGGAAGCATCGTGACGCGAACCCGCACGTCGATGCCGGTCGGCGTCTGGAACGAAAGGTCGAGCTTTTCGTGGACGGGCGCGAGACGGATTTGGCGCGGGCCGGAGGGGGCGGCGGGGAAACGCGGTGCGTCGAATTTACGCGCGTCCCGAAGCTCGAGCGTCACGCTGCTCGGCTCTTGCGCCGCGCCGAAATCCGGCAAATCGGCCGGAGGCGGGAGGAAGAAGCCGGCGGCGTCGGGCACGGAAGCCTGCCGAGGCTCGAGCGCTTCCCGGAGGCGCGCAAAGAACTCGGGCGCGGTCGAAATACGCTCGCTCGGTCGCGAGGCCAGCGCTTGTTCGAGCACGCGCATGACCGGGGAATGGGCGCCGCCCGGGAGGCGATGGGCGATTTCGTCGAGGCGCGAGCGCACGAGGGTGTCGTCGCGGACGCGCTCGTCGAAGGTCTCGCGCACGTTTTCGTCGTCGAACAGGAATTGTCCAGTGAGCATGAACGTGACGACGAGCGCGAGCGCGTACACGTCCGTCCGCGGGCCCTCGGGCGAGCCGCAGAGCTGCTCGGGCGCGGCCCAACGCGGCGAGAAGAGGGCCACGGTGCTGATCGACTGCTCGTCGTTGCCGCGCGCGCCGGTCTTTCGGAGGCCGCTCTGCGCGATGCCGAAGTCCGCGAGCTTCGGCACGAGCTCGTCGCGCACGCGGGCGAAGAGGATGTTCGACGGCTTGATGTCGCGGTGGATGATCCCGACCTCGTGGGCCTCCGCCATGGCGCCCGTGATGCTCTCGAGGATGTCGAGCACTTCGGCCGGCTCGAGCGATCCTTGCGCGCGCACGTGCATTTCGAGGTTTCCGCCGTCGAGGAACTCGGACACGTGGAAGGGCGCGCCGCCGGTGTCGCTCTTGCGCGCCCCGTTGCTATCTCCATCGAGATACCCGAAGTCGTAGATACGCAACGTGTTCGGGTGCGAGAGCTTGGAGAGCGCGAGCGCTTCTTGGAGGAAGTGCGAGTACGTCGCGCGGTAGACGGCGTGCCCGCTCGTCGAGCCCGTCCCCTCGACGATGGTCGTTCGGAGCAGCTTGACGCAGACGACGCGGTCGAGGCGCTCGTCGTTCGCGCGGTAAATCGTGGCCATGCCGCCGCTGTCGACCCGATCGAGGATCGTGTAGCGGTCGAGAAGCCGCGTACCGTGGGGAAGCTCGATCTCCCCGGGTCGGCGAACTTGCGCCATCGAACGACAGCGTAGCCCAGCTTGCGCCGCCGGGTCGACTTCCTCTTCCTACTTCCGGGGCCGCGCGTTCGAGACCTTCGGGACTCTCACTTCCGAGAGCGCGTCCGTTTCGCGCCGACCTTCTTCGCTGCGCCTCGACCGAGGGCGGCGCCCCTCAACGCGTGCCCCAACGCGTACCCTTCGAGCGCGAGCAGACGCTCTTTCGTCACGAGCCCGCCATAGGCCGAAAATCCACCGTGTTTGCCGCCCGCGGCGAGCACGCGATGGCACGGGATCAGGATCGGGATGGGGTTGAGCGCCATGGCTCGGCCCACGGCGCGCGCGGCGCCGGCGGCCCCGATCGTCTGCGCGAGCTCGCCGTACGACGTGGTGTGTCCCGCGGGCACATCACGGAGCGCTTGGTAGACCGCCCGCACGAACGGCGTCACGCCGACAATCTCGACAGGGATAGACTCGAGCGACTGAGGCTTGCCGGCGAGGTGCTTGGTGATCCGCGCGACGGCGTCCCGGAACCATTTCGGTGCGTCGTCGAGCGCCACCCGGCCGTCGGAGGCGTGGCGCTGGAGGCGTTCTTCGGTGACGTCGAGCGAGGCCTCCGGCAGCGCGAAGCAAGTGACGCCGCGCGCGCCGAACGACATCCCGCACGTGCCGATCGCGGTCTCGAAGAGGACGTAAGGCATGGTTCGGACTCTTTCCTCGAAGGCGCATCGCGCCGTGGTTTCATCCGCGCGACGCCGGACCCAGGAGCCGACCGCGCGACGCCGCCGTTCCTTTCATTCCCTTGTGCAGGACGATCTTGCGCCCCGCCTCGCGGCCGTGCGCGTAGGCGTCGGTGCGGCGCTGACCGGCGTAGCGCACGTGACGGACGTACGGGTGACGCTTGCGGAAGAACGTGTGCAGATCGCCGTCGGCGACCCAGACCAGGCCGCTCTTCTCGTTCTTCTTCGCCTCGCGTGAGAGCTTGTCGCTCATGCCGGTCATCACGCCGGCGACGAACGTGCGCCGATCGCGATCGCTCGCGATGCCCATCGCGGTCCGGTGCTCGCGCCAGAGGCGCTCGGCCGTCGCGGTGAGGTAGCCGTGGACGTACTCGGCGATCTCGAGGTTCTCCGGCGCGCCGCAAATCTCGAGCACGCTGCCGCGCTTGCCTTCGAGCGGCCGGTAGACGGGCACCCAGATCGCTTCGACGAAGAAGTGCTTGCCCAAGATGAGCGAGAGGATGCGCTCGGCCTCCGTCGTGCGCCCCGTGGGCTTGCCGAGGTGCATCCACGCGTAACCGCGCTCGGCCATCGAGCGCTGCGCTTCGACGTTGTACTTGAGCAAGAGGCGCTGCGCGGCGGCCATCGCGGCCTCGGCCTCGTGGATGTTCGGGCTCTCCGCGAGCGCGAGCAGCTTCGCGATGCGTTCGGCCATGCGACCCTCGGCCGGATCGCGCTCGGCGCGCGCCTTCGGCATCCCCGAGGCGGCCCCGTCGATGCCGAGCCGCGCGCACACGGCCTGGAATCGAGGCCCGTGCGCCGTCTCCGCGCGTTCGCCGAGGACCTCGGACACGTACTGGTGCGCCATCTCGTGCTTGAGCACCTCGACGACGACGCCCCACGACTGCTCGAGGTGCAGCGGGCGCGACAGCTCGATCGTGCGCGTCGCTTCGACCCATTGGCCGAGGCGCGTGCGCG